>CASFJK010000001.1 GCA_949295025.1 uncultured Pseudomonadota bacterium
ATTAAAGGATTATGAAGCATAACCCAATAAGAAAACACTATTCGTCTAATGTTTTATTGATAAAAAAAGGAATAAACCTCTTTGCGAACTGTCAGAAAATCCTTGATTTTTAAGTATCTTTGACTAATATAACTACATAATATTTGGAGTAGAGATACTTCGCAATCTAGGCACTAGAAAGGCACCGAAAATTCTATCAGCTTGCGGACACTAATAAAAACAATGCAAATCAATATTTTATCAAGGTATTGCGACATTGGTTTATATAGTTTCCTAAACTGTGGGCAGGAGGTTCGAGTCCTCTCGGGGACGCCAAATTTTCAATTTGTCCTCCGGAGAGGACTATCCCTTAAGTATCTAACTTTATCTCCCTTTTAATCTTTATTTAAATTATCTTTCCTAAAATATTTTCAAACTATTATCGAGGGAAAGATGAAAAAAAATATCATTATCGGAATTGGGGAAATTTTGTGGGATATGCTGCCTTCAGGCAAACGTGCCGGCGGTGCACCCGTTAATTTTGTTTATCATGCTATACAGGCCTGTGCCGATGGTTATGCCATTTCCATGATTGGAAATGACAATAATGGCGCAGAAATTGTCCATGAACTTCAAAAAAACAAAATAAAATATATTATCGGAGAATCTCAACTACCAACAAGCACTGTTGAAGTTGAACTTGAAAACGGAATTCCTACCTATAAAATTATAGAAAATGTAGCTTGGGATGATATTGAAGTAACTCAAGATGCCCTTGATTTGGTCAAAAAGTGTGATGTTATTTGCTTTGGTACGCTGGCGCTACGTTCTGAAAAATCTAAAGAAAGCATTTTAACTTTGATTGATGCTGCTCCAGATAATGCCCTTAAAGTTTTTGATATCAATCTGCGTCAAAATTATTTTTCCAAAGAGTTGATTGAAGCTTTGCTCAAAAAATCTAACGTCTTCAAAATCAATGATGTAGAACTTGCTATTTTAAGACAATTATTTTCACTTAAAGGAACAGATGAAGAGGTTTGTGATAAACTTTTGCAAGAATATAACCTCAAATATCTTATTTATACGGTTGGAGATAAATATAGTGTTATTTATTCTCCTCATGATTGCACTTTGATTGAAACGCCGAAAGTTAATGTTGCGGACACGATCGGTGCCGGAGACGCTTTTGCTTCTGCCTTTTTGCAAGCGACTTTGAATGGACAATCGCAACTTGAATCTCATAAATATGCTGTTGCTGTTGCCGCTTTTGTCTGCACAAAATCCGGCGCTTGGCCTAAATATGACCGCAAAAAGATTGAGGAAATTGAAAATGGAATTTAAGTTTAATCATTTTAACTTTAATGTTTCTGATTTAGAAAGAAGTCTCGACTTTTACGCCAAAACTCTTGACTTGCACGAGACACACCGTCTGCAAGCTGAAGATGGCAGTTATACCATTGTTTATTTGGGAGACAAAAAATCTGACTTTGAATTGGAGCTGACTTATTTGCCCAACCATCCGCAAAAATACGATTTGGGAGAATGTGAATTTCATTTAGCTTTACAGACAGATGATTATGAAGCTGCTCTAAAAAAACATAAAGAAATGGGGTGTGTTTGCTTTATTAATGAAGCGATGGGAATTTATTTTATTGAAGATCCTGATGGTTATTGGATTGAGATTATTCCTGCTCACAAAAAATGATACCACTGTTTTGGCTTTGAGCTAAAAAGTCTGCAGAAAGTTCTGAAGTCGTCGTTGCCATGATTGCACATTGACTACGGCGGCTTTCAATTTTTAAAATTGCTAATAAAGCATCCGTATCATATTTTTCTTTCTTGTTAGGAAAAGGAAAATCTTCACAAATATTTTGTTCTAATGTTTCAAAATCTTCTATCATCAAAAAATCTGCCCCAAGCATGGCAATTCTTATTTTTTCGATTATCGGATGATAAAAAACATCTCTTAACATTTGCGAATCGTAAGGAACATAACTTTTATTCTTCCGGCAAGGCTTATTAAGCAGCATTTTCTTGTTTTGCCAGCCTTCAAAACTTTGATAATCAGCAGCGGTAAGCATGGAAAGATAAGATATAACCTTACAATTTTGGCGATGCAGATAGTTTTTGCTCTTTTGTAAATAGGTTTGTACCTCGGCAATTATCCCTGCCGCTTGCTTTATGCTTTTTTGATTTTGGCGCGCAAATTCTTTGCATTTGTAAGAATTGATTTTGTTAAAATCATAACAACGATTGCACCAATCCTGAAAATCGCGATTAATTTTATATTGTTTTTTTAAGGCTAAAAAAAGAGCATATTCTGAAACATCTGCATTGTTGTTTTCCGCAAACATGTGTAAGCGATAGATTGCTGCTAAATCGGCAAAGCGAGGAAAAGGGAAGAGATAATGCAAATCTGATTTTTCTTGCAGAACTTGTCGCAATTGTTTCAAAGAATTTATCGGTGTTTGCGGTTTTATGCGTATTTGTGTTTCATAAGCTTTTTGAGGGGAAATAATTAATAAACTGTCCTGACTATCATCTTCTGTTAACAAGCGTAGATGATAATATCCTACACCTAGTTTAGGCAAGGTAAAATCTTTGGTTGTTTCTATACTTCCTTTGATAATGCGTCCATATTCATCTTCAATTTCATAGGCAAGCATTTGCGGCATATTTTGTGCTTGCCACGATAAGATAAAAGCTTGTCCTTTTTGCTCAAAAACTGAAACTGTTGAAACGTAATTTAACATTAAAATCATCCCTTTTGCTGAGATAAGATATATGAATAATATTTTTTAGTAAAGTTGTAATTATTTTCTTGCTTTTCAAAATCAAATATGCTTAATTGTCGTTGTCGCTGGATAGATGGCCGAGTGGTCGAAGGCGCACGATTGGAAATCGTGTGTACGTCTAAAGCGTACCGTGAGTTCGAATCTCACTCTATCCGCCATTTCCTTTATAAAGAACACCCTACATGAGGGTGTTTTTTTGTGCCTAACTCAAATTCTGTATTTACATTTCCAGTCAAAGTTCTATCTTTTTATCAGCTTTTCTATTTTTTTTAAATTATTGTTTCACTTTTAAATTTTACAGATTATGAAAAAGAGTACAATTATCGGAATGACTGTTGGTGGTTTGTTAGTAGTTGGTGGCAGTGTTTTAGCTTACCTGAAGCGTGAAGCTATCAAGGAACTTGCCGGACAGGTTGCTGAAGAAGCCAAAAAGCTTTTGAATAAGAACAAACCCGCGACTGAAGAATAATCAGTTGTAGCTCTTTAGTTAAAAACCCCGAAAACTTTTTACGGTTTTGCGGGGTTTTTCTTTTATCCTTTTTGTTTACTATTTTTTACTAAAATCACGGGCAGGAACATGTTCGCGCCAGTTCTTTTCTATCTTCTCCAAAGAAATGCCTTTGGTTTCCGGTACCAGATAGTAAGTAAACAGCAAGCTCAATGCTGCAATACCGGCATAAATCCAGAAAGTATAAGCTTCACCAATATGATGTATCAACGGCAAGAAGCTCAATACTACAATGAAGTTAAAACCAAAGTTGGCAACGGTGCAGACACTCATGGCAAATCCACGGATTTGTAAAGGCAAAACCTCAGATACCATAATCCAGCCAATCGGACCTAAGCTCATGGCAAAACACATGATGTATAAAATCACACTACCAACGGCCACCCATTTCAAATTGTCACCCAAAGCGGCGGCAAAGTGGAATGATGAGCCAAGAGCAATCAAGGCAATTAAAATTCCCCACAGGCCAATATACAACAATGGTTTTCTGCCCCATTTATCGGTAAAGAAAATGGCAACAAAGGTCATAAGGAAGTTGACGGCACCAACACCAATCGTTGCATAAATTGCGCTGATGTTATCGGCAAAGCCTGCCATTTTGAAAATGGTTGTGGTGTAAAAGATGATGGTATTTATACCGGTGCAGATTTGCATAAACATCATACCGACACCAACAAAAACTGGCATTAACATCCATTTTTGGAAAACGCGTTTTTTACCAGATTTTTCTGCTGTTTGCAAAGTGGCTTTAATTTCTTTGACATGAGCCTCGACATCATCGTCAGGATTAATTTTTTTGAAAATTTCTTTGGCTTCTTTATCTCTTTGTTTGCTAATCAACCAGCGCGGCGTATCGCCTAAAAAGCTGATACCAATTAACAAAATAATTGCCGGAATCAAACCTGCTCCAACCATCCAACGCCAGTTATATTCAGTGTTGGCAAAAATACGATTGATGAGATAGGAGAACAAAATACCGCCGGTAATGGCCAATTGGTATAAAGAAACCAACATTCCTCTGATTTTTTGCGGAGCAATTTCTGATAAATACATCGGAACAACAAAGTTAACCATACCAACGGCCAAGCCGATAAGACCTCTTGATAAAATTAAGGCCATCGGTGTATGGGCATAACCACACAGAATGGAACCGATGGCAAAGATAATACCCGTGGCAACGATAATCTTCTTACGTCCGTAAATATCGGATAAAGAACCATTCATAGCGGCACCAATCACGGCGCCAACAATGGCAGAGCTAACTATCCAGCCCTGCTCCCATGCGCTCATGCTCCATGTTTCATTAATATAAAGCAAAGCTCCGGAAATAACACCGGTATCAAAACCTGAAAGCAAACCGCCTAATGACGCTACAACGGCAATCACATAAAGCCAAAAATGTTTGATTTTTATCACCTTGGTGGTGCTGTAAGTTGCCGCTGCCATAACTTTTCTCCTTCTAGGGTTGTTTCTTATTATCTTATGCTTCTAAATCCAAAATTTCAAGGCATGCTTCAAAATTTGATTGCTGTGGTGAAGCCAGATAAGCTCCGACTTTAATTTTGCCTAAATCGCTCGGCATAAAAAATAGTCGGTGCTGGAAATATTTTACACCATCTAATGAATAGTAAGCAATATAATCATCTTGATTGCGGACCAGTTTATACCAGATTTCGGTTATGGGATAAGGCAAATCTATCACAGCCCAATCAGAACTACCATTTATGGTTAAACTACTACCTAACTTTGCTTGCTCTTTGTTTTCGGACATAAGGCTGAATTTAAACCAATTTTTTTCATCTAGCCGCAACATAATGCCGCTTTGGCAAAAAGCATCTGACGGCTCTGACAAATGCCATTTGGTAATGAGCCTGAAATCGCCTTTACTTTCACAAAAGAAAAAATGTCCGTCATCTTTTTGAAAATGGTGTCCTTTGCTCTGCCAAAAATCAGTTTTGCTTTTGCTTAAAACAGACATCCCTTTTTCATTGAAGCGGACATTTTCCGGTTCATTTTGCCATTCAAAATCTTTAAGCGCATCCAGAAGCATTAAAAACTCCGAATCGTTTCATCATTCATTGATGCCAAAACTTTTTCCAAAGCATCATTTTTTATTTTTGGTGTTACGACCTTCAAGGTGATAATTTCATCACCGACACCACTTTGGTTTTTAATACCTTTGCCCTTTAAGCGTAATTTTTCTCCACTGGTAGAGTATGGCGGAATGTTTACATTAACCTTACCGCTTATTGTCGGAACGGTAATTTTTCCTCCAAGTACGGCTTCTTTGAAGCTGATTGGCAACTCCAGATGAACATCTAAGCCTTGAGCTTCAAAATATGGGTGTTTATCAACATTGAGTGTGATTAGAACATCACCATTTTCACCACCATTTAAACTCGGTTGTCCCAAACCGCGTAGACGTAACGTCTGACCATCAGTCGTGCCGGCCGGAATTTTAACATTGATGGCTTTGCCGCCAATGTTTACTTTTTTCTCAGCGCCTTGTGCTGCGCTCAAAAAATCTACGCGCATGGAGTATGAAACATCTTCTCCCTTACGCGGACGGCTGGTCCTTGAGCTAAACCCTGAAAAACCGCGACCTTGTCCTCCTGAAAATTGCGAGAAGATATCATCACCAAAAATGGAAGAGAAATCAAACCCTTGAGCGCCGTCTCCAAACGGATTGCCACCGGTAGAATAGTTGTAATATGTTCCTCCACCGGCATTTCCACCGCCAAAACCAGCACCGAAACCTGTGGGCTTGCCTTCATCATCTATTTCGTTATTATCATACTTCTGACGTTTTTCTTTATTACCCAGAATATCATATGCGCAGGAAATTTCTTTGAATTTGTCTGCTGCTTCTTTACTGTCTTTATTAACATCAGGATGGTACTTACGTGCCAATTTTCGATAAGCAGATTTAATTTCTGCTTCGGTTGCATCTTTGCTTACGCCTAAAATATGATATAAATTCTTGCTCATGTGTTTATGCCATAAATTAACTGTTCTTTTTCTATTTTATATAGGAAACGACCTATATTTTTGCAAGAGAGTTTCTCTAGCGGCACATAAATTTTGCACGACGGGCGTTGTTATGATAAAGTGTGATATTATCCAGATAAGCTCTTGTGCTATCATGATCTTTGCAATAAAGAGCTGCCAAAACAGCTAAATCATCTACTCTGATATTGCGATATTCATAAATAACAAAATCTTTGCCTTGATCTGCAATTGTAACATTTTTTGCATAATCAGCATAATCGACATCTTCTAATACCGTTTTTTCGGATTGAGGAAAAAAATCTGGCATATATGAACAGGAACAAAGCGACAATGCCGCTATGCTCAATAAAAACTTTTTTATCATGCGTTTATCTCTTTTTGTTTGTTTTTTACCGCAAGAAGTTCATTCTTTTTGTCTTCATCAAGTTCTAAAGGAGGTATTCCTTCAGCTTGTTGACCATCTTTCATCATGATAACACGATATCGCATTTCTTTGATGTGTTGCAAACTCTCTTCAGCATTAAACATTTGCTTGCCCTCAAAAATTTTTGATATTTTAAATTTAGATAATTTACTTTAATATATCGTAAATTTCTTTACCTGCATCTTCCAGAATTTTTAAAATTCTTTTATTATCGCTGTTTTTGGTTTTGGAGTTTTGCAACTTGTTTAACATACTTTGCAATTTTTCATTAAAACGTGCATCTTGGCGCAATTTTTCAACATTGCGAAATTCTTCTTCATCATTAATTTTATAGTTTGCAACAGCTTTAATCGTTGCCAAATATTGAGCATTCTTAGTTGAGGAATATTGAGCTTCGGCAGAAAATGTCAAAAATGCTACTGATAAAAAAGCTATAATCGAAACAAAACGCATTTTTCCTCCGTAAAAAAAAGATTGTATTAACTTATTATATGTAATATTACTATGTTATTAACTTTTGACTATGTATTTTTTAGAGTTATCAAACATGAAAAAAACTATTTGGGCTTTATACGACTCTCGTATCGGTAGTGTAAACACCATTAAAGGCGTGTTGCAAAATATGCCTGCAGAAGACTACCAAGTTATTGAAAAACAAATTGAATATACTTGTTGGGCCAAGCTGCCAAACTGGATTAAAGGAGCTTCGCTTATTGGTTTGACAGATGAATCTAAAAAGAATTTAACAGAACCTTTTCCAGATTTGGTTATTGCGGCATCTAGACGCACATCTTCCGTTGCTCGTTGGATAAAAAAGAAATCTAACGGGAAGACTAAAATTGTGCAAATTTTACATCCCGGTGCCGGATCTCATTTGCAAGATTTTGATCTTATTTTCGTTCCCGAGCATGATAAATCCAAAGCAACATCTTCTAATATGGTTTACACAATCGGTTCCCCAACCAGAACCAGCATTAAAACTATGAAAGAAGCTAAAGCCAAATGGGAAAAAGTGTTTGAACACTTACCTCATCCCTGGACAGTAGTTATTGTCGGCGGTGCCGTTAAAGGTAAGCCTCTTTCTATGGCTAATGCGGAAGGTTTTGCCAATGAGGTATTGAAACTTAAAAATGAAATCGGTGGTTCTATTTTGATTACCGACTCTCGCCGTACCGGAGAACAAGCTCGAGAAAGAATCATGTCCATTCTCAAAGATGTGCCGGCTTATACTTATCTATGGGGTGAAGAAAAAGAAAACCCCTATATGGGATATTTGGCTTGCGCCGATAACATTATCGTCTCCGGAGATTCTGTTTCCATGACTTGTGATGCATGCGGAACTGGTAAGCCTGTCTACGTCTATACCGGTTTTGAATGGCTAACACCAAAACAAATGCGTTTTGTACAATCTCTTTATGACAACGATTATGCCGTTCCGTGCATTTCTCCTAAAAAATTGGAATTCAAAGGTGGAAAATGCCTCAATGTTGCAGAAGAAGTTGCAAACAAAATCCAAGACTTATTCAAATAATTTGACAAAAAATTAAACTTTCTCTATTCTCTAAAGTGTTAACTTATTATGATGTTTAATTTTTAGAGAATATGAGAAAGTTTGTTTTTTTGGCATTGTTGTTCCTATCAGGAATAACCGCCTCCGCTCAGTATTATGGAGATATTTATGAAAAGTCTTCATATGATTATGTTGTCGGACCGGAAATCAATTTGACCGGAGAACAATGGCATTTAGCCGGAGTTTCTATTTTGGCTGCAACAAATAATCTTTATTTGATTGTTGATGGCACTAACAGATTTGTGCGTACATTGCGTTTTTTTGACCGCAGATATTATGAAAGATTGTGGCGTTGCAGAATTGCCTCTTATCGCCCTTACTATTATAATGGCTGTTTGGGTTGGTATATTGTTGCAAATCTAGTTAATTATTTTGTATATCCGAATGGTAGATGGATTCGCTTGAGCGCTGCTCCTTGTTATTACTCTTATCATTACGATATTGCACACCGACATCGGTTGAATTTCTATAATTGGCATTTTTGGAGACATCACCCAAGACCGCATTATCGTCCACATAAACACTATTCGCATCCTGTATATTCCCGAGAATATCGGCATATTCCGGAAAGAAGAGTATATCATGAAAAGAGAGTTTATAGAGGAAAGCCTGCCTATCGTTCTTCGGAGATAAGATCACGAATACAAGAACGAAGAAATCCTCAAAGACATTCTGAATACAAACAAAATCGAAGCTCACGTCAATATCGCTCCTCTGCCTCTAGTAGACAATCTCAAAGAGAAGTAATGTATCGACGTTGAGTTATATTAAAAAAGACTCTCCTATTTTTGAGAGCCTTTTTTATTATAAAACATATTTTGACAAATAGACAAAATTCTGATATATTTAGCTTCAGATTAATACTAAATACATATAATTATGAAAACAAAAAATTTTTCTTTTATGCTGATTTCTATATTCAGCCTTTTGTGTATGGTGTCTATATCTTCATGCGACCGTTTGGAATCCCCCTATTACGGGGCAGAAGAAATTCCCGGACCTTGGGAGAACAATGGCTTCGAAATTAGCGAAGTTGCCTGGGGGGAATATGAAGTTTATGATCAACGTACCAATACCTATTGGTATGAGTATCTTGACCCGTTTTACTATTTTGAGGACTGCGTTCCAGACGGGTGTTGGGCTGAATATTATGAACCCTATTATTCCACCACAAAAGACGAGCTATGCTGGCACGTTTATTGTCGTGGAAGATTTAAGGAAATCCTTATTTTCCAAAGCGGAAAATATGCTCCGCGATAAAGA
Organism: uncultured Pseudomonadota bacterium; assembly: GCA_949295025.1. Lineage (GTDB taxonomy): Bacteria > Pseudomonadota > Alphaproteobacteria > RF32 > CAG-239 > CAJLXD01. Next base: position 9,549 of record CASFJK010000001.1, read on the forward strand.
AAATAAATATAAAAAAACTCTCGGCAAATAACCGAGAGTTTTTTTGTTTTTTAGCTTTTGTGAGAATTAAGCGTTCTTTTTCAAAGCTTCGCCCAAAACATCACCCAAAGAAGAACCTGTGGAAGCAGATGTATATTCTTCCAAAGCTTTCTTCTCTTCTTCAACTTCCAAAGCTTTGATAGAAAGACCAAGTTTGTTGTTCTTTTTATCAACAGAAGTTACTTTAGCTTCTACGACATCACCTTCATTGAAGTTGTCAGGATTTTGTCCTGCTTTTTCGCGAGACAAATCTGCTTTTTTGATGGTAGCATTAACGCCGTTTACTTCAACAACAACACCTTTGTCATCTTTAGAAACAACGGTAGCTTTTACAACATCACCTTTTTTGATGTCTTCCAAAGCTGTTGCCAAAGTATTTTCGGTCAATTGTTTAATGCCCAAAGAAATGCGTTCTTTTTCAACATCAACATCAATGATTTTAGCTTGGATGTCTTGACCTTTGGTATAGTCTTTAACAGCTTCTTCACCAGCTTTATCCCAAGAGATATCGCTCAAGTGAATCATGCCATCGATTTCATCAGACAAACCAACAAACAAACCGAATTCGGTAATGTTTTTGATTTTGCCTTCGATAACTGAACCAACTGGATGTTCTTCAACATAAGCAGCCCAAGGATTTGGAGTGCATTGTTTGATACCCAAAGAGATACGACGTTTGTCAGCATCAACTTCCAAAATCTTAACTTCAACTTCTTGAGAAGTAGAAACGATTTTGCCCGGGTGTACATTTTTACGGGTCCAGCTCATTTCAGATACGTGTACCAAACCTTCGATACCGTCTTCCAATTCAACGAAAGCACCATAATCGGTGATGTTGGTAACTTTACCTTTGTAAATTTCACCAACTTTGTATTTTTCTTCAACACCAGCCCAAGGATCTGTTTCGAGTTGTTTCATACCCAAAGAGATGCGTTGGTTGTCTTCATTGAATTTGATAACTTGAACTTTAACTGTTTGACCAACAGATAATACTTCTGCAGGGTGGTTGATACGTTTCCAAGAAATATCGGTAACGTGCAACAAACCATCAACACCGCCCAAATCAATGAATGCACCGTAATCAGTGATATTTTTAACAACACCTTCCAATACGGAACCTTCTTTAAGGTCATTAATGAGTTCGGCACGAGCTTCTGCGCGAGTTTCTTCCAAAACAACACGACGAGAAACAACGATGTTACCACGAACTTTATCCATTTTCAAAATTTGGAAAGGTTGAGAAATGCCCATCAACGGAGTGATATCGCGAATCGGGCGAATATCAATTTGAGAACCAGGCAAGAAGGCAACTGCACCATTAAGATCAACAGTGAAACCACCTTTAACACGGCCAAAGATAACACCATTAACTCTTTCACCAGAGTTGAGGCATTTTTCCAAATCGTGCCAAGCTTCTTCACGACGAGCTTTTTCACGAGAAAGAACGATGTTGCCATCTTTATCTTCATAACGATCAACATATACTTCTACTTGATCGCCAACTTTTAATTCAGCATTTTGACCGAATTCACGAAGCGGAATACGACCTTCTGATTTCAAACCAACATCAACAGTTGCAAAATCAGGAGTAACGCGAATGATTGTTCCTTTTACAACAGAACCTGTGATACCTTGAGAACCGAATTGTTCGTTCAACAAAGCTTCAAAGTTTTCATTAGTTTCAGGAATTTGGAATTCTGTATTTGTCATTAAATATTATTTCAAAAAAAATGCCAACCCAAGATAAAAAATGCGGGCGGACTTGTGCGGGGTTAAATTTATAACAAAAGCCTTAGCGCACCCTAAGGCTTTTGTGCTGTGTAATTTATACACGCAAATTCTTATTTTTCAAGTGTTTTTTGCGAAGTTTGGCTATTTTCATCAACTTCATGATTATCATCCGGATAAACACCCTTTTCTGCCAGCATAGAAACAATATTATTTTGACCTTGTACTGCCGCGTGAAGAGCCGGATTATAGCCATTGTGCGGGTATATATCTCCGCCTTTATCTATAATTTCTTTAGCAACGTCTTCCATATTGTAAGTGATTGCCCAAAAAAGAATTGAACTACCAAGAGGAACTTCTGCTTTAACATCTGCGCCGTGATTGATTAAATAAATTGCAATTTCGGGACGATTACTGAAAACAGCCCAACCTAGTGCTGTGAAACCATTATCTTGCTTTTCTTCAGATGTATCAAACGGGGCTTCCAAATCCACACCGTTTTTAACTAAAAACTCCACTGCGTCAATGTTATTGAGCGAAATAGCTTCTCTCAAAGAAGAAATTTGAGTTTCCGAATTTTCAACTAGAGAATTTTGATTTTGGTAATATTTTGTATAAAGAAAATATCCACCACTGGCCAATACACATACAACCAGAAAGCCCAAAAGTATTTTAATTTTTTTGTTTTTCATCTATCACCTCGCATGCTTTTTCAGTTACATCTTGGATACTTAAGCTTGATGTATCAAAAATGATGGCATCGACGGCGGGTTTCATCGGTGCCGTAGCTCGATTGGAATCTCTTTCATCACGAGCCTTTACATCAGCTAAAACTTCATCATAATTGGTACTAATACCTTTTTGCAAAAACTCTTTGTAACGACGTTCTGCTCTTACCTCGGCCGATGCCGTAATAAAAAATTTAACATCAGCATGAGGACAAACAACCGTTCCGGTATCTCGACCATCATAAATCACTCCTTTTGCAGGAGTTCCATCTGCAAAAACAGGATGAAGAGCAAAATCTTGCTGCATTTTGAGAAGTGCCGCACGCACTTCAGGATAAGCAGAAACAATTGAGGCATTTTTTCCACCTAAGGCAGAACGAAAATCAGGGTTCTGAGCCAGCTCGTGCATATGTTCAAACGTTAAATTTTGAGCAATGGATAAAGCGGCCTCTTTATCAGACAAATCTTTTCCCAACAAATGCATTTCCAAACCAACAGCGCGATAAACCATTCCGGTGTCGAAATAAGCATAACCATATTTTTTTGATAAGTTGCTTGCCAGGGTTCCTTTTCCGGCAGCAGCCGGTCCGTCTATTGTAATAATCATATTCCGTCTTTCAAAAAAATTTCCATTACGTAACGAAAAGTTTACTTTATATTTTGTATAATTTCCAGCATAATAGTAAAGAGAAAGATTTTATTTTACACATAGAGGTATTTTTTATGAAACAGATTGTTGCTCTTATAATTATCTCCGTTTTGTTTATTGTTTCAGACGGAAATGCCGCTGTTGTTCAATCTTCCGGTGATATGAGACCCGATACTTTTGTCTCAGGAGCAAAATATTCATCAAAATCACAAAGAAAAAGTTCAACTGCAAAGAAAAAAGACAAACAAGAAAAGTCTATATCTGCAAAAAAAGCTGATGCTGAAAAAGATGATGAAGATGAAAAATCTCCAGAAAGGCTTTCTGAACAAAAAAATCCATCTCAATCATCAACAAAAGATGCAGAAGAAGATGATGATGAAGATAATAAAAAAACTTCTCTTAAAAGCAAAAAACAAAATTCTAATGCCGGCTATGGTTATGCAAAAAAATATGCCAATAAACTTTTCAAGACCTATAGCGGACATATTACCATTGAACAAGAAAATATTCCAAGCAGGTTAGGTGTAACCGTAGGTTCTACCATCCAATTTAATTTGAAAGAAACACCTGATGCCATTTGGTCTGTGGAATTGGATGAAGAAATTGGCAAAATTTTGTTGAACAAGGCTCATAACAATCAACGTACTTTGGTTATTGAGACCATTGCAGAAGGAAACATGCGTATTTTCTTAGACAATATTTCAATTAAAGATAGTAAATATCGTGTCCTTTTTAAGAAAAAAATGTCTTTATTGGTGGATGAATAGATGAAACAAAATATAAAAACCCGTTTATTTGCACATCAAAAACTGGATATTGGGCTTTTATGGCAGCCGGAAGAAAGCCAAAGCCATTATCTGCTTAATGTTCTTCGATTGGTTGAAGGCGATGAATTGAAACTTTTTGATGGTCAGAGTGGAGAATATATCGGACAAATTTGCACTGCCAGCAAAAAGAATTGCACTATCAAAATTGTAAAAAAAATCAGAGAAATGGAATATAGTCCTGATTTGTGGTTATTGTTTGCTCCGGTAAAAAAAGATAAAACAGATTTTATTATTGCCGGCGCTACCGAACTCGGTGTTGCCAAAATTGTACCAACAATAACCAAACGCACAATCAGCGAGCGCATCAAAAAAGAAAGATATGAAGCACAAGTTATAGAAGCATCAGAACAATGCCGCAGACTTGATATTCCTCTGATTGAAGATGCTCAAAGCTTAGAAAAAATTTTGCAAAATTGGCTTCATGACCGAACTTTATATTTTATGGATGAAACCGGAAAAGGCGGAGATATTTTATCCGTTTTTCAAACAGCACCTACTCAAACAGCGGCCATTTTAGTTGGTCCCGAAGGTGGTTTTGATGAAACAGAACTCAATTTGCTGCGCCAAAAGAGTTTTGCTTGCGGTGTTTCCATGGGAAAAAGAATTTTACGAGCAGAAACAGCCGTTCAAGCCGCCATATCTTGTTGGCAAGCTATATGCGGTGATTGGAAATCTGTTTAAGGAGGAAAGATGAAAATTTTAATTGCTGATGACCATGAGTTATTTTTGAAAGGTTTGGAACTTATTTTATCTGATTTAGATAAAAAAGTGGAAATTTCTTTGGCTCATGATTATTCCGAAATTTTCAATATTTTGGAAGAAGAACAAAAATTTGATTTAATTGTGACCGATTTGGCCATGCCCGGAGCCAATTGGCTTGATGCTCTCAAGTATATTCACAGTAAACTTCCTGAAACACCGATTGTCATTCTTTCTGCCGTTTTTGATAAAGAAATTGTGCAAAAAACAATTGAAATCGGCGCTGCGGGATATATTCCGAAAACATCCTCCAATGCCGTTATTATGGGAGCTGTGCGATTGGTTCTTTCCGGTGGTGCTTATATTCCGCCAGAATTACTCAATAATTCTCTTAAAAATCAGTTTTCTGCTCTGGAACAAATCAGCCCCGAATTTGAAAACAAAGATAACAAAGTTTCTCTGACGCCGAGACAGATAGATGTGCTTAAACTTATGGCTAAGGGATGTTCCAATAAAATTATTGCCCATGAACTTGGTCTGACCGAAGGAACGGTCAAACTCCATGTAACGGCAATTTTAAAAATTTTGAATGTTTATAATCGTACCGGTGCTGTGGTCGAAGCTACTAAAAAAGGAATAATTTCAGAAAATGAATAGACAAGAAAACTTAAACATGAACGAATATCGACGCATCTTTGGCTCCAGTAAGATGCAAAAACTTTGGCAAGAATTTATTGCTGAGGCTAATCAATATCTGCACAATATTGAAGATGAAGACGCTGAAAAACAGCAAATTTGTTTCCATAATTTACGAGCCTATGCTTTGGTTTTTGACATGGTTGAATTTACACGCATTTGCACCGAAATGGAAGAAAGTATTATTGAATTTGGCGCCATTTCTCATATGGAAGCAGAAAATGTTCGGAATATTTTGCAAAAAAGTATCTTGGATGTAGAACAAAAACTGGCAGGATAAAACATGGCAGAAAAAAGAATTCCCCTCTATCTAAAAGAAATTTACGGTGATTTTTATAATAATGCCGCTCTTTCTGCTTGGGCGGATAAAAATTGGGTACAGGCATTGCTTACTCTTGGCAATAACAAAAAACTAACCAATGCCTTGCTTAAAGAAATTTATCCATCATCCAAAGTTTTGCAACTTGGATGCACTTTTGGAAGGCAAATGGAAGAGACTGCCGCCAAAATTGGAATGTATGGAATTTTTGATATTTTAGATATAAGTCATATTCAGCTTAAGCGTTGTAAAGAAAAATTTGACCACAGATATTCTCAAATTCGCTATGTTCAGCAAAATGCTAATATTCCCTTGCAAAAAAATTATGATGTGGTGATTTTATATATGCTTCTGCATGAAGTGCCACACCGACAAAAAGCCAAAATTATGCAAGCTGCACTTGATAGCCTCAAAGAAGGCGGAAAAGTGGTTGTTATTGATTATCACAAACCTTATATCTGGCATCCGCTACGTTGGCCGGTAAAACTTTTTAATCGTCTTTATCAGCCTTTTGCCGAAATTTTATGGGACCGAGAAGTTGATACCTTTGTCAAAGATAAAAGTAAATATATTTGGAAAAAAACTCTTTATTTTGGCGGAATGTATCAAAAAATGGTTATTCAAAAAAAATTCAGCGATGAATTTGCCGATGAAAAACCTTTTGTTGCTTATCACCCATAAGCTATAAAACAAGGAAAGCCTTTAAGTTCAAAAATAAAGAACTTAAAGGCTTTTCTTTAATAGACTTTGGCGTATTTGCCGTTTATCACTTGATATACGCCTTTATTAGTAGGAATGAGCCATCCTAACCTTTCATCCCTTTTTCTAAAGGTTGGTTGACAGCTATCCCATGATAGAATTTGCAAGGCTGCACCACCAGGCAAACATTTTACAGCCTCGTTCAGAGGCTCTAAATAATAAGCGTTGGCCACACCATTGCGATCTACCACGGTGTACCAATTGGCACGTGATGTTACGCTAATGGTGCAACGAGAATACTCGTCATACCAAGATCCAGCTGCGGATTCTATCATATTTCCAATCAAACCGCCGCGTTGACCTGTTGCTCCTATAATGTAATCAGATGCAACGCCTGCTGCGGTACCGCTACCTATATAGGCGCCTAAGCTACCGCAAGAGCTTAAGCTCATCATCATTGCGCTAAGCGCTAAAATGATGACAAAATTAAAGTTTTTTTTCATAATTATATAATATTTAATAGTTTTCCATTTTTATCATAGCAGCTTTTGCCATTTTTGTCAAAAGTTGTTCTGTTAAACAAATATGACAATGCCTCACCAGGTCAAATTTTGATATAATTTGCCAATTTTATGCATTGCATCTAACAATTTTTGAGTTGTTTCTGTTTGAGGATGAACTTTGCCATTTTTGTACAACAAAATATCATGCAATAAAATTCCACTATATTCAGAAAGCAATTCTTCATTAGAACAAAGCGTAAAATCGGGCTCTTCCAAAGCGCAAATTTTTTCACCTATGCGGTTTATTCCTGCAAAAATTTTTTTAAATGTTAAGCCGCTTGGTCTTCGCGTATATGTTACATATTCTCTTAATTGCTTATAGGGAACCTTGGTTTCTCTGGAAAGCAAAAATAAATCCGGAATTAATGCAAATGCCGCATAGATTGTATATTTATATTCTATTTGATATTTTTCTTTTAAAATATCCGGATAATTATATTTGCTTACGCGACAAAAAAGAAGATGATCTTCAATAGCTTTCGGCAAATCGGAAAAAATATCACTAATGCGATAATTACTGATTTGAAAACGATGAAAACCATTGATTGTTGCACTAAAACGACTATCTACACAACCAATGTAAACTGTTAAATGTTTTTCTTTTTCCATAACTTGATTTTTTTAATTATAAAACAAAATAGTTAATTGATGCCGCTTAACTTATTATTTGCATTGTTCTTTGTCAAGGTTTTAACAATAAAAAAAGCACCTCTTACGAGGTGCTTAGAGTCTGAAAGACATCTTTTATAAAAGACTTATTTGCTTAATTGAGCAGCAACTTCAGCAGCAAAATCTTCTTCTTTCTTTTGCAAGCCTTCGCCCAAACGGAAGCATACATAACCCTTCAAAACAATGTCAGTACCAAGTTCTTTTGCAGCTTCGGCAATAACTTGTTTAACTTTCTTATCAGGATCCATAATGTAAGCTTGTTCTTCCAAAACAACTTCGTCATAGTATTTACGAATGCGGCCTTCAACCATTTTTTCAATGATGTTAGCCGGTTTGCCGGAAGCAGCAGCTTGTTCAGAAAAGATTGATTTTTCGTGTTCAACAGCAGCCGGATCAACATCGGCAATGGTTTGGAACAACGGAGCAGAAGCAGCAATGTGCATTGCGATGTGTTTGCCGAGTTCAGCTAATTTAGCTTTATCGCCAGTTGATTCCAAAGCAACCAAAACGCCGATTTTACCAATGTTCGGACCAGCAGCGTTGTGAATGTAAGAAGCGACAACACCATTGTTTACTTCCAACATAGCTGCACGACGCAAGTTCATGTTTTCACCAATTTTAGCGATCAAATCGGTCAAGCGTTCTTCAAAAGATTTGTTTACTTTCGGGCATTGGAAAGTTTTCATATCGCAAATTTCGCCATTGTTCATCAAAGCAACTTTAGCGGCATCAGCAACATATTCTTGGAAAAGTTCGTTTTTAGCAACGAAGTCTGTCTCAGAGTTAACTTCAACAACAGCACCTTTGTTGCCTTCAACAGCAACAGCTACCAAACCTTCGGCAGCAATACGGCTAGCTTTTTTAGCAGCAGAAGCCAAACCTTTTTTGCGCAACCAGTCAACAGCTGCTTCCATATCACCATTGCATTCAGTCAAGGCTTTTTTGCAGTCCAACATACCTGCGCTTGTGCTTTCACGCAGTTCTTTTACCATAGCGGCTGTAATATTTGTCATGAATAAAATCCTCTTCAGATATTTTTGAATGCGGCGGTATCTTAGTATTTTCTAAAATACCGCCGCGTTTTGATAGAATTTATAACTCTTAAAGTTTATAAATTATTCTTCGGTTTTGGCAGCTTTTTTAGAAGCTCTTTTTTTCGGAGCTTTTTCAGCGGCAGCTTCAACCATCTCGTCTACTTTAACGCCTTGAGCAGCGATTTCTGCTTGCATACCATCCAAAACTGCGCTTGATACGAGTTCAGAATAGAATTGGATAGCGCGGATTGCATCATCGTTACCAGGAACGGCATAGTCAACTGCATAAGGATCAGCGTTGGTATCGCAAATGCCGATTACAGGAATGCCCAATTTTTTAGCTTCTTTAATAGCCAAGCTTTCTTTCGGGGTATCGATAACGAACAATAAGTCAGGTTGTCCACCCATGTTCATAATACCACCCAATTCAGCATTCAATTTTTCTTGTTCTTTTTTCAAGTTCAAGATTTCTTTTTTGGTGTAGCCTTCATAAGCGTTTTTCTCAGACATTTCGTTGAGTTTTACCAAACGAGAAATTGATTTGTAAACGGTTTTCCAGTTGGTGAGCATACCACCCAACCAACGGTGATTTACATAATATTGACCGCAACGCTCAGCATTTTCTCTGATGATGTCTTGAGCTTGTCTTTTTGTACCAACGAACAATACTTTACCACCGTTAGCTGCGATTTCGCGAGCAGCGTTCAATGCTGTGTAAAGCATTGGGTAAGTTTTTTGCAAGTCAATGATATGAATGTTATCTTTTTTGCCGTAAATAAACGGAGCCATTTTCGGGTTCCAACGACGAGCGTGGTGTCCGAAGTGTACGCCAGCTTCAATCATCTGACGCATTGTAAAAGTCGGAAGTGTCATATTTATATTTTCCTTTTTCCGGTTAAACCTCCGCAAGCTCTTTGGTTGATAATCAACACCGGAGTGAGGCTTAAAAGCAGCCCCCACAGCTTGCGTGTGAGTTATAAGGGCGCACCATGCACCCTTTTCGAGACTCTTTTTATACTATCTGTTTATAAATGCAAGAGTTTTTTATTTAATTTCTGATATTTTTTAATGCCAAATATAACTTTTGACTTAAGTTCTCAACTTCTGATAATTTCAAGCTGTATTCATCTTGCCAATCCTTGATTTGCTTCAGACTTACTCCACATTTATTATCAACTCTGTACGGCTGTTGTTCATAGTGTTCAAAAACATAGTAATAATCACGAAATTTATATCCGTTTCCAACAACCTTATCAGAAACTTCTATCCATTTATTCGGAATTCCGAGCGAATCGGCTGCAATTAATCCATGCATGGCGGAAGAGATGATAAAATCGCATGAGGCAATTTGTTCTAAGACCTTCATTGGCTCTTGCCGGACATCTATCAAAATGCTTTGAGGCAAAACTTCTGTCAGCTTTTTTATCCTTGGATTTTCAATATCTACCACATGTGGCACAATGCCTATAGCATATTTCTTTTCCGGCATTTTATCTAACAATTTAGAAAACAACAATCCTCCATCTCCGAGCGGAATATCTAATTTTTGCCCTATTATTTTCTCCACTCTTTCTAAAGAAAGTTTTCCTCTTAAAGCGGCAAAACGCAAGTTTTTGCGGAAAGTTTCTTTATACTTAACTTCTTTGATGAAACCTGAAGTCCAAACTACCGAGGGACGAGCAAACAGGTTTTTGATTTTAGCATCTAATCTTGGACGGCAAAGTGGCGTTAATATACTTCCCATTCCAATTATATCTGCTCTGTACTTACTGGCAAAAACACATTTTTCTCCCAATAAGCGTTCTAACAAAATTGGGTTCATAGCATCGCCGAAGTTGGGAATGTGGCAATAATGGACTTTTATCATCGGCTTGCCTCCAAAATCAATTCAGTAATATGAACACTCATTTTATCACGTAAATATTTCTTCAACGACGGTATAAAAATATTTTGTTCCATACAAAAATTTTCAACCGCAGCATAGCCTCGCAAAAGCGATGGAATTTGACGAAAGAGATTATTTCTTTGTAGAACAACCGACCCCAAATGCCGGCGATAGAAATATAAATATTCCGGCAAAATACTGATTTTTGGTTTTTGCAAAGCTATTTGCAAAGAAATTGAACTATCTTCACCAAAACAACAGTTTGAGGCAAAAATTACTTTATTAAAAAAATCTTTTTTGATGATTTTGCATGCGCCGGTAGCATAAGGAAACTTTCCAAATTTCGATATTTTAATATTTTTGATTTTCTTTTTATGCTTTTTAAGCTTTCCCTCAATATCTTCATAATAGTAGCAAAAAACCGCGTCTGATTTTTCTTTTTGTGCATGGCAATAAAGTTTTTGCAGATAATCCACTGATACATAATCATCTGCATCCACATAAACTACCCATTCTCCCAAAGCATTTTTAATACCTTGTTCTCGCGCTTTTGCCGTACCTTTATTTTCTTGATTGAAAACCCGTATTCTTTTGTCTTTGTTCTGATAATAATTCAATATTTCCGAACTATTATCGGTTGAGCCGTCATTGATGCAGATTACCTCAAAGTCGGCATAGGTTTGCTTTAACAAACTCTCCAAACATTCCGCCAAATGTTCTGAGGCATTATAAACCGGAATGATCACGGAGATTTTGGATTGCGTAGTCATCCTTCCTCCTATGTCTTTATAACAAAAAAACCACCTTATCAAAGGTGGTCGGAGAGTTCAGAAATCATCCTACGCAATGACCCCGCAACCTTTAAGACTTGCGTCTCTGGACATACGTTACGGCTCCCCAACCGTTTGATTGGGGATATGTTGAATGACACATCTATTTATATATAGATATGTCAATCTTTCGGTGAATATCCACACCGACGTAGGAATAAAAGCTTCTGACAGCTCCGCACCTTTCAATAAGGTACTTGGGTAAATGTACCCTAATCTCAGAAAAACAAAAATATACCTCAAATGTCAAGCTAAAAGCTTCTTTTTTGATAAAAAAACATTTTCTTTTTGTTTGTATTTTGCTCTTAAGGCTTGATTTTCGTAGGGGTTTGCGCTATCTTGCCCCTAGTTTTGAAAAATTGAGGGTAAGATGAGCGATTTATTTGATAATAATGCAGTAACAAATATTGTGCAGGAATATAGTGCCCAAAGCATTGAAGTTTTGGAAGGTTTGGAGCCGGTTAGACACCGCCCTGGTATGTATATCGGCGGCACGGATGAAACTGCCTTACACCACCTTGTTGCTGAAATCTTGGATAACTCTATGGATGAAGCTGTTGCCGGTTTTGCCAATAAAATTGAAGTTTCGCTCCATGCCGATTATTCCATCACCATTACTGATAACGGACGTGGTATTCCGGTTGACCCTCACCCAAAATATCCAAATATGTCCGCTCTTGAAGTTATCATGACCATGTTGCACTCCGGTGGTAAATTCGGCGGAGGGGCTTACAAAGTTTCTGGTGGTTTGCATGGTGTTGGTCTTTCGGTCGTAAACGCTCTTTCAGAAAAGCTTGTCGTGGAAATTGCTCGAGATAAAAAACTTTATCGTCAAGAATATTCTAAAGGTAAACCTTTAACCGCTTTGGAGCTTATAGGTAACGCTCCGAATCGTCGCGGTACATCTATTACATTCAAGCCAGATCCTGAGATTTTTGGTGCAACATCTAATTTGCAGCCGAATCGAATTTATCGTATGGCACGCTCTAAGGCTTTTCTCTTCAAAGGCATTCATATTAACTGGAAGTGTGCACCTGAAATTTTAACCGACGGCGACGTTACTCCTCCCGAAATGGAACTCCATTTCCCGAATGGTTTGCGCGACTTCTTAAATTATCAAATTGGGGCACGCGCTACCATTAATCGTACTATGTTTTCTGGTGAAGCGGACCTCGCTAATGATGAAGGTAAAGTTGAATGGGCTATTACTTGGCCGGAAGATGAAAATGGTTTTTGCAACTCTTACTGCAACACCGTTATCACACCGCAAGGCGGAACACATGAAACCGGTTTTAAAGCAGCTCTTTTACGCGGCTTAAAAGAATATGGAGATATGGCTAATGTAAAAAAAGCTGCCGCCATCACAGCTGAAGACTTTTTGAGCGATGCCTGCATTATGCTTTCTGTTTTCATCCGCGATCCACAATTTCAAGGTCAAACTAAAGACAAACTTACCTCTAACAAAGCTGTTCGCTTGGTGGAACAAGCCGTTAAAGACTCTTTTGACCATTGGCTCACTTCGGATACCGAAAACGCCAATGCTCTCTTGGAATATGTAATTGACCGCGCTGATGCACGTAAAAAGAAAAAAGAAGAAAAAGTTCAAAATCGCAAAACTCCAACCAAGAAGCTCCGTCTGCCCGGTAAGCTTGCCGATTGTTCTCAAGCGGCTGCCGAAGGTACGGAGATCTTCATCGTTGAGGGTGATTCCGCTGGTGGTTCCGCAAAACAAGGACGCGACCGCTTTACACAAGCTATCCTTCCCTTACGCGGAAAAATTTTGAACGTGGCCAGCGCTTCTCTTGATAAAATTATGCAAAACCAAGAAATCAAAGATATGTGTGAGGCCTTAGGTTGCGGCACCAAAGATAACTATAAAGAAGAAAATTTGCGCTATGAGAAAATCATCATCATGACCGATGCCGATGTGGATGGTGCGCATATCGCTTCTCTTCTCATGACATTTTTCTATCAACAAATGCCTAAGCTTATTGAAAATAGTCACCTCTTTATCGCTACCCCACCACTTTATAAAATTGTGGTTGGCAACCAAAACTACTATGCCTTGGATGATGAAGATAAAGACAGAATCTTGAAAAAAGTAGTTAAAGGCAACCAAAAACCTGATATCAGCCGTTTCAAAGGTTTGGGCGAAATGAGCGCACAACAGCTCAAAGAAACCACTATGGATAAGAAAAATCGTATGCTACTCAAAGTTCTCATTCCTTCTACCAACACCGAAGAAGGAAAAGAAGAGGCTTTTGAAACACGCAGACAAGTGGAACGCTTAATGGGTAAAAATCCAGAAACTCGTTTCAAATTTATTATTGAACGTGCAAAATTTGTTGATGATTTGGATATCTAATGATTAGAAAAGCAACATCCGCCGATATGGATAAAATCATGCAGCTTTGGTTGGAAACAAATATCAAAGCTCATGCTTTTATTGCGCCTGTTTATTGGCAAAAACATTTTGATGAAGTGAAAAATAAATATCTGCCGCAAGCCGAAACTTTTGTTTATGAAGACAAACATCAGCTTAAAGGTTTTATCTCTATCCTCCTAGATAATTTTGTCGGTGCTTTATTTGTCGATGCACGTTACCAACGCCAAAATATCGGTACTAAGCTTTTGGATTATGCTCGCAAACAAAAGTCATCTCTCAACCTCAAGGTTTATGCCCTCAATCAACCGGCTATCAAATTTTATCAGAAAAATGATTTCAAAATCTTAGCAGAAAAATTTGATGAATCAGCTCAAGCCAAAGAACTGATTATGGGCTGGATGAAAGGAGCAAAAAATCCTTTTCTTAATAAGGCTTCATAAAAAAAGGTTCTGAACTTTTATTAATATTGTTGTCAGAACCTTTTTTCATTCATTCTTTGTTTTTTTTGTGTAATAAGCTCCAAAAACTTCCTATACACATAACCAAAATTGCTATCAACGCTGAACATAAAACTGTTTTTTGATTGTTGACCCAAACAAAATCACCATCACAACTTGTCAGCATAAGCAAAAATGAACAATACGCAATTGTTCTTAAAAATCTTTGAGACATAAACTTAAATATTTTTAATAGAGATAATTATTTCTTAGTGCTTTTAGCCTACCAAGCTGCTTAAAAATACGCAAGATAAAAAAATTGTTTGACACTAAAAAAAACTTTATCTATATTTCATTACGTCAATGGGGTTATAGCTCAGCTGGGAGAGCGCTTGAATGGCATTCAAGAGGTCAGGAGTTCGATCCTCCTTAGCTCCACCAATTCCATAAAGCACTGCGTTTTTTGCGGTGCTTTTTTTGTTATAACAGTTAGGAGGATCGAACAAGTTCGTCTGGCTCGTAAGTGTTTTTTACATTCGGCGGTATGTTTTTAATAAGCTGGCTGCCGTGCCCTGCGTCCCGCGATGCTCTTTCTGTTCCGAACGGAGGGTTTGTGCCTCGTTCACAAAAAATATTTGCATTTTTTCTCATTCTCTCTACAATAGCTCTCGCAGGTTGGAGACAGCCTGTGGTGCCTGAAATATACCAAAAATCCACTTAAGGTGGAGTGCCCGATATAAGCCTGCTTGCAGGACGAATAAGGACGACTGATGGTATACAGTTTTTCAGCTCCACCGCCTTGAGTTTTTCTCTCGGCGGTATTTTCATGCTTGAACAAAAAAATTGAAAAGGAGTTGAAATATGCTAAACAAAAAACAAGCCCGTCAAAACCTCAAACAAACCAAGATTGCTCTCGCGGAGCAAATATCCGCTCTCAGGCGACTTCACAAAATGACCGTTTTGGAACTTGCGACCCAAACCGGTGTGCCCTCGTCTTATATTGAAAAACTGGAACTTGGGCTCGCCGAAATCAACTTCGGCCACCTCCACCAAATTGCCCACGCTTTTGACATGAAAGTTGAATTTTTTCTAGAAGCGGCATAAAAATTCTTGACTCTTACCCCTATGGGGTATATCTCTAATATATACCCCTTGAGGGTATATGTGACTTAAAGGAGAATTTATCATGACAAAATGCAAAAACCCTAATTGTACTTGTGAAAACTGCACCTGCGGCGATAACTGTCAGTGCGGCAAAGATGGTTGCCATTGCGGCGAGCATTGCACTTGCGGTGATAACTGCCAATGCACCGAAGATAACAAATGCTGCCCCGAATGTACCTGCGGAAACAAAAAATAAGAAGGAAAAAATCATGGAACAACATCCCAACCATTTGGAAAATATTCCGCGTTTGAACCGAATCGTCGGTCAAATTGAAGGCATTAAAAAAATGATCGAGGAAGGCCGCTATTGCCCGGATATCATCTATCAACTGCGGGCCATTCGTTCTGCGGTCAAGGCCGTGGAATCCAACATTTTGCAAAAACATTTGCAGACTTGTGTGGCTCAATCTTTTGCCTCAATCGAAGATAAAGACAAAAAAA
Organism: uncultured Pseudomonadota bacterium; assembly: GCA_949295025.1. Classification (GTDB taxonomy): domain Bacteria; phylum Pseudomonadota; class Alphaproteobacteria; order RF32; family CAG-239; genus CAJLXD01. The sequence continues at coordinate 25,342 of CASFJK010000001.1, forward strand.
TTGAAGAACTGAAAAACTTGTTCAACCGCTTTGATGATTAGAAAGGATATAAACAATGCAATTTCAACAAATTCGCGGTGCCACGGTCAAGCTCAACTTTGCCGGCACTTCTTTTCTGATTGACCCGTTTTTTGCTCCCAAAGATGCTTATCCGCCACTCACAGCCTGCCATCATCCCAATCTGCGTTGGCCGACGGTAGAGCTCCCCTTGCCCACGCAAGAGATTGTCAAAGATGTGGATGCCGCCATCATCACCCACCTGCACCCCGACCATTTGGATGAGTTTGCCATTAAGGCTCTGCCCAAAGATTTGCCGATTTTGGCACAAGATGAAACCGATGCCAAAGTTATTCGCCAATTTGGCTTTGCCGATGTGCGGGTTTTGAGCTATGACGGCACGGATTTTAACCAAGCCAAGCTTACGCGAATCGATTGTTTGCACGGACACCCCGAAACCACACAAAAATATTATGATATGATGAACCTGCGCGGCACGGCCAGCGGGGTTATCTTCTCGGCTCAAAATGAACCCGTGTTCTATTTGGCCGGTGATACCATCTGGTTTGAAAAAGTGGCACAGGCGATTGAAAAATATCAGCCACAAGTTATTGCTCTGAATGCTGCCGATGCGCAATTTACCGACAGCGGTTCCATCATCATGAATGAAGCAGATATCTGCAAGGTTGTTCAAGCCGCGCCCAATGCCAAAATCATCATCACCCATATGGATGCCGTGCCGCACGCCATGCTCACCCGTCAAGATGTGAAAAAAATGGTTGCAAAATATAATCTATCGGCGCAAATATTAATTCCGGAAGACGGAGAAATTTTATCTCTGAGCTAAACAAAAATGTTGATGTAAAAATAAGGACAAAAAATGGCTACTTTGGATAAACTTCCTAAAGGCAGAACTGCCGTGATTGAGGCTGTTTTGGGGCAAAAAGACGCTTTGCGCAGACATCTTTTAGAAATGGGCTTAACCCCCGGAACGGAAATCACTTTGATAAAAACCGCACCGCTCGGTGACCCGCTCGAGTTCAAAATTCGTGGATATGAACTCACTTTGCGCTTGAAAGATGCGCAAAACATCCAAATCAAAGATATTCATAAAGCCGCTCCGCGCCAAACACAAACGCCGGATCAAGCTCCGATTTTTACGGCCCGCAAGGGAGAGAATCCAGAACTCCACCTCAAACGCAGCGGCAATGTCATCCCTGAAGATGCGCCGTTGCTCTTTGCCCTTATCGGCAACCAAAACTGCGGCAAGACCACGCTTTTTAACCAACTGACCGGCTCCAATCAACATGTGGGTAACTTTCCGGGTGTGACGGTTGACCGCACGGATGGAATCGTCCGTGGCTATCCAAACATTACCGTAACCGATTTGCCGGGGGTTTATTCCCTTTCGCCTTATACCAAAGAAGAGCTGGTCACACGTGAGTTTTTGCTCAAAGCTCATCCGAATGCCATTATCAATATCTTAGATGCCTCCAATATAGAACGCAGCCTCTTTTTGACCATGCAGCTTTTGGAGTTGCGAATCCCGATGGTGATTGCCCTCAATATGATGGATGAAATCCGTCTGAACGGTGCCGCCATTGATATCAACCGTTTGGAAACCATTCTCGGTGTACCGGTGATTCCGATTTCTGCTCTCAAAAACGAAGGTGTGCATGAGTTGATTGAACACGCCGTAAATGTGGCACGTTATCGTGAAGTACCGGACAGAGTGGACTTTTGTTCCAGTGACGGCAAAGATAAAGGCGCTTTGCACCGCTGCATTCATTCGATTATTCACTTGATTGAAAATGATGCCGCCGCGGCCGGTATTCCTCTTCGTTTTGCCGCGTCCAAACTTACTGAAGGTGATGAACCCATCCGTAAAGCCTTGCATTTGGATAAAGACCACACCGACATTTTGGAACAAATTGTTGAGCAGATGGAAGAAGATTCCGGTATGGATCGTGAAGCCGCAATGGCTGATATGCGCTTTTCCTTCATCGGCCAAGTTTGTCAAGAATGCGTCTTTAAGCCGGAACAAACCAAAGAGCGCAGCCGAAGCGAAAAACTTGACCGCATTTTGACTGGAAAATGGACGGCTCTGCCGGTTTTCCTGCTCCTGATGGCTTTGGTCTTTTATCTTTCTTTCGGTCCGATGGGAACTTATCTTTCCGGTTTGGTTGAAAAACTGATTGATATGCTGGGAGAAGAAGTGCGCCTTGGTTTACAAAACTATGGCATGAACCCGGTGGTTATCTCGCTGGTGGTAGACGGTATTTTTGCCGGTGTCGGCAGTGTGCTCAGCTTTTTGCCGGTCATTGTTTTGTTGTTTTTCTTTCTCTCTTTGTTGGAAGACAGTGGCTACATGGCGCGTGTGGCTTTCTTTATGGACAAGCTCTTGCGTAAGCTCGGTCTTTCCGGCCGTAGTTTTGTGCCGATGCTGATTGGTTTCGGTTGCTCGGTTCCTGCCATTATGGCCGCACGCACGCTTCCGTCCGAACGTGACCGCAAAATGACGATTATGCTCACTCCGTTTATGAGCTGCACCGCCAAACTGCCGATTTATGTTTTGCTTACCGCCGCTTTCTTTGCCCAATATCAAACTTTGGTCATTATCAGTTTGTATGTTTTGGGCATTTTGGTTGGTTTGGTTTTGGCTTTCATTTTTAAATCTACCGTCTTTCGCGGCGAGGCCGTACCTTTTGTGATGGAGCTTCCAAACTATCGTCTGCCGGGGCTGAAAAATGTTTGGCGCTTGATTTATTATAAGGCCAAATATTTCATCACCAAAGCCTTCACCATTATTTTTGTGGCCACCATCATCATTTGGTTCTTAAGCTCTTTTGACAGTCGTCTTAATTTGGTTTCTAACTCTGCGGACAGTATTTTGAGTAGCATCGGTAGCTTGATTACGCCGATTTTTGCACCGCTGGGAATCGATGATTGGCGCTTGTCTACCGCCTTTTTGAGCGGATTTGCCGCCAAAGAAAGCGTAGTTAGCACACTTGGTGTGCTGCTTGAAGGCAAGATTGAACTGTTGCCGACGATTTTAACCCCGCTCAGCGCTTATTCTTTCTTGGTTTTCTCTTTGCTCTACACACCTTGTGTGGCCGCCATTGCCACGGTTAAGAAAGAGCTTGGCACGCGCTATGCTTTGTCGATTGTGTTATTGCAATGCTTTATTGCTTGGTTGGTGGCTTTCATTATTTACACCGGACTGCAACTGATTTTTTAATGAAGGAGTAAACTTATGCAAAAACAAGAAATTTACGAAGAAGTTATCAAAAAATATATGCAAGCTTTGGCTACCTGCAACTTGGACGGATTGTGCGAATTGTTCACTCCGGAGGCAAAAGTTTATTCTCCGCTCCTTGGGTGGATTGAGCCGCGAATCTTTTTTGAAAAAATGTGCACCTTATCTGACGTTGAAAAATCTTATCAGATTCCGCATAACACTTTAATCAGCACCGAAGGTAAACCAACCATGATTAAGCATTTTACCTATCACTGGGTGGTTAAAGACGGTAGAGAAACGACCTTTGAAGTTTGTGATGTTTTTGAATTTAATGAACAAAACAAAATCACTAAAGAGACCATTCTTTATGACACCTATCAGCTCCGTTTGGACATGAAAGGTAATCCTTTAGATTACTAAAAGCATTTCTAGACAAAATAATTAACAAATATACTCTTCTGTGCTATATGTTTTGGCAGAACACATATTATTTAAAAACATTACTATTATGCAAAAAAAGAAAATTTACAGAAAGTTTATTTTTCAAATTATGAAAAATGGTATCAGAACAGTATTGATTTGAAACAGGTTTATTCATCTGTACATGCGCAGGCAACAACTTATGGTTCTTCTGCAAACTTGCTCATCAACGAGATGTTAGCAAATTTGTTGGAATTGGCTCTACAGAAAAAGCTGGATATCTCCAAGCCGTTTATCATTACCGATTATGGCTGTGGTAGAAGTAAAGCTGCAAACATTCTGGCAGAACTAATTGCAGAAAATTCAGAACAGATTGCAGAGATGCTGGCAAACGGAAACAAAATCGGCTCAACCGAAGTGGCGGATGGCATAAAAATAAACATTGATCGGACGGCGCTAAAAAAGAAAGAAGCAGTCTTTCCAGAAGTGCACCACCGCTTCCACGATATTCACATTCCACTTTTTAAAATAGAAGTAATGTATCTGGTATCGTCAGGCACTGAAATGATTGTTCAAATTCCGTTTGATGAAACCAAAGACATTGGATTTTATCATCTTCCGGAAACAGCTTTAGCAACAATCATTCCGCAAAACCATTGGAAGTTTGTGCCGGCTAAAGTTTATCACGGCCCATTGTGTGGAAGCATTGAAACAGACGATGAAAGTGTTTTGCCAGATGGCGATAAATTGCAGGTTGTAAAAATCTGTATCAAAATTTTGGCTGATTAATATTTGGCTCCGCAGACAGGTTAAACCCTGCTCCGCGGAGCTTTTTTATTTTTACCTTCCTTTTTTTCCACCGATTTCTTTTTTGCTTTTATTTTAATTTATCTGCTCTAAGATATTTTCATAAAAACAAAAACAAGGAGAATTAATATGAAAAAATTTTTACTTGCGGCTTTTTTACTTACCGCAACACCGGCTCTTGCCGTTGAAGATATTAAACTTCCGGCTCCTGACACCACTGGCGGAAAACCTTTGATGGAAGCAATTACCCAACGTAAATCTACTCGTGAATTTAGTGCTAAAGCCATTGACGATAAAGATTTGAGCAATATTCTTTATGCCGCTTGGGGAATATCTCATGACGGAAAGCGCACTATTCCTACTTCTCAAAACAAGCAAGATTTGAATGTTTATGTTATTAAAGCCAGTGCGGTTTGGAAATATGAGGCCAAAGAAAATGTTTTGAAATTTGTCTCTGATGATAATGTTTCTCAATATATCAATTTACAAGATTATACTAAAGAGGCTCCTTTAACTCTTATTTTTACAGGAAAAGACAGTAAAAGCGCTTCCATGAATGCCGCTGCAGCTTATCAGAATGTTGGTCTCTATTGTGCCAGCCGTGGTTTGAACAATGTTGTTCGTGGTTATGCTGATATGGATAAAGTTGCCGAAACTCTAAATTTGGATAAAGAAAAAGTCGTTATTACGCAAGTTATCGGTTGGCCTTATATGTAATGTATCTTAACGTTACAAAAATAGGAATAGCTTTTGACTATTCCTATTTTTTTTGCATATAAAATTCTCTTTCTTCTTTAGAAAAACGTTCTATGGCATAACGCAAGGTCGTGCGAGGCAACTTGGCACCATATTCATCTAAAAAAGTAAGCAAAATTTTTTTATCTTGCTTTCCGACCTCTCGCAACATCCAACCAACTGCTTTATGCATCAAATCATGCTCATGATTTATAAATTTTATTGCTAAATTTAACGTTAAGTCATATTGCCCTTTTTTTATATAGAACCAACTTGCTACAACAGCAATTCTTTCTTGCCAAAGTATTTTGGATGAAGAAAGCATATTAATTGCACTTGTATCATTTTTTTTATATGCCCATGCACCCAAAATTTTATGCGCAGAACAATCAACTAAATCCCAATTATTGATGCCGGAAAGATTATTTAAATAGAGTTCAACTAATTCTGCTTGCTTTTTGTCATCTCCCTTTTCATATTGCATTACCATAGTTTGCAGCGCTGCAAAGCGATAATCATGCAATGGAGAATGCAGCATCGAAACAATATCTTCCAACCTCAAGTCTTGATAATATTTTTTGACAATGCTTTTAATTGTTGGAACATTTATCCCTAAAAAAACATCTCCTTCGGCATATTGTCCTTTACCTGTTTTAAAAAATTGGGACAAATGTTTGGCCTTTTTTTTGTCTGCCAAGTTTTGTAGCTCTTGTTGTAATTGTTTTGCTGTAATCATATCTATTCTCTAAAAAAAATACCCTGCCATTTAAGCAGGGTATTTTGAATTGGTTTTGTTTTTATTTAACATAAATTTGAACTTCGGCAGAGTTTGCTGTCGGACTTGTACGAGAAGACAAACTAATTCTTTCTGCTCCGACGCCCATTTCTACCATTTCTTGAAAGATTTGAGTTGCATTGTTTTGTGCTGAATTTTTGCTCAAAGCATTTCCATTGGCAGGAGAAACTGCTACAACCTCAAACATCACACCCGGTTTTCTGGAAATGGCACTGCTAACAGCTTGTTTCAATCCATCTTGATATTTTACATTTGCTTTATTGAATTTTGCTGTAAACAATGGAGATCCAGATGTATGAGCCGATTTAACATTAAATTGTGTTGCTGAAGGGCTATTGTAGGAGCCTCCCGGCAAAGGAACATTACTTACACCATAGCTTCCAGATTTGATAGCTGAATTCAAATCAACAATGTAGTTGCGTGCTGTTTCAATATATTGCAATTGACGTTCAGCATCAGAGTTAACTTCTTGCAACAAACTACCAATTAAAATAGAAGTTTGGTTAGTTTCATTTTCCAAAATGCGCAATTGACGGTGATCTTCATCCACAGCACCAGATACACTGTATGCGGCACGGATAGAATCTAACAAATAATTGGTCATTGCGGCATCAGATGCAATGCGGGTTGCCAATTGGTTCAAAGCAATAGTATTGGCATTCATAACCTGAATGTTGTTTTGTGCTCCTTGCAACATGCCAAACATTTGCGGGTTACCTGGGGTGGTTCCAACTTGCAATTTTGCCTCAATGGTACCGATGAGCTTGTGATATTGCAAAGCATTGTTGATTACAGATGCACGAATTTTTTGCAATTCTTCATTATGTTTGCGGATGGATTCTTGCAATTGAGCCAACTCGTTTCTGAATGTAACAACTTTTTGTCCGACAAATGTACCTGTGTTGCCGCCTTGAGAAATTTCCAAAGGCTGAAAGTTTGTGGTTCCCAATTCCGGAATATCAGCGCTTTTAACATCTTCTGCATTAACAACAGGAACTTCTTGTGCAGAATCGACCCCGATTAATGATGGAAAAAGAGCATCTGATGAATATGAACATCCCCCAAATGTCAAAATGGACAAGGAAGCTAAAGACAGTTTTATTGCAATATTTTTCATTGAACCAAGTACCTTTTAATAAAAATTGTTCATAATTTTTATTTACACCTTTATTCTTCTTTGTAAAGATTTTTTTATAAAAAACAAGGCATAAATAACCACTATGAGCAGAATAAAATTCTTTGTTGTTTGCAGAATATGCAAAATAGATTAAAATTCTTTTAAATTTATAAAAATTTTACTTGCAAAATAAAATAAATCGCTGTATTAAAGTTTCTGTCGTTAGATGATGCGCCCGTAGCTCAATTGGATAGAGCATCTGACTACGGATCAGAAGGTTGTAAGTTCGAATCCTGCCGGGCGCGCCAGTTTCTTGAGTTCTTAGTTCTTTCTAAGAGCTCTTTTTTTTATCTTAAATATATCTGCAGGCTTCGAACCAAGCAAGCTGATGTCTGCTTGACCATATACTTGATTAACAAACTATATGCTTTTTATTTGTTTTTCGATATTTTTTTCTTATGATTTCTGACAAAGCATCTATCTTTTCTTCTTTTTTCTTATTTTCTTTAACGGCTTTTTTGGTAGTTTCTGCAACGTTTGTCATATTTCTTAATAGACCTTTGCATATACTTTGTTTTCTCGGTCCGCCATAATATCTAACCTTTTGGTGCACCGTTTCATTTACAAAGCCTATGCGTAGGCGAACACGCTTGGCATTTGGCGTCAATGGCGTGGTGGTGATAATTTTATCATCCGGATTTTTGGCATTTTCATTTTTATATAATGTTACCAACGGATTATCTTGTTGATGCAGAAATTTATGTGAAAAAGAAGTAACGGCAACAAAATTATTTGGTTTATTTTCTCCGCCATCTTTTAGAGCTCTGTTATGATGTAGTTGGAATGAAATTGCTTCAACTCTATCCCAACCATGACCTTGCGGATTGCCATCTTGTGCATTTGACCAAATTAAATCTGTTGTATACTCATCAACACCTTTCTTTCTTAAATCAGCCGAAATGGCTTGAACCATTTTCTGATTTTTTGCCAAATCCATCCAGAATTGGCTTCTGGCATCGTCCTTTAAACTTTCTGCATCAAACTCTGCAACATGATATCTTGTTTTGGTAAATAAATAATCTCCATCTCTATCATAAATTTCTTTCTTGCCTTCATCTTGAACAATTAATTCAAATATATCTTTTATATTAAAGTTTTTGGCTTTTTCCGGCGGAACATGATTTTTGATAAAAGAATCTACCGCAACATTGAGCAAAGAATCAAAATTATATTTTTTTAATGTTTTAAAAGCGGAACTTTCATCTTCCAGCGAAGTATAATCCATCCATTTATATTTTTTTCTTTTATCGGGTTTGAAATTAAGAAACTCTTCCGTATGTAGCAACTTGTAATATTCTTCATCATCTATTGAGCTGACCATACTATCAAACTCAAGCCTTTTAGCAGTGTTTTCATCTCCAGAAGCATAATCTCCTTCCTCAATGAAAACTTTCAAACCGTAAAATTTTTTTAAATCATTGACGGCATCTAAATTGGCTTGCGTAAAATTATCTACCAAATATTGCATCACTTTAGTGTCTATATCCAAAACCCTTTCTTCTCCCTCTGATAACAAAAAGTTATAAAATCTGTTTTTCTTTTCTTCACTGCCTTGAGCATCTTGAGCCGCTTGTAAAATTTGCTCTTCTAAACTCAAATTGGGATAATTTTCATTAAGCGTATTTTGGATATAATCTCTATTGCGTAAAACCTCTTCTATTTTTGAAATTTCGTACTTTACATCATCTTCCGTATTTTGATTTATTGCTTCTTTTTGTTGAGCAATTGTGTGTAATATTTTTCTATTTGTTGTTTTTTTTACAATGTCGGATAGCAAATTGAGTTTTGGCGTTGCCCTAAAATTTTCTTTAGCGCCCTGTTTTAAAATACGAGCTATGTTTTCATCCGTTGGTCTTATTGATAATATATTTTTATACCCATATAATTTATTATTGGAATCTTTTAACTCTTCTACTCGCAAAAATATATTATCAATTACAGAGTCGTCAAAACCTTCAAAAGTAAAAGCTTTGCTACTAATCAGATAAGATAGATTTATATCTTCTCCTTTAGAACAAATTTCTTTCAGGTCTTTATCATCTTCACAATAATCGGCTTTATATGCAGCCATAAACAACGGCTTATTATCAAACCTTTCAAAAAGATTTTTTTCTATATAATCTAAGGTTTCTTGCCTTTTTTCAGGATGCTCTTTAATATATAGACCAATTTCTTTGAAAATATCGCCATATTCATCTTTTTCCAGACAGCATCGATAGAGCTCTTCTCCGCCTAATTGTATGATAAAGCTTTTTTCAGGGCAATCCATGGCATTATCTCCCTATCATTTTTTATTTTACTTTATCATAAAAATAAATACTTAACAAATAAAAAACCGTAAATGATATTTTCACTTACGGTTTTTTATTTTTATGCCACAAACATATCTTTTATTTTATCAAAAAAGCCTTTAGCCTCAGGCTGGCAAGAATTTTCTTCACTTATAGACTGAAACTCTTGCAACAATTCTTTTTGCCTATCGGTCAAATTAACCGGTGTTTCCACACGCAATTTTACAAATAAATCACCGCGTCTGGTTGAACGCATAATCGGCATACCTTGACCTTTGATTTTAACAACTTGGTCTGTTTGGGTTCCAGCAGCAATATCTAAATCTATCTTTTCGCCATCAATTGCCGGAATTTCTATTTTTCCTCCCAGCGCTGCCGTAGTCATGGAAATGGGTACGGAAGCATACAAATTGCCACCTTCGCGGCTATAGAGTTTATGATCTTTAACATTTACAAAAACGTACAAATCTCCGTTTTGACCACCACGCAAGCCGGCTTCGCCTTCGCCAACAATACGCATTCTTGTTTCATCTTCTATGCCGGCAGGAATTTTTACTTTTAAGGATTTTTCATTAGCGATAAAACCTTGTCCTTTGCAAGATTTACATTTATCTTTCACTATACGACCAGTCCCGCCGCATTTCGGACAAGTGGTTTCAACAATAAAGAAGCCACCTTGCTGACGTCTGATTTTACCGCTACCATGGCAGTCAGGACAAATATCAGCTTCTTTACCATCGGCGGTTCCATGCCCGTGGCATGCTTCACAAACTTTGGTAGTCGGAATTTTAATTTCTTTTTCAATACCTGTGAATGCTTCTTCCAAAGTGATATCTAAATTATAACGTAAATCGGCGCCTCGTTCCGGTGCATTTGGATTCGCTTGTCTTCTGCCTCCACCCATAAATTCGGAAAAAATATCGGAAAAGACATCAGAAAAACCACCTGAGCCAAAATTAAACTCAAAACCACCAAACGGATTTCCTCCAGCGCCATTCATTCCTCCAGTGAATGCTTGATGACCATATCTATCATAGGCGGCACGCTTTTGTTCATCTTTCAAAACTTCATAAGCTTCATTAATCTCTTTGAATTTTGTTTCAGCTTCTTTATCATTAGGGTTTCTATCCGGATGATATTTCATTGCCAAGCGACGATACGATTTTTTAATTTCATCCGCACTGGCTGTTTTGGAAACTGCCAACAATTCGTAATAGTCTGTTTCTGTTGTCATTTTCTTCACATATAGATGTTACAAATTTTTGTTTACCTCTTATTTAGTTTTTTTATTTTTCGAAAGCAAGCCTTTTATGCAAAAACTAAATAAAAATTAAGTATTTATTGTTACATTTTTATTAAAGACGAAAAACTATAGACAAAATGTTTGTCAAAAAGAGAAAATCGTGCTATTATTTATTCAGAGTTTATAAAATTTCGGAGAACGGAAATGGCTAAATATAATATTGATAACATCAAAGAAGATGATGGTTTTATAGAATTTATTAAAAATGAATATGGCTACAATAGCGTAGATGATATTCCTCCTTTTGAATCTGAAGCCTTATTATATAAGTTCCGCAGAAAAGAAAATGATCTTAGCGATGCTAACAATGATTTTGATGAACTTGATGATTTTATTCTCTCTGGTGGATATGAGCATGATGATGAATTAAAAGAACTTTATTATGGTGATAAAAATGCCAAACTTTCTCCCGAAGAAACAGCTTTTATAACTGCTTTAGGAAAAACATTAAAAGAACATCCGGAATTTTCTTTAGAAGATGTAAAAAATCACAGAGCCGACAAAAAAACGATTTCTCCAGTAAAAAGAATCAAAATTGATGAAAATAGTATAGATGACGTTAATCAAAATACATCAAATGTTGTAACAGATGATCTCGAAAATCATATTGAAATTGTTGAAGAAGAACAAATCAAAAATAATGTCGAGCGACGTCAAGAAAAACCAATGGATGAATATCGCGATAGAAGTGCTGATTCTGATAAAAATGAATTTTTGCTCGATACCGTTAAATTGGAAGCATTAAAAGATTTGAAATATATTTCAGAGGAAGCTTACAATAACGGTATAAAATCTCCGGAAAATGCAATTGAAGAATTGGGCAAATTACGTGCTCTTTCTGAAAAAGAAACTAAAGCTTACGAAGATGCTGTAACTGACAAAATGCTTCACAATTCTGAGCTCTTTATGGTTACGCCACCTAAAATGCTTGGTCAACTTTATGATAAAAAACAACAAGAAGTTGCTGCAATTCTACAAAATGATTCTAATGCCGATGTTTCTACTCAAAAAGCCGATATCAGCAAATTGGAAGAGAGAATCGATGATTTGACAAACCAAGCCGCTCGTGGCGAAGGTTTGTTCTTTGCCGATGTGACAAACATTGCCGATACTTATGAAGGCTACAACATTATGTTTGATGCCCGTTCAAAATATCTCGGCAACGACCAAAAAGCGCAAGACTTGAAGCAAAATATGTCTACCGTTCGCTCACAAGTTCTTGAGCCGATGATTAAAGCATATGACAGCGAATGGAATATTGAAAATATCACCGAAAAAGATGCTGAAAAGTTAAGTCAAAGATATGATGAGCTGCAAAAAGACGTCGCCGACATTGAGCTTAATGATGATGCATACGCTCTAGTTTCTAACTTCAAGTTCTTAGATGAAAAAGGGCAAATTGAACCTCAATTTGTGGATGAAAAAGGACAACTCCACGATACATGGCAAAAAGGATATAAAATTGCCGAGGGCTCTAAACTTGAATCTGTTCTTAACTTCACAAAGCAAAATTATATTGCTCAGAATTTGACCGCTGATAAAAGACCTGATAAGCAAGAAATTCAAGACGGTATCAGCGATATTTTGCCAAATACCTTATATTCTTTCCATGTTGCTGATAATACAGTTCAAGGCATTGAAGAGAAAAAAGACCAATTTACCAACAAGCAATATTTAGACGATTTTGTAAAAGATTTGGGTAACATTGAAAAACCAATGACCATATCGCATAAAGGCTATGAGAATGCTGTTGATGCTACCGTTAATGATACTGCCGGTTTAGCTAATCGTATTGCGCAAAAAGTTGGTCGTGATAAAGCCATTGCGGTAAAGGTTATTGATGGCGTGGATAAATATGACAAACGCGCTAAGGATCGTACTGAAAATGGAAAAGTTGATAAAAAACAAATTCGTAAAGAAATGCTGAAACGAACCATTAAGGGTGGTTTGTCGGCTTTCTTAGTATCCGGTGCCATCACTACTGTTGCTACAATTGCTGCATCTGATGCTTCTTTGACTGCAGCAACTTTAGGTATGAATAAGGTTGCCGGTGCCGCTTTAGGTACAGGCTTAGCTGCCAGTATGCTTATCCGAAATTATCGTCGTTGGCGCAAAGAGCGCAAAAAAGAAGGTAAAAAAGCAGGTTTGTTACAATTTGTAAAAGAACCGAGAAACATGGCTTCCGTCGCAACAACCGTAATGGGTGCTGCTGCGCTTGGTTTTGCTGCCACGGGTAACCCTGGTGTTGCTGCAGCTCTTGGTTACGGATCTTTAACTGTCGGTGCGGCTTCTGGTATTGTAACCAACTATCAAGACTCTAAAAAAGCCGGTTTAAGCACGGCCGAATCTATTAGTTGGGCTGTAGCACAAACAGCTACTACCATCACAGCAGGCTTTATGGGACGTGAAGCAGCTAATGGACTGATTGATTTATTCAACAACCATCATCCCAATAATAATATTTTCCAACATAAAGAAAATATTGGTGAACATATTAAAGAGGATGTTAAGACCGAAACTGTTACTGTCTATAAGGATGGGGTGGTAGAAAATGCTCAAAGAATTTTGGGTTCTTGGTATAATGAAAATCCGGAATTATTGCAACAACGTGTTGATGCTATTAATGCTTATAATGCCGAACACGGAACTGATATTAACCCATATCGCTACTTGCTTGCGGCTCATGACGCCGGTGCATTAACCGCCGATAACAACCTGTTACATGTTCAAGACGGGCCGGATATTCATTCAAATGCTAACCACAAGGTTTTGGGTGCCGAATGGAGCCAAACAACCGGTATTTCACAAGATAGTGTCAATGCTTTGGCTGATAGTGTCAGCGGAAACGATGTAAACATTACACCCGAATCTATTCAAGCCTTCCAACAGATTGATCATCATATCAGCGATATCAACCAAGTTGGTCATGTAGCAAGTAACCCGCACCAAAATGATGGTGTTTTAAGTTACAATGCTGAGATGGATGCTAATGGTACGGCTGTTCATTCTGAGCAAGGTTCTCAATATACGACTTATGCTAATCACGATGGTGTCTTTCAACAAAAAGTTATTGATACTGTACAAGATACTGTTGTTCAAGACTATGCTATGGTTCGTAATGAAACCGATTTGGGATTAGGTATGGTGGGCATTACGGCTGCTCCGGTTAAAACTAAAAAAACTTTGAAAGAAAGAATCGGTAGCTTCTTTGATAAAATTTTACACAAAAACAAAGTTCCTACTAAAACGCCTGAACCTGTAGTTCGCGATGAGACGCCGATTATTGTTCCTACTCCACCGGAAAAACCGAAAGTACAAAAAGCGCCTCGTCCTAAAGAAGATCCAAATAAAAAACTTCTTTTGGATGAATATAAAATCGTATATGGTGTTGAACCTAAAACCGATGGTTCTGATCAAGCTTGGAATAAATATTGCGAGCGCGTAGAAGCTGAACGTAAGGTAGATGCTCCGGAACAAAACATGACACAATTCTTGCTCCTGAGAAGAGAACGTTTGGATAAAGCCATTTTGGATTCCGTTCCGAGTAAATCAACAACCACAGAATCTGGCAAGCCCCTTCTTAAAGATTACTACACCAAACAAATGACTGATAGTCGTGATAGAGCGGGTGTGGTTATGGAAGCGCGTCAAAGCTTGATGCAAAGTAATTTATCTAAAGATAATTTTGCCAACAAAATTACTTTGTCTCACTTTACCAAATATATTCCTCACTTTATTAAAAAAGATAGTAAAGTGGCGGATAATTCAAGAGACATTACACTCAATCCGGACATGAAAAAATATTATGACAAACCAAACAGCGATGTAAATATCGTTGATTTGAACCAATATCTGGTTGAAGGCAAACCTCTTGAACAATCAACCATTCAAGGCAAAGGCAGAGATGCCCGCACAAACATGGAAAACTTATCTCAAAACTATGTTCGCCAAGAAAAGATTAAAGGAAGATAGGATAAAACATGACAGAAACCGACATGGAAAAATTTGCACAATCGCTGATTGGAAAATCTCCTTATGAAATTTATAAAGCCATTCGTGACTTTGATAACAAAAAAGGTAAAGGAGCGGCTATGGCGGTTCTGCAACAAAGTAAAGCTTTTGGAGATTTTTGTTCCCAGCAGTTACATGCTTTTTTGGATAATCGTTTGGCTTTAACGCAAAGAGATGCTGAAAACATTGATAAATGGTGGAAATTTTCTACAAATAATTTTTCTATTGAAGAAATTCAAATTGCCGATGCTAAAGCTTTTAATGGTAATTATATTCGGTCTGAACATTACGTGGATTTTGATAATAATAAAATTATAAAATCATTTGTAAAAAATATTCCAGATATTAATGAAGAAATGAATATATTTCGTGTTGAAGGAGATGAAAATATCCGGATTCAACAAAGACAAAGGATTGTAGACTTTATTCGACTTGCAAATCAAGAAGAGAACACAGCCAATTTAATTGAAAAAAATAACTGGCAACCTTTAATTCGTGAATTTGACGGCTTTCCTAAAATGGATGCCAGATATATTACCAGAAGATATGACAGAATTAAGCAATATAATGCAGAAAATCCTAACAAAGTTAAATCTGAAGCAGAAGCTTTTTATGCTCGAATTTTGTCGTATATTCTCAATGATATTTGTCATGATTTTAGAAAAAGCAATTTAGAAGAAATTGAATTTTTAAGAACTTATTTGAAAACAAATAAGCTTGAATCTTATGATGAGTTGGTTGCTGAAACATTAAATAAACTCGATATCCTCAAACAAAAATATGGCCAAGAAAAACAACCTAATTATTTGAATGTTGATTTTATTGAAGATGAGAATATTTCTGAGCAAAAGCAAGAACAACAACTTTCATCAGATGAAAAAGTACAAACAGAAAACAAATCTGATGAAAAAATGCAAACAGAAAATGAAGTTGATAAAATTGATTCTTCTGAAAAAAATCAGGTTGAAAATATAAATAAAGAAAATTTAGATATAAAAACTAAAGCTGAGGAAAAAATTCTTCCTATAGTAAAAGAAAAAGAGCAAGAGCCAGATAAAGATAAAGAAAACAGTATAGCTACCTCTTGGCAAAACAAGGCTTTAACCGATTGGAAAGATTGGGGAAAAAATAGCAACAAAATCGTTCAAGAGTATAAATCTGAAGACAAATCTTTGCTCGCATTTAAAATCTACGATAATGCTGAAAAAGCAAAAGCTGATGAGTTTGATGCAGATATTACGTATCGCAAAGAAAATGATGTGACAGTAAAAGGTTATAAAGGTAAAATTCCGTCTGATGATGTTTTTGCGGCTATTGTTTCTCAAGCTAAGAAAAATGGGCAAGAAATTTTCTTTGGAAATATAAAAAATAATATCTTCAAAGCAAAATTGATGCTCGCTTGCTTGAATGATAAAGATGTTAAAATGGTTAACCAACCAAAACTTTCAGATTTAACCGACTTGCCGGAAGACTTAAAAGCCAAATTAAAAGAAAAATTACCACGACCAACAGATCGTGCAAAAGATCATTTGAATAAACTAAATGAAGAAAAAAGTGGTCGTCCACATTCTGATAGTGACAACAAAGGTTCCTATGAACAAAAGAACGGAAAATCTTATGATAAACAACGTCGTAGTGGAAAATTTCGCTCAGACAATAATTCTGGTGAGCGCAAGTCTTTTCATCCTCGCAAAGGAAATACATCAATGCCGATAAAACGCGATAATCAATATGAATAATAAGTTATAATATTCAACAAAAAGCCCCGCCAAATTGACGGGGCTTTTTTGTGTGTTATGAAAAGTTGTTATTTAACTTCTTCAAAGTCAGCATCTACAACTTTTTCGTCCTTCTTCTCTTCAGCTTCCGGACCAGCTGCATTAGCTGTGTTTTGAGCGGTTTCTGCTTGTTTGTACATAGCTTCACCGAGCTTCAAAGAAGCTTGCATCAAACTTTCAGTCTTAGCTTTGATATTTTCCAAATCATCGCCTTCCAAAGCAGATTTCAAAGTTTTAATTTCTTCTTCAATCTTGCTCTTTTCAGCAGCAGATACTTTGTCACCATGCTCTTTCAAGGTTTTTTCAGTGCTTAAAACTAAAGCTTCACCTTGGTTTTTAGCTTCTACCAACTCTTTGCGTTTTTTATCAGCTTCAGCATTGGCTTCAGCATCTTTTACCATCTTTTCAATATCGGCATCAGACAAACCACCGCTGGCTTGAATGCGGATTGCTTGCTCTTTGTTGGTAGCTTTATCTTTTGCAGATACGTTAACAATACCGTTCGCATCAATATCGAAGGTAACTTCAATTTGCGGCATACCACGCGGTGCAGGCGGAATACCTACCAAATCAAATTGACCAAGTAATTTGTTGTCGGCAGCCATTTCACGTTCACCTTGGAAGACGCGAATTGTAACTGCGGTTTGACCATCTTCAGCAGTTGAGAAAACTTGAGATTTTCTGGTCGGGATAGTGGTGTTTCTATCAATCAAACGAGTGAATACACCGCCCAAGGTTTCAATACCCAAAGACAACGGGGTTACATCCAAGAGCAATACGTCTTTAACATCACCCATCAAAACACCGCCTTGAATTGCAGCACCAACGGCAACAACTTCATCCGGATTAACGCCTTTGTGCGGCTCTTTACCGAAGATTTCTTTTACTTTTTCTTGAACTTTCGGCATACGAGTCATACCACCGACCAAGATAACTTCGCTGATTTCGTTAGCTTTCAAACCAGCATCAGCCAAAGCTTTCTTACAAGGTTCAACTGTTTTTTCAATCAAATCTGCAACCAAATCTTCCAATTTTGCACGGGTCAATTTGATGTTGAGGTGTTTCGGGCCTGTGGCATCTGCTGTGATGAACGGTAAGTTGATTTCGGTTTGTGTGGTTGAAGACAATTCAATCTTAGCTTTTTCAGCAGCTTCTTTCAAACGTTGCAAAGCCAAGCGGTCATTTTTCAAATCAATGCCGTTTTCTTTTTTGAATTCTTCTACCAAATAGTCCAAAATACGACGGTCGAAGTCTTCACCACCCAAGAAGGTATCACCATTTGTTGATTTTACTTCAAATACGCCGTCACCGATTTCCAAAATGGAGATATCAAATGTACCACCACCAAGGTCATAAACAGCAATGGTGCCGGAAGCTTTTTTATCCATACCATAAGCCAAGGCAGCAGCTGTCGGCTCGTTAATGATACGCAAAACATCTAAACCGGCAATTTTACCAGCATCTTTTGTTGCTTGACGTTGAGAGTCGTTAAAATATGCCGGAACAGTAATAACGGCTTTTTCGATTTTTTCTCCCAAATAGCTCTCGGCATATTCTTTGATTTTTTGCAAAATCATGGCAGAAATTTGTGACGGAGCATATTTTTGGTCTTTAACTTCTACCCAAGCATCGCCATTGTCACCCGGAACAATTTTATAAGGAACAATATTTTTGTCTTTTTGAACTTCCGGAGAATCATAACGACGGCCAATTAAACGTTTGATTGCGAACAAGGTATTTTCAGGATTAGTTACGGCTTGACGTTTTGCCGGATATCCGACCAAACGTTCCGTATCTGTAAAAGCAACCATTGAAGGGGTTGTTCTTGCACCTTCTGAGTTTTCCAAAACTTTGGCTTCTCCGCCTTCCATTACGGCAAAGCAGGAGTTGGTTGTACCCAAGTCAATACCAATTACTTTATTGCTCATGTTTTATTTCCTTTGTTAAACTGGTGTTTAATTTTTCTATTAATCTATATAGGAAAGCAAATGAGCCTATGCAATAGGGCTTATAAATTTTTTTGAAAGTTTTTTATTTTTTCTGAAATTATTTGATTGTTGGTAATTTGTTTTTCAATTTTATTAGATAAAACAACACTTTTTAATGCTTGAGAAAATGAAACATAAGGTTCTTCTTGCCCTTTTATCACACCAATAAAATTTCTTTGTTCATTATATAATGAATTTCCACCTTCGCATAATGTTTCATTATTTTTTGTTAGTTTTCTCAAGGGAAAGTCAATATGATAATTATTTCCTTTGGTATCTTCAATATCCATGGTCCGAACAACATCAGTATCCGCAATAAGGCTTTCCAACTCAATATCTGTATTTTGATAGCTCATTTTAACCACGGCATGAGAACACCAATCATATTGATTTTGTTTGGAAACAGTTATTTTATTAGGAAGAGAATCTAACAGATCTGTTACAATAGCAAGATCATGTATCATCAATTCAGAAATGACGCTTGTTTTTCTTTGGGCATTGACATTTCTGCTGGTCCTGATTGCTTTGATTGATTTGATTGGTGCATCTATACTTTCTTTTAATTTGATTATAGCCGGATTATAATTTTCCAAATGCCCAACTAAAAAAGCTGTTTGATACTTTTTTGCAATATTTTCAATAGAAGTACATTCTTGTTCATTTGTTCCCAGCGGCTTTTCAATAAGACAAGGAATTTTACGAGATAAAAGTTTTTCTGCGATTGCGGCGTGAGTTTCTGCCGGTGTGGCAATTATGACTGCATCCGTATTTTCTTTACTTATGGCTTCCAGATTTTCAAATCCATGGACACCTAATTCTGCCGCTTTTTCTTTTGTGGTTTTGTTATTTAATATTCCGGAAATTTCCACTTCATCAGCAAAATTGTTTCGCAAGCAATCTAAATGCTTTTTACCCATATTATTGCAACCAACGATGGCTATTCTTATTTTGCTCATGCGTGTTTTCCTAAAATTTTAATATTTGCTTCTGCCTGAGATTTCATAACCGGTATAACCATCGACCATGCTGTTTGCAAAAGCAAAATCGGTAGAGTTGACTGAATGAATACGGAACAATGTTTCTCCCTGCTCTACTCTATCACCCACTTTTTTCAACAAATCCAATCCAGCTCCTGGATATTGAGAAGCGCCTGCCATCACACCGATTTTGTTGATACGCTCATTATCAATGCTTTCAACTACGCCGGAAATATTAGAAACAATATCACGGGTTAAATGTCCGAGTTGGGGTTGCGGGGCTTTACCTTGAGCATGAATAATTTTGTTCATGGCTTCCAAAGCACGGCCGGAGGTTAAAATCTCTTTGGCTACATGATAACCTTGTCCACCGCGCAGTTTGGGATCAAATTCCAAAATTCTTCCCGCTAAGAACAAAGATTTTTCTTTCAAATCTTGCGGCGCATCTTCTTTGTTACGCAATACTTTCATCACGTCTCTGGCTTCCAAAACTGCGCCAACACCATTACCAATCGGCTCACTACCATCGGTTATCACGGCATCTATCTCTATGGAGAGCATATCGCCCACATATTCTATCAATTTGCGCAAGCGCATAGCTTCACCAGTACGTTTGATACGCGAGTTGGGACCAACCGGAATATCAATAACCAAGTGGGTGACCCCTGCCGCCAGTTTTATTGCTAAAATTGAGGCGGCAATATGGTGTAATTGCGTTAAACCGATGTTTCTTTCTACAGAAGATACAAGTTTGTTGACCTCGGCAATTGATAAACTCTCATAATTGACAATGGCACCGCGGCTTTCTTTAAGAACACGCCGCAATTCTTCTTCATCTAAATCAACATTTGCCAAAACAGCCATGGTATCTGCCACACCGGCACAGGAGGTTAAAGAACGAGATGCTGTTTTGGGCATGGGCAAACCATAGGCCGACACAATTGCCGTGATGATAATATCAGTCTTGTTTCCGGGGATTCCGCCTAAGCAGTGATGATCAACAACAATGTTTTCATTATCCCAATGCAAAGTATTATCTCCTACCAAAGCCTCGGTAAAAGACAAAACCTCAGGAGCCGTCATAAATGAACCACTGGCAACCAAGAATGAAACAATATCCATATTAGAATAGCGTTTAGATGCAATATCATTAACTATGGCACTATATTCGCCCGAACTCAAAATATTGCCGGCAATTTTGCGCTTGATTGAGGCTAAACTCGGTGGCGGAGAAGATATGGTTAAGGTAACATTAGCACCTTCGGGCAAATTGATGCATTCAAAAGCCTCATTATTCAAACCTATTTCGTTGGGTTTGACCAACTCATCATCATCAACCACTTGTAAAAAGGCAAATACGGGCTTAACACCACCATGAATCTCAACTTTGGTCAAAGAACGAATGTCATCAATCTTATAGGCATCGCAATCGCGGTGAACATAAGCTAAATTTTCGTTAAACGAACTTATGGCAACGTGTTTTAAGCTCAGCATCTTCTTCCTCAAATTTTTTCTGAATATTAAATATTATGTCACATATTCTTTAACAAACCCTAAACAAGCTGAAGCCAGCTTGACCGCATTAGTTAGACGCACTTATGTGGACTGCGATGCTATCCCTATTCTGGACAGCGATTTTGTGCCTTATGTTAAATAAAAAAAGGAGTGTTTGCACACTCCCTTATTATTTTTTTCACTTTGTTTATCTTGCTGTGATGGACAAGGTGTTCAACTTTGGTTTTTGGTGCATCAAAATACTGATTACCTTAACCAATTCGTTTTTCATCTCAGCACGACGAACAACCATATCTACCATACCATGCTCTTTCAAATATTCAGCACGTTGGAATCCTTCTGGCAACTTTTCACGAATGGTTTGTTCGATTACGCGAGCACCAGCAAAACCAATCATACAGCCTTTTTCGGCAATATGAATATCACCCAACATGGCAAAAGATGCAGAAACACCACCTGTAGTCGGATCTGTTAAAATAACAATGTAGGGCAAGCCTTTCTCTTTAACCATATTAACGGCTGCCGTGGTTCTTGCCATTTGCATCAAAGAGAGCATACCTTCTTGCATGCGTGCACCACCAGAAGCTGTTACTGTAATCAACGGGCAATTGTTTTTAATGGCTGTTTCTGCAGCTTTAACAATACCTTCACCAACAGCCATTCCCATGGAACCACCCATAAAAGAAAAATCCATAACCGCAACTACAGATGTGATACCGCCAATTTCACCTTGAGCAACTTTAATAGCATCTTCTTCACCGGTGTTTTTGCGATATGTTCTTAAACGATCGGTATATTTTTTTGAATCTTTAAAATTAAGAGGATCTTCTTTTAATTTCGGTAAAAAAATTTCTTTATATTCACCATTATCAAACAAAAGTTCCAAACGTTTTTTGACCGATAAGCGCAAATGATGATCACATTTGTGGCAAACAAAATTGCTTTTTTCCAACTCTTTGTTGAAAAGCATTTGTCCGCAGTTAGGACATTTGGTCCACAAATTATCAGCAATTTCTTTTGCTGTAATCTTTTTTACTTTCGGTCTAACAAAGTCAGTAAGCCAGTTCATAGTTGTTACCTTTTTTTATTATGACAATTAGTCTTTCTTGCGCTTAAACCAAGCGGCAATTCTTTGCTTGAGCGGAGGTTTGGGCATGGAGGCTTCTTTTTCCTTGAGTTCGGTGATATCTCCTTGCAAACCTTCTACCTCTTTGGTCAATTTTTCTTGTTCTTTGGTCAACTTTTTGTTCTGTTTCTTTTGATGACGCAATGCACTTCTCAATGGAGAATATGCAAACCAAGAATCAAATTTGCCCCAAATAAAGCCAAACAAAACAAAAAAGACTATTGCAACACTCAAAGAAACCGTCACTTCTATCTCAAAAGGCCACAAATCGAACATTGCCAGTTCGTTATTGATAAAAGCAAAATACAAAACAACTGCCAATACAATCAATCTGATAAGCGTCTTTATAAATGCCATGACGGTGTCCTTTGCTAATTAATTATAATTGACGATAAACTTATGTTTGAGCTTATTTCTTTTTGTTTAACAATTCAAACAATTGTTTACCAGTTTTAAAGTGAGGAATGTTGCGTTCTTCTACACTAACTTGTTCACCTGTGCGTGGGTTTTTAGCTACGCGAGGTGTACGTTTGCGAACAGAGAATGCACCAAAGCCTCTAAACTCTACACGATCTCCGGCAGCTAAAGTGCTGATAATTTTATCAAAGACAACAGCAACAATGCGTTCTACATCTTTAACCATCAAATGTGGGTTTTTAGCTGCAATTTTTTCAATTAATTCTGATCTAGTCATTTTACCTCTTATTATTAATTATAATTAAATTTAATGTTTTTCAATAAACTATCTTTTTTTGTTCCAGAAATCAATATAGGATTTCAAAAAAAATAAAAATCAAAAAAAGAATCTATCCAACGTTTTATTCATTTTGAGCTATTTTATGCTCAATTGCCAAGGTATGTTCGGCTTCTCCAAGCTCAAAATCTTCAATTTTCTTAATCCTTTTGGAGATTTTGCCTGAGGATACTTTAATATCATTAATATCTCGAGAGGCCATATCAAAATGTTTGGATAAATTTTCTATTCTATCATCCAAACGGGTGATATCTTCAACCAAAGTTCCAACCTCTCGTTGAATGATGCCGGCTTGTTCTCTCATTGAGGCATCTTTAAGAATCGCCCGAACAGTGTTTAGAGTTGCCATTAAGGTTGTCGGAGAAACAATCCACACTTTTGAACGGTATGATGCTTCAACCACATCACGAAAATTGGCATGAAGTTCAGCATAAATAGCTTCACTCGGCAAAAACATTAACGCAGACTCTG
This sequence comes from uncultured Pseudomonadota bacterium, assembly GCA_949295025.1. Lineage (GTDB taxonomy): Bacteria > Pseudomonadota > Alphaproteobacteria > RF32 > CAG-239 > CAJLXD01. The sequence continues at coordinate 48,726 of CASFJK010000001.1, forward strand.
CCGTCTCTCCAACAATAATATATTTTTCTGAAATATCTTTGATATGTTTTAAGACAGAAGCTCGGAAGAATCTTTCAGCCTCAACCTTTTCTCGCTCGTTTTGTGCATTTCTTAAGGCTTGATAACTCTCTAACGGAAATTTTGCATCTATCACAATTGTTCCCGGAGGGTTGGGCAAACGCAAAACGCAATCGGCACGTTTTTGATTGCTCATTACAACCTGAAACTCATAAGCCGAAGGTGGAAGAATCGAGGTGACCAAGTCATTGAGCTGAATTTCACCGAAGGCACCGCGGGCTTGTTTGTTGCTCAAAACTTCTTGCAAAGACACAACTTGCTCTGACAAAGAAGATATTTTTTGTTGCGCTACATCAATTTTAGCCAAACGTTCTCGCAAATCATGCAAAGTTTGTGTTGTTTTATCGGTAGATTGCTGCAACCCTTCGCCCACACTTTTGGTTACGGCTAAAAGCTTTTCATCCATAATTTTTAAAACTGCGAGCTTTTGTTCATTAATTGCATCGGCAATACGATTTTGCTCTTGACGGTTGAGCTCAGATATTTGGCTTAATCTACCGGCAAGTTCAGCTTGACCTCGCAACAAAATATCAGCAAAAGAATCTATTTGTGACTTTTTGCCTTTCAAAATCATATAGCAAAGATTGCCGATGAGCAGCAAGGCTACACCGGCAATCAAAACAAGCATTATGTCATTTGACATATTATTCAAGATTACGTCCCATTTTTAAGAATTTTTCATTGCGTTGTTTTTTAAGCTCTTCTCTGCTCAAAGGCATAAGCTCTTTTAAGTTTTTCAGCAAGGCATTGCCAACGCTCTCTATAATTGCTTTAGGGTCACGATGAGCACCACCTAAAGGTTCGGGAATAATCTCATCAATAATGCCGAGTTTCTTCAAATCTTGGGCTGTTAATTTCAAAGCTTCGGTGGCTTCTTTAACTTTGTCAGCGGAACGCCACAAAATTGAAGCACAGCCTTCAGGAGAAATAACAGAATAGATAGCATGTTCCAACATCAAAACTTTATTTGCAGTTGCAATGGCAATAGCTCCGCCTGAACCGCCTTCACCAATAACAACAGAAACAACCGGCACTTGTACTTGCAAGCATTTTTGGATTGACGATGCAATGGCTTCGGCTTGGCCTCTTGCCTCAGCTTCTACACCAGGGAAAGCACCAGATGTATCAACAAAGCAGATAATCGGCATATTAAATTTATCGGCCAAAGACATCAATCTTTGTGCTTTACGATAGCCTTCCGGTTTAGCCATACCAAAATTATACTTCAATCTTGTTTCCAAATCATGGCCTTTTTCTTGCCCTAAAACGACAACAGATATATTTTTAAAACGACCGATACCACCAATCATTGCTTCATCATCGGCAAAAAGTCTATCCCCGCAAAGAGGGGTAAAATCTTCTATCAAGCCATGAACATAGTCCAAGCAGTGCGGACGTTCCGGATGGCGAGCCACTTGAGATTTTTCCCAAGGGCTTAAGTTTGAATAAGAAGATCTGACTTGTCTTTCAAGTTTTTGTTGCAAACGACTTACCTCTTGAGAAATGTCTACATCTTGGCCTTCAGCCAGATGTTTTAATGATTCAATTTTGTTTTCGATTTCTACAATATTTTTTTCAAAATCAAGAACTAATGTAGTATTATTGTTCATTCAACTTCTCTTATTTTGTTTTACCTGTGAATGGTCATAACATATTTTTTTTTATCTTTCGACTCTTATTTTATAATATTGTGTAAATTTTCATTGAAATATCACATAAATATACTACTATAATGAGCAATTATTGGTTATTTATAACAATTATGAGGAGAAACCACGTGCTGGCATTTTCTTTTTTTGCCGCTATTTTTTCTAGCCTTCTTTGGGTGATTTATGCTGTGGCTTATATTCAAGACAACACGGTCGGAATGAAATTTAGTTCTTTGGGAATCGTTGATATTTCCGTATATGTTGCCCTCGTTATCTTACCTATTTTTGTTCTTTGGATGATTTTTGGTTACATAAACCAACATATCAACAATCAAAAAACTTCTAAAGCCCTTTATCAGCTTTTTTTACAAATGCGCAAAAATCAAGAATATGCCGATTTAATTGCTCGAATTATGCTCGAATCCGAACAACAAATTAAAGATGGTTTTATTCTCAATCGTATTGATATTCTTATTTCCGATATGAATGAACTCATTGCCGAGATTATTAATCGTGCTGCTTTGGCTTCCAGAGACCAAATTGAATCTCTCTGGAGCCGCGTACGTAATGGCGGAAAATGGGCCTTGGGAAAAGTTATTATTGAAATTAACCAAAATCAGCCCAACTTTCAAATGCGCCTTTATGAAAAATCGCAAAATGATGTTGTTCTTGCCGGAACCATTTTAGAATTTTGTGCTCGTTACCAAAATATCTTAGCCCTTTTAAACAAGCATGATGGAGAACGCGTTTTTTTAAGCGTGATTGAAACAGGTGTCTTTGGCAAAGTCTTTACGATTTTAGCTCCTCTTTCAGACGAGATAAGAAAATATAGAGAAGTTGCTTTTAATAAAACAGAAAATGAGTTGGATTTTAAAGCTCCTACCAAAGAAAAAGCACAAAAGAAAGTTGCGAATCCTATTTCTCCCATCAATGAAAAGAAAAATTCTTCTTTCTTGAGTGGTTTGTCAAAAATCGGATCTTTTATGAAAAAAGAAAAATCCGAACAAAATACTGTTAACAATGATAACGCAAGAGATCCTTTTTCCATTGCTTTAGAACGTAGTTTTGGTCCTGAAGAAGAAAAATTACCGACTGAAGAAATTGAATCTCCAAAATTTGAAATATCTATGAACGAAAAAGAAGATACTGCTCCTGAAATTATTCTTTCTTCTCCTAATGAAGATGAAGAGAATAAACAAGATATTATCATCAGTAAACCCGAGGAGGAGGCATCTTCACCTTCTTCTGATGAAGAAGAGAAACAAGAAGCACCGCAAGTGGAACCGATGAAAGAGCCTATTACCAATACACAAAAAACTTTAAATGAACTGCGTAAAGAATGGGAAGACATGAGAAAATCTTCTTTTGAAGATGATGCTCAAAAAACTGATCCGTATGAAGAAATTGCTTCTAAAGAAACCGAATCTGAGGAAAAATTATCATACCCCTTCGGAGGATGGACTGACGAAAGCAATTATCATAAATAAAGCCGCTTTCTTTATCTGCTTTTGCGCAAGCTGCTTGTTTGGATTATCCGTTCAGGCAAAGGTTGTTACATCTAACCATCTGGCTCTTTACGGGCAAGCTAAATATTCGGACAATTTTAAGGCTTTTGACTTTGTAAACTCTCACGCACCTAAAGGCGGGCGCGTTGTTATGCCTTCTTATGGAACGTTTGATAGTTTTAATCCTTTTATATTCAAGGGTATTCCTTCAGCAGAAAGTGTGGCTCTAACATTAGATACGCTTGGCGTGGTGCCAAATGATGATTATTCTACCGTTTATCCTCTGATAGCGCAAAAGTTTGAGTTGCCTGACGACAATTCTTTTGTTGGTTTTATCCTTGACCCCAGAGCCAAGTTTTCTGATGGTTCTCCCGTTACTGCCGATGATGTTATTTTTTCTTTTAACAGCCTTATTAATAAAGGTGCACCGCTTTACAAAATTTATTACGCCGATGTGGAGCGGGTGGAAAAAGTGAATGACCGCCATGTGCGTTTTCATTTCAAAAAAGGCACGCAAAACAAAGAATTGCCACTTATTCTTTCGCAAGTTTCCATTTTTTCTAAAAAAGACTGGGAAGGTAAAGATTTTGCCAAACCTTCTCTCAACCCGCCTTTGGGCAGCGGTCCCTATATTATCAGCAAATTTGAACCGAGCAAATATGTTGAACTTCAAAGGAATCCGAATTATTGGGCGAAAAACATTCCTTCTCGCAAAGGATTTTTCAATTTTGACACCATTCGCTATGACTATTATCAAGACACGACTGTTACTTTGCAGGCTTTGTTTTCAGGCGACATTGATTTGAGAGAAGAATATATCGCCAAAATTTGGGCCACCGGATATGACAATAATCTGATTAAAAGCGGCAAAATCATTAAAGTTGTGTTACCTCATAATCGGACTGCTATTTTGCAGAGTTTTGCTTTTAATCTGCGCAGGCCACAATTTCAAAATAAATTTGTTCGCCAAGCCATAGCTCAAGTGTTTAACTTTGATTGGGCAAATGAAAAACTTTTTTATAATCAATACTCTCGTCTGGATAGCTATTTTTCCAATACCGAAATGGCGGCAACCGGTTTACCGCATGGTAAAGAGCTAGCTTTACTCAATCAATTAAAAAAGCAACTTTCACCTGAAGTTTTTGGACCTTTACCTCAGAATCCGAGCTTCAAAAGCATTGAAGACAACCGCAAAAATCTTAAAGCAGCTGTAAATCTGCTCAAGCTTGGCGGCTATGATTTTGTTGATGGTAAGATGACAAACTTGAAAACAGGACAGCCGCTTGAATTTGAAATTTTAAGCAACAATGCCAACGGCTCAAGCTTTACGCGCGTGATGCTTCCTTTTTTAAAAAACTTAGAAAAAATCGGAATCAAAGCCGCGTTTCGCAATTTGGAAGTAAACATCTTCAAAAACCGTTTGGATAATTTTGACTTTGACATGGCAATAGTTTCTTTTCCGATGAGTCAAATGCCTGGGAATGAACAAAAAGAAATGTGGGGTTCGCAGGCTGCTGATATTCATGGCAGCTACAATATTGCCGGTGTGAAGAATCCGGTTGTTGATGCACTTCTTAACAAAATTGTGCAAGCGCACGAAAAAGAAGATTATCTGACGGCACTTCATGCTTTTGACCGTGTGATGCGCCATGAATATTATCTGATTCCGCAATGGTACACTCCTTATAATCGTGTGGCTTATAACCAGCGCTTGGATTATCCGAAAAACATTAACAAAGCCGGTTTTCAACCCCATACATGGTGGGTTAAACCTCAAGCAAAGTAAAGGTAAATGTTATGAGAAATTATATCATCAAAAGAATCTTGCTTATTCCGCTTACTTTGCTTGGCATTTTGTGCATTAACTTTGCTATTGTGCAATTTGCCCCTGGGGGACCGATTGAGCACACATTGGCAAAATATCGCGGTATGAATGTGAATGCCACCTCACAAATATCCGGCACGACACAGATGAATCTTAGCACAAACAATGCTTATCAAGGGGCGCAAGGCGTGCCTGAAGATTTGGTCAACGAGCTCAAAAAACAATTCGGGTTTGACCAACCACCACTTACCCGATTTTGGAAGATGATAAAAGATTATGCATACTTTGACTTTGGCAAAAGCTTTTATCAAGACAAAACCGTGGTGGAACTCATCATTGAGCGTATGCCGGTTTCGATTTCTTTGGGATTATGGTCAACCTTAATCATTTATCTAATCGCCATTCCGCTCGGTATCAAAAAAGCCGTGACCGATGGTTCTCCTTTTGATATTTGGAGCTCTTTTGCGGTTATTCTCGGCTCTGCCATTCCGGTATTTTTGTTTGCCGTGTTTTTGATTGTCTTTTTTGCCGGCGGAACGTATCTACAATGGTTTCCTCTACGAGGTCTGACTTCCGATAACTGGGAGCAACTTTCTCTCATGGGCAAAATCATGGACTATTTTTGGCATATTGCTCTACCGGTTTTAGCAATGGTTATCGGAGGTTTTGCCTCTTTGACCATGTTGACCAAAAACTCTTTTATTGATGAAATTAATAAACAATACGTCCTCACCGCAAAAGCTAAAGGGCTTTCCCAAAATCAAATTCTTTACGGGCATGTTTTCCGCAATGCGATGTTGATTGTTATTGCCGGTTTTCCATCTCTTCTCATTAAAATGCTATTCAGCGGAGCACTTCTGATAGAGGTGATTTTTTCACTCAATGGTTTGGGACTTTTGGGCTATGAAGCAATTATGACGCGCGATTATCCGGTTATTTTCGGCACGCTTTATATTTTTGCATTGCTCGGTCTTATTTTAAAGCTTATCAGCGATATTACATATTCTTTGGTTGACCCGAGAATCAATTTTGACCGAGTTTAATTTTTAATTCTGCCAACAAATTATCACAAGCTGCAGATATCATTTGATAAACATTTTCAAAACCATCATTGCCATAATATGGATCGGGAACATCCTCTCCATATGCCGGAGCATATTCAAGAAGCTTTTTAACAATTGCCTTTTCATAGCGTTTATCACCATGCGGGCGCTTCATATCCAAATTCCAAATGTTATGAGAATCCATTGCCAAAATTAAATCAAATTCGGCAAAATCTTCGGCACTGACAGGACGAGAACGTAAAGAACTGATATCTAATCCATGTTGTAGAGCACACTCCACCGAGCGCATATCTGGAGCATCTCCATGATGGTAGCTAGATGTGGCGGCAGAATCGACATAAATTTTATCACTCAACCCAGCTTCATGAACAATTTTTTTCATATAGCCATCAGCTGTTGGCGAACGACAAATATTTCCGGTGCATATAAAGAGAATCTTATACATGTTTTTTCTAATCAGAAAAAAACAGGCAGCTTTTCTTGGCTGCCTGTTTTGTTTTTTTATTTACCTAAGCTGCCGTGAGTTTCTTTGGCATATTTGACGTAATATTTATAATATTCATCAAGTTTTTGTTGAACCATGTAGTTGATTGTTCCTTTCGGATATTTACCATCTTTGCCTTCTTTTCCGGCTTTGATTCCGGTCAAAATTTCAATACCATCATCAACATGGTCAATTGCATAGATGGTGAACATTCCTTCATCAACAGCGGTTAAGATGTCTTCTCTTAACATTAAGTCTTTAACATTGGTTCTCGGAATGATAACACCTTGTTTGCCGGTCAAGCCACGATGCTTACAAACATCGAAGAAACCTTCAATCTTTTCATTAACACCGCCGATAGGTTGAATTTCACCAAATTGGTTGATGGAACCTGTTACGGCAATACTTTGTTTAATCGGCACTTCAGTCAAAGCAGAAATCAAGCAATAATACTCGGTTGAAGAAGCACTATCGCCATCTACGCCGCCATAAGATTGCTCAAACACAATGGAAGCCGATAAAGACATGGGCTTATATTTAGCAAAGCGATTTGCAATCAAACTTTGCAAAATGAGCACACCTTTGGTATGAATCGGACCGGAGAGTTCTATTTCTCTTTCAATATTCAAGAACTCGCCTCGACCAATGCGAACTTGGGTGGTAATGCGTGACGGTTTACCAAAGCTGTTGCGAGAGAAATTATATACAACCAGACCATTAATCTGACCTACTCTTTCTCCTTCAACATCCATCAAAATGGTTCCTTCATCAATCTGCTCAAGCATCAATTGTTTGATGCGGTCAGAACGATAAATTTGCGCGTCTATGGCTTGTTCAATATGGTTTTTACCAATTTGATTAGATTTTGATTTACGAGCCCAATAATCAGCCTCTCTCAACAAATCGCCAATAGAAGATATATGAGCTGTAAGCTTGCGTGAATCTTCTGCCAAACGAGAAGAATATTCAATGACTTTGGCGACAGCTTGACGATTGAGCGAACGCAAGTTCTTTTTCTTGCTCAAAGAGCCAATAAGTTTTGCATATTCCAACTCATTTTCATGAGTTCTATCCATGATGACACCAAAATCTGCCTCAACTTTGAAATAATCAGAAAAATCGGGATCTCTTTCAGAAAGCAATTCATAAAGCTCGGAATCACCAGTCAAAATAACTTTGACATCTAAAGGAATTGGTTCCGGATCAAGAGAAATGGTGGTAAAGCTGGTTTCATCACTCGGGGCTTCAATTTTGATGTTTTTAGATGCAATTGCTCGTTTCAAAGAATCCCATGCAAAGGGTTGTAATAACAATTTTCTGGCATCTATCAACAGAAAACCACCGTTGGCTTGGTGCAAAGCACCGGCTTTAATCAAGGTAAAGTCGGTTAACAAAGCACCATATTGTTGAACACGTTCAACACGACCAACCAAGTTGCCTTGGGTCGGGTGGTCAAGAAGAACAATCGGGGCACCGGAATCGGGTTCTTGTTTAACAACAACATTTACTTTGAATTTGGCAAACTTGTCTTCTTCTTGCTTGTTCATTTTTGAGAACAATGCGGCTAAAGCATCTTCTCCGCCCATTCCATTATTGTTTTCATTTTCGGGCATAAACTCATCAACATGTTCAATCATATATTTCTGAATGTTTTTCAGAAATTCGCCGGCTTTTTTGTTGCTCTTATAACGAGCTCTGACTTCATCAATCGGTTTTTTGATTGAATTTTTGATAAACTTTTCTTTTAATTGCTCGGTTTCTTTACGTTGTTTTTCTTCCCATTGAGGTAGGTCTTGTGCCGAATCTTCAATTTCGGCCTGCATGGCATTCAAGTCTTCAATCAAAGATTTTTTCTCTTCTTCCGGCAATTCATCAAAAGCTTCCGGACTCAAAACCTCGCCATTTTTAACCGGAGCAACAACCAATCCTACCGGCATGTGCAACAAAGATACACTCTTGCCTTTGGCTTTCTTTTGCAAGATTTTGATGTATTCTTCTTTCTTCTGCTTATATTTCTCTCTGACAATGCTGATAGCTGCTTTATATTCATCACTATCCAAAATTGTAGGAATGGTTGCAGAAAGATCTTCAATCAAACTATCTATATCTTTAGCAAAATCCGGTGCTGTACCGGCCGGAAAATTGATGGCAATCGGCTTGTGAGGTTCATCAAAATTGTAAACATAAGCCCAATCGTCCGGTGTGGGGCGAATTACAGCTTCTTGTTTCAAAACTCTTTTAACCAAACTGGTTTTTCCTGTGCCTTCAGGTCCTAAACAAAACAAGTTATAGCCTTTAGACTTTATGTTGATACCAATTTCAACAGCACTTAAAGCTCTGTCTTGCCCCAAGGCCGAAAGTCTTTCTTCAAGTTCTGCGGTGGTATTAAAGTCAAAACTTTTCGGATCACAACGTGTATAAAGTTGGTCTGACGTTAATTTTGTTATTGCCATGGTAAAAAACCCCTATACATATAAGTTTGCACTTGTTATTATCCGTAATATAAAAAACAAACCCTAACATTGCGTAAAGATTGATGAAATATTTTATATATATTAGCTTGCCTCTTTTTCTGTTCATCTGCTTTTGGCCGATTGTAAAATATTATACCCATCTTAAAATTTGCCATTTTTATAAATTGGCTTTTGCTTCTTTATATAAAAAACAAAGAAATGATCCCTATGTTTCAAGCTTTTATCTTTTGCAAATTGTCAAAATCTTAGTAAAAAAGCACCAAAAAAAAGCTCTGATTTCTTTGGCTAAAGGAAGAATCGGACCGGCAGAAAAATTTTTATCTCAACATAAAAATTATTTTTACCAAATTTTGCTCAAAGCGATGAAGTCTTCTCAAAACGCAATTTCTGATTTGCAAGCTTTTGTCAAAAATAATCCTGATAACAAGGCTGCCATTGCAGAGCTTGGTATATTATATTTTAATGAAAACAAATTATCTAAAACCAAACAATGTTTGGATAACTTGCCCATTAGCGGAAAAAAGACCTATTTTTTGGCTCGAAGCTTATATTTACAATCTTTTTTTGATGCCAAAGAAGGAGACTTGCTCTCGGCCTCTGTTCATGCCAGTCAAGCAGGACAAATTTTTCATAAATTGAAAGCTTTTTATGAAGAAGCCGAAGCTTATACTTTATCCGGTATCATTTATCGTACGGCCATTATATCTGATGTGGCTCAAATGATGTTTGATACGGCTCTTAAAATATATAAAGAACTTCGTTTATCCTCAGAAGAAGCAAAAGTTTTTGGTAACTTGGGTATGCTTATGGCTATTCAAAAGCGTTTTGATGAAGCTAATGATTATTATGAAAAAGCCATAAATATTTATAATGTATCTAAGCAATCTGTTAAGGTTGCCGAAATTTATAATCAGATGGGACAACTCAACCTGATGCAAGATAATTTTGATAACGCTGAAAAAATGGCCTTGCAGGCATTAGACATTCACCAAAAAGAAAACCATTTGTCAGGAATTGCTTTCAGTAAAGAAATTTTGGCTTATGCCGCTTGGTCAAAAAAAGATTATGCAAAAGTTATTCAATTGACTTTTGAGGCTAAAAATTTATATCAACAACAAGAAAATTTTTCTGCCGAATATGAAAATTTGCACCTCATGGCTTTGGCTTTGTATGAACAAAATAAACTAGACGGAGCAGAAAAGATATTACGTGAAATTACCGGCAAAAACAGACATATGGAAACTAATTTTCATACAGCCAATGCATATAATTTACTTGGGTTGATTTATTTGAAAAAACATGATTTGAAAAGAGCCAAAGGACTGTTTCAACAATCTCTAGACTTAGAACAAGTTAATAATCGCCTGAGCGGAATTGCTACTGATTATGCCAATATGGGATTAATTGAGCTGCGTATCGGACACCAAGAACAAGCATTAAAAACTTTTCAAACTGCTTTAGACTATGCAAAAGCCAACCAAGATGATGAGCTTGTGCAGATTATTTCTACTCATTTGCAAAAGCTTCAATAACTTAGGCGGATATGAAAATCTTTTCCTTTCATCAAAAGTTTTTCAATTCCAAGATTGTCAAAACCTAAAATATTGATGGTTGGTATAAAAAAGAAGCGAAAAGATTGTTTGCCATCCGTGAATAAAATGCGGTTTTTTACATTTAAATCCGTATTTTTTAAAAATTCTCTAAAGATGGGTGACCAGCTTGGAACACCAAAATCACCAACAATAATCACAGGTCCGTTTTGAGCCGAAACAAATTTTTCTAAATTGTGAAAAGCCGTTGCATATTCCATTTGGTATTTTTGCGGAAAATCAAGATTGATTAATGTTATTAAACGATTGTCTTCTTCAAATGCTAAAAAAGATGCCTGCAAGTTTGGACTTAATTCCATTTTACCTTGTCTGGCAATGTTTTTATCCTGAACCAAAGATTGATAATTTTGATCTCCGATATGAAAAACAACATCTATACGATTGGAACTTGTGGGTTCTTGATTGAAAAACAGACGTGCACTTTTTGCTAAAGAGCCATAATTCAAAAACATTAAAAATACCGCCAAAACAGCGTAGCCTGTCCGACGGTGAAATAACGTATATACAAACAAAAAGATATTATAAAGATAGATATGAAATTGCCAGTCTCGGAAAAAATTGCAAACAGAATTGCTGCCATCATCCAACCATAAACAAAAATATATTACCGCTAAAATCATCAATGAAATCAGCATAAACATATTTTGCCGCGCATGTTTTTTTCTTTGACTAAAGTAACCCATTTTTAATCTATTATCGTTATTGTTTGAACATGTCTTATATAATTTTTTTGTATCTTAGACATTAAAAAACATTTTGTAAATGGTATAAATAAAAATATGTTCGAGCAAATAATAACTCTCTTCTGTGCGGAAAGTTTTTTTGCTTCCGCCGTTACTAATATTGACGTCCTTGCCGGCACGCTTGATAAATATTTGACCGGTATGAGCAATGTGCGTATTGCTTCTTATCTTTTGATGTTGCTTGCTTTTATTGTTTTTTTGTTTTTAGTCATTGTAATCTATGTAAAATCTATTATTGCATTTTTGAAAATTGATAATTCTGCCAAACAAAAAAACTTTAAAAAAGCCAAAAAAGAATTACTCGAAAATGAAGAAGATGACTCTGCTGAAGAAAATGAGGAACTGCAAAGAGAAATTGAACTTGAAGAACTGCGCCAAAAACAAATTATAGACCAGCAAAGAGAGCTTGAACGTCAAGAAAAAAGACGCCAACAGATTTTATTGCAAAAAAAAGAACAAGAAAAAAAGCAAGAAGAAGAAAAATTAAAAAAAGAAAAAGAACAAGAAGAGCTTGAAATAGCTCAAGCTAATCAAAAAAAAGAATTTGGCATCGATTTAGATTGGAAAAAAGGTAAGAAAACCGAAGATAATGTTACTTCTATTGATATTTTATCCGGTGAAGTTTTGCACTATCAGCAAAGCAATAAAACTCTGCCTGAACTCATTGGTTTGATTATTGATATGATTGCGCGCAACGTGGATGAATTGAAAATTGCGCAAACGGTTATGTATCGAAATCAAGGACAAGCTTCTGAAGATGAAATTTTACAAACCATTACAGAAGTGAAAAACTTTCTTGCCTTGGCTGCTCAAGGAAAATTTAACGATATTAGACGAGGAACCAATCTTCCCGATGATGCCTCAGCCATTTTGCACCTTTCTGAGGGCGACGCCACATATGCTCTGGCTTTGATGGAAAGCCTGATGGATAGCCGTATTGAAACAGCTGCAAAAATGACAAACGGTGCCAGAAAAGACCAAATTTTCCAAGAAACTTCCAATATGGCTTGCACCTTTGGTACCTTGTCTGCTCTTACCGATACGCGTTTGGCAACAGGTGCTTTTGAATTGGCTATTGAACTACATCCTCAAAATGTGAATGCATGGAATCGAGCCGCTGATTTATACAATAAAGCCGGCTCTTATAATCAGGCCATGAAAACTTATTTGCATGTTTTGAACATTGCTGATGAAGAAATTAATGCCGAACAAGTTGCCAATGCCAATAAAATGCTTTCGCAATTTTATTATGAGCAAGGTAATAATTTGCAGGCAGCAAAACTTTATAACGCCAGCAAACTTTATTATGAATCTTTAGGCATCAACCGCAGACTTGACCGTCAAGAGCTTGAGATTATTGATTTGATTGAACAAAAGCAAAAACAAGATATTCAACAAACCATTGCAACCATCCTGGCTAACCAAGATTTGCAATATAGTTATGCTTTGTAAAATTTATTTCTTTAAGCAAACATCAGGTGCTCTGAGGTACAAAGGTTTGGGAAAATCTACTCTTTTTCTTAAATATTGTTTATAGCCGCAAAGACCAACGTTTTCTATGGGCAAAAAGCTCTCATCTTTAATGCAATGTAGGCTTAAACCTGTTGAAGTCATTAAAAAACGCTCTACGCCATCGCCAATCATGGTGACTTTTTTATTACGCAATTGCGCAATGATATTTTCTCTGGTATCAGCAGCCGGATCGGTTATTGGTTTTAGATTTTCATCAAAAATTTGGTAATAAAAATCGTCTCTTTTGGTTTCAATCAAAACAACATTGTAAAAACCAATTTCATCAGGAGAAAAAGCCAAAGATACAAGATAGGCATCAAAGGCATTCACACCGCAAATTTGAATTTTGGGTTTGGCTAAACCAAAAGCACGGGCGGCGGAAATGCTTGAACGTACCCCAGTAAAAGATCCGGGACCGGTACATACCGTTATCATATCTAAATCATCAAAAGTTAAGTGGTTAGCTTCCATCAGCTCTTTGATTTTAGGAATCAGAACTTCTGCTTGTCCAAAATCCATTGCCTGAGAATATGATGCTATCATTTTATCATCTTGCAGCAAAGCTATAGAACAAGCGGCTGCGGTGGTATCAAAGGCTAAATTATACATTGGCGTATTCCTATATTTTTCCACTATTAAAAAAAAACACTTTGTTTAGATGCCTTTTTATATTATAAAAACCTTAATCAGGCAATAACTTTAATAAATAAAATAAAGATGATGACGCGTGAATTGTTGATTGATATGTATTATGCGGCGCCGGAACTGTGGTACGCTCTAGCGTCAGTATTCTTTATTTTGGTATCTATTGCTCTTTATTATTGGTATAACTATCTAAAAATGCAGCAAAAAAATTATTTCCTCAATAGAGATCGGGAAAGATATGCTGAAACTCTCTATGCCTCAAAAGATGGTTATTTTGCTTTTATTTATCCTGATGAAAAAATTGATGATCCGCGAAAAAATATTGTTGAGCATTGCTCTCGTCGTTTGGCCGTAATGCTTAACCTTCCTGACGGAACAAAGTCAAGTTTTGAAGATATCTTAAAAAATTTCTATAAAGATGATTTGAAACGCTTACAAAAATATATTGATTTGTTGCGAGAAGACGGGGTTTCTTTTGATGATGAATTTGTCATTAAAAACAATAATAAACGTCTGCGCCTTTCCGGTATGAGAATCAACGGAATTGATGGAAATATATATTGTGATATGGTTTGGTTTAGGGATATTAGTTTAGAATCGCAAACCATTACCGAACTGGAATCAGAAAAAAGAAACTGGTTTAAGCAAATTATTCAACTGGAAGATTTGATTAACAATATTCCTTATCCGGTGTGGATGCGTGATGACAAACTCAATATTTTTCAAATCAATAAAAAATATATAGAGTTTTTTGAAAATAAAAGTCGTGAAGATATTTTGCTCAACCATTTGGAAATTACAAATGTTAACGGAGAAAATATATCTAGAAATTTGGCTTTTTTAGCTCATTCAATTAACAAAACAAAAAAACAAACCGTTAATATTATTAAAAATGGCGAAAGAAAGGTTTATGAGGTTGTAGAATCTCCTTTTCATGTTGAAGACTCTCTTGATAAAATTTATACGGTCGGCACATTGATTGATATTACCGAACTTGATGATTTCAAACGAAATTTAAAAATTCATCAAAATGCGCATCTTGAAATTATGGGAAAATTAGGTACCGCGTTTGCCGTGTTTGACCAAAATCAAAAATTGGCTTTTTATAATAAAGCGTTTACGTTGCTTTGGAAACTTGATGATGTGTGGTTAGAGCAACAACCGAACTATTCTTCTTTTTTAGATATTTTGCGAGAAAAACGCCTTCTCCCCGAAGTACCGGATTATCTTGCTTTTAAAAATGGAGAGCAGGAAGATTTTAGCAAAATTATTGAAACCAAAGAAGATATGCTCCACCTTCCTAATGAACAAACCATTCGTCGCGTTAGAATTCCTCACCCTATGGGAGGCTTGGTTTTTGCTTATGAAGACGTTTCTGATAAATTGGCAACCAGACGTGCTTATAATGCTTTATTGGCCGTTCAACAAGAAACTTTAGATAACTTGTTTGATGCTGTTGTTATCTTTGGTGCCGATGGACATTTGAACTTCTTTAATCAAGCTTATCTTACTCTTTGGCAGATTGACAATGGCATTTTGGAACAAGATCCAACCCTTTCCGAACTTATTGACATGCAACAAAAGTTTTTCACCAAAGTTGACGATTGGAAAGGTCTGAAAAACGACATTATCAATCACATCAGAAGTTTTACGACCAAAACTTTTATTTTGAATCGAAATGATATAGATCAGGTGGAAGTTATGTCTAAAAATCTTTCTGACGGATCAATCATGATTACCTACAAAAAATTGTAAAACCGTTGGTTTGCTTATGTTTTTGTATACATTATCGCAAACAAATTTAAGACGATAATTGACAAATTTCGCTGCATTCGTTACTCTTAATCTTGAAATGTTTTAATCTCCATGCAGGAGCATATTGGGGGAAAATATGACTGAAGATAAAACAAATCCGAATATTGAATGGAAAAAAGGCAGTATCGGAGAACAAGAAAAAATCACCAGAAAGACAAACATTAAACAAGCCGTAGAATATGAGGCTAAAAAAGATAGTGTTTTTAAAACAACTCCCCCAAAACCCAATGATTTACCTTTGGGGCTAAAAAAAATTCAGAAAAAAATAAGAAGCTTGGATGATGAAGACGATGAAGACAATGTGCAAATTGTTTCCGATCCTTTGTTAATGGAGCAAAATAATTCTTTATATAATGCTCTTTATGAAGATGAAAAACGGACTCTAAAACAACAAGAAACAAACAACACAATTCGTCTGCAATTGGAAACAGAAAAACAGACAGCCGTTAATTTGGCGAATAATATGGCAAAAAATGCCGGTTTTAAAGGTTTGAAAAAAGAAACCATAAATAAAAGTTTGAACGAAAATACCATTACTACACAAAAAACAACGCAAACTTTGCAAAGTGAATTTAAAAAAGAGTTGAAAACTTCCGATAAGTCTTGGGAAAAACTAAGCGATAAAGAACTTGTAGAACTGATGCAAGGTGTTAACAAGATTAAAGGAATCGGCGGCAAAGATGGTGAAAAAACTTTCAAAGAAATGGAAGTGAAAGAGATTGTCGAACTTGGTAAAGAAAAAAATAACGATAAAAAGGTGGCAAGAACCATCTGCGAAAAAACAGGTCGAAAAGAAATAAAGAAAGATCAAAAGAAAGCCAAAGCAGCTCAAAACCAAATGCTAAAAGAAAAATATATTAACGCAAAATTGGCTCAGGATAGAGAACGCGGTTAACTAAACTTTGCCAAAAGAGCTTTATATGCAGCGCCTAAAAGTTTGAATTTTTCTTCAGCTTGCTCATCATCTCGATTTACATCGGGATGATATTTTTTTACCAATTTTTTATATTGTTTTTTGACCAATTCTACCGTGATATCTTCTTCAGAATTTTGAAGCTCCATAATTTTCAAATTGCGGCGGTCTTCATCACTAAAATAAACACTATTCATGGCAGAAAAATCGCTGGCATATTCTCTGAAAGCATTATATTCATCAGCAAACTCATCACCAAAACTATATTTTACTTTGGCCCCAAACCAACGAAAACGCATGCGCGCACGGCGATTTTCTTCTTCATCAGGAATTTCCGGACCATCATAATAGTTCCATTTTTGATTATATTCCTGCACATGTTTAAGGCAAAACCAATAATATTCTTTCAACCGTCTATCTTTAGGCGCACGATATTCTCCCTTTTCATGGCATCCGGGATGGTCGCATTGATGTTCTGTTCCTTCATTTTGCGGTGCAAAATATTTTTTGGTTCTTTGTACTTTTTTCATGGCTTTTTCTTTATCTAAACTTTGGAAGTTTAGCTCATTTGAGAAAGGCTGACAAGTCTAAAAATATTGAAGAAGTAAATATGCCAAGAGCAATAAAAGGATGTAAAGAGAGGAGGATTTTTTATAGTTTTTATCTTTTTTATGTCTTTTCGAATCCAGCAAATAAGTCAAATTTTTGGCTTTGGGTAAATTTAATTGCGGTTTAGAAAGATAAACCATTCCATGTTTGTTTAGGGTTGATAGTAAAGCTTGTTGATCTGATGCTTTTTTTAATATGTGCAGATGCAAATAAGAATCCAACTGTTTAGATAAGCTAATGTCTGGACAATAGTGTTTCAAAAGTTCAAAAGCATAACTGATTTTACATTGTTTAATTGTTTGGGGTTTTATATTTTGTTGCAAATATCTGATAGCAAAATTAAGGTCTTCTAACTCCAATCTTTGAATATTTAAAATCGGCAAAAAAGATATTTGATTTTTTTTAGAACACAAAACTCCTCTCCAAGCTTCTACCAAAATTTTTTTAGTGAAAAACAAATCTGCAAAGTAAGAAGCCAAATTTTTTTGTGCCGGTTTAGATAATTTATCTGTCAAATAAGCTTTTTCTTTGAAATTTATTTCCAGCTTTGTTTGTGTTGTGCGAATCCAATCTATTTCATAAATCAGAGTGTTATTTATTTCTTCCAAATTCGCACCATATAAGCGCATATCTGTTTGTATATGCTGGGTTCTTTGCCACGAAGCATATAATCCTTTGATGGAAGAAAAATCTTTAGAACAAATTTCTTGAAAAAGATTATTATAAAAAGACCAGTCAAAATTTTTTGCATCACAACTTATTGCGACTTTGTTTTGATATTCTTTAGTCTCGAAACATGGCAGAAAATAAAAAGGGAATCCACATAACGGAGCTGATGAAAGCAACTCTTCAGTCATTGATAAAAAAAGCGAGTTTGACTTAAAAAACGAATCCGCACCGGTATTTTGAGAAGCAAAAAATTGCGCCGGAAATTTTGCAAAACGAAAAGTTTTCATTTTTGAAAGAGGAGAAAACAATCCTTGTCGAGATAATCTGGCAACGAGGATAGTTTTTTTTATAAATTGTAAAAAATCTTTTATCATTTATAATCTTTCAAAAAACAATTCTTTTTGAGGTAAAAATGCCTGAGCTGCCCGAAGTTGAAACCATCAAAACAGCCATAGAACAAAGCATTGGTAATGCCATAATAGTCAATGTTTCTATTTATAACAAGAATTTGCGAGAAAAAATCCCCGACGATTTACCGCAAAAAGTTTGTGGTGCAAAAATATGTTCTTATGAACGGCGAGCAAAATATATATTAATTCATCTTGATAACGGCATTTGTCTGGTTTGGCATTTGGGGATGAGCGGACAAGTTAAAATAAGCACACAAAGGCTTGAAAAAGAAAAACATGACCATGTTATTATAGAAACAAGCAACGGATTTATCACTTATCATGACGCCAGACGTTTTGGTATGTTTACCTACTTTTGTGAAAATTCCGATGATACGCCAAAGTTCTTGGCCGGACTTGGCCCTGAACCTTTTGATAAAAGAATCGACGGCAAATATTTATATCAAAAATTACAGACGAAAAAAGTGCCCATAAAAGTTGCTTTATTAGATCAGTCTGTTATTGTGGGAATCGGGAATATTTATGCTTCCGAATCCTTATATGAAGCGCGAATTCTGCCAACTCGCTCTGCAAACAG
Source organism: uncultured Pseudomonadota bacterium (assembly GCA_949295025.1). Classification (GTDB taxonomy): domain Bacteria; phylum Pseudomonadota; class Alphaproteobacteria; order RF32; family CAG-239; genus CAJLXD01. Next base: position 67,308 of record CASFJK010000001.1, read on the forward strand.
TTTATCATTAAAAGAGTGTAACTGTTTGCTTCAAAAAGTTCGAGAGGTTTTGCAAAAAGCCATAGAAGCAGGTGGCTCGACATTGCGCGATTATCACAAACCGGATGGAAGTTTGGGATATTTTCAAAATATGCATTGTGTTTACAATAAAACAGGGCAAGCTTGTCCTGATTGTTGTTGTAACATCAAAAAAACAGGAGGAATCCAAAAACTTGTATTGGGCGGACGCTCTACATTCTTTTGTCCTTCTTTGCAAAAATAAGATGAGGAAGAAATGAAAAGATTTTTCGGTATTTTAGCAATTGTCATTTTGTTTTCTTTTCCGGCTCATGCCGCATTTATTGAGGGGTTGGAAGATGTTCCTTTATTGCAAGGGTTGGAACCCATTCAAAAAGATAATATCTCTTTTGGAAATGAAGAGAGCCGATTGGTAGAAGCTTCTTTTACCAGCAGTAAAATCGGTTTTGCCAAAGTAGAAAAATTTTATATTGAAACTCTGCCTCAACTCGGATGGATATATCAGGGAAAAAGAGACAATACTTTATCTTTTGACAGAGACGGAGAAACTTTGGATATTGCCAAAGAATCTAACAAACCTTTAATTGTTCGTATCACCGTAAAAAGCAAATTATAGGAAAGAAATGGAATATAATAATATATTAGTAGAAGTTCGCGGTCCGGTTGGCATCATCACATTAAACCGACCAAGAGCTCTTAATGCCGTATGCGAAAAAATGCTCTCCGAACTTTCAGAGCAACTTAATTTATTTTGCAACGACGAATCTATCTGCGCTATTGTATTGAAAGGTAGCGACAAAGCTTTTGCCGCCGGTATAGATGTTATTGAACTGCAAAACAAAGTTAACACTTATGGAATCGAAGCATTAGATAAAACATATGCTTATTTCAAAGATTTTGATAACTGTTCTAAGCCTATTATTGCAGCTGTGGCCGGATATGCTTTGGGAATCGGCTGCGAACTGGCTCTTTCCTGCGATATTATTCTTGTTGCGGATAATGCTCGCTTTGGACAACCAGAAATTAGTCTTGGGGTTATTCCGGGCTTTGGTGCCACTCAACGCTTGACCAAAACCATTGGCAAATCAAAAACCATGGAAATGGTATTAACCGGTCGCTCTTTGAACGCAGAAGAAGCTGTTGCTTGCGGCATCGCCAGCAGAATTGTTGCTTTGCCTGATTTGTTTGAAGAAGCTGTAAAAACAGCCATGAGAATCGCTGCTCTTCCTCAAAATTCGGTCAAATTGGCCAAAGATGCAATCAAACAAGCTTTTAATTCGAATCTGGAGGCCGGAATCGCTTATGAAAACAAAAATTGTAAAATATGTCTCGGATCCAACGGATTTAAAGAATCTTTACAAAACTTTATGGAAAAACGCAAAAAATAACAATATTTTAGCCTTTAGATGCAAAATAGTTATTGACTAAACCATTGTTTAGAGTTTATAAAGCTTATCAAAAATATATTGTAATAACTTTTTAATACAGGATTAAAGAATATGGCCAATCATAAATCGGCAAAAACAAGAATTAACCGCAACAACAAAAGAGCCGTTATCAATGGCGCTCGTCGTAGCAGAGTTCGCACTTTTGTAAAAAAAGTTGACGCTTTGATTAATGCTAAAGAAAAAGACAAAGCTTTGGAAGCTCTTAAAGTTGCAGAATCTGAATTGATGGTATCTGTTCGCAAAGGTGTTTTCCACCTCAATAAAGTGGCTCGTACCGTTTCTCGTCTTTCTAAAAAAATTAAAGCTCTCTAAGCTTTATTTTTAAGATAGATTTATACAAAAACACAAATCGTTGATCTCTTCATTGAGATGTTTCGGTTTGTGTTTTTTTGTATGAAAAACAAGGGAATCCCAACGACTCTGTAAAAAAAGTATGTCAAGAAATATAATTGCAATGTTCGGTAAATGTTCTGTTGTAATTATTTTTTTTACCTTTAATATCCAAATTGCTTTTGGGAACAATGATTTTCAAAAAACAAGATATTAAAAAAGGTTCTGTTTTTGATAATCGTAGAAAAAGTAATTATTAAGATAGTCATTAAAGCTTGATATTAAATTTTTAGATTTTTTTGTTTTATGACATAAGGGGATATGCTTTAAAATAAAATATGTTTTGAAAAAAACATAATCTAAAAACAAAACAGAGCACAAAACTATTTTAGAAAGATTGAGTTATTAACTAGAAAAAATGGGGAGATAAAATGGCTGAAGAAGCAATAATCAATAACAATTCTGTTCAAGATCAATGGGGACAGATTTGCAGCCAATTAAAAACTGAAGTCGGCGAAACAGCTTTTGACAGTTGGTTAAAGCCTTTGACTTTGGGTTCTTTTAATGACGGTGTTATGAATATTTGTGTTCCGACCCGATTTATGAGAAACTGGGTAATCACTCATTACAGTGAAAGAATCCACAAAATTTGGGAAAAGAAGAATCCTGAAATTAAAAGTGTGAATTTTGTTGTTCAAGCAGTTAATGACGAATCTAAAGGGCTTTATAATCCAACATGCCGCTCTTTGTTGAAAAAAATTACAACAACACCAGCTCCTACGAATATTTATCAATCCGGAATGGCTTCGGTTATGGCCAATACCAACGAAACCTTTTCTAACAATGATCCTTTATCCGTTCCTTTGAACCCACAATATACTTTTGACAATTTTGTTGTCGGCAAAACTAATGAATTTGCTTATGCTGCCGCTCGAAAAGTTGCCGAATCCAGAAACGTTTCTTTCAACCCGTTGTTCTTGTACTCCGGCGTTGGTTTAGGAAAAACCCACTTGATGCACGCTATTGCTTGGCACATCAAACAACAAGATCCGACTAGAAATATTGTTTATTTGTCAGCTGAAAAATTCATGTATAAATTTGTTCGAGCTTTGCGCTACAAAGATACAACAGCCTTCAAAGAACAATTCCGCTCCGTTGATGTTTTGATGGTTGATGACGTTCAATTTATGGGCGGCAAAGATACCACTCAAGAAGAGTTTTTCTACACCTTTAATTCCTTGATTGAAGAAGGCAGACAAATCATTATCTCTGCTGACAAATCTCCGGCAGATTTGGAAGGAATCGAGGCCAGATTAAAATCTCGTTTAGGTTGCGGTTTGGTTGCCGATATTCACCCGACAGACTTTGATTTGCGTATGGGAATTTTACAAAATAAAGCAAAACAACTCGGCGTTGAAGTTCCGACCAAAGTTTGCGAATTTTTGGCTCAAAAAATTACTTCAAACATCAGAGAATTGGAAGGTGCTTTGCGTCGCGTGATTGCTCACTCTCAACTCTTGAGCGACAAAGAAATTACTTTGGACATGACTCAAGATGTTTTGAAAGATATGCTCCGCTCTTATGACAGACGCACCACTATTGATGAAATTCAAAAGAAAGTTGCAGAACATTTCAATATCTCTGTTAAAGAAATGCAATCTTCAAGAAGAGCTCGCACCGTTGCTCGTCCGCGTCAAATTGCCATGTATTTGGCTAAACAACTCACTTCTCGTTCTCTCCCAGAGATTGGACGTAAGTTTGACCGTGACCATACAACAGTTATGCATGCCGTTCGTAAAGTTGAAGAACTTATCTTGGAAGATAAGAGTTTGGCTGAGGACGTTGATGCATTGAGAAGAGTTCTCGAAGCTTAATTTATCTTTTACCCCGAAAAATAAAAAACACCTCCTTGAATATATCGGAGGTGTTTTTTTTGTTAAAAAGTTGTTGACGAATCGTTGTTTTTTCTTCTGGTTTGAGTGTTTTGTGATACTATTTCGATAATATTTTTTAGATCTAAAAACAGGTGAATTGAAATGAAGTTTACTATTGAACGCGCTAACCTTTTGAAAACTCTGAGCCATGTTCAGAGCATTGTTGAAAAAAGAAACACCATTCCGGTCTTATCTAATGTGCGAATCGAAGCTTTGGAAGACGGTATCAGCTTCAAAGCAACCGATATGGATACGGAAATCACAGAAATTGTTGACGCAAAAACAATTGAAACCGGCGCCACAACAGCTCCGGCTCATATGCTTTATGACATTGTCAGAAAACTTTCTGATGGTTCTGAAGTTGAAATCACTTTCCCTGACGAAAAAGGACAATTGACTATTGCATCTGCTCGTTCCAAGTTCTCTCTTTCTACCATCGGCGTAGAAGATTTCCCGGTTATCTCAGGTGATAAATTGCCCATCAACTTTACCATGGACAAAGAAGAACTTAAAGATGTGATTGACCGCACTAAATTTGCCGTTTCTACTGAAGAAACTCGCTACTATCTCAATGGTGTTTACATGCACGCCAAAAATGAAGGTGAAGCTAAGGTTTTGCGCGTGGTTGCAACCGATGGCCACCGCTTGGCTTGTGTTGAAACTCCGTTGCCACAAGGTGCCGAAAACTTGGCTGGTGTGATTGTTCCGAGAAAAACCATTACCGAAATCAGAAAACTCTTGGACGATAACAATGCTGACCATATTATGGTTTCTATGTCTGACAACAAAGTTCGCTTTGCTTTTGAAGACATTACTTTGACATCTAAACTCATTGACGGAACATATCCTGACTATGAACGCGTTATTCCGACAGACAATGATAAAAACTTGGAACTCTCAGTTAAAGATTTGTCTTCTGCTGTTGACCGTGTTTCCGTTGTAGCTGAAAGAACACGCGCCATTAAGATGATTACCGCTCCTTCTAAAGTTACGATCACAACTTCCAGCCCGGATTTAGGTTCTGCACAAGAAGAATTGGAAGCTAAATATGAAGGCGAATCGGTTGAGATTGGGTATAACTTCCGCTATTTGTTAGATATTTTGAACGAAGTTAAAGGCGAAGCTGTTCGCATCTCTTTTGCTGATGCTTCTTCTCCTTCAGTTATTCATGATACTACAGATTCCAGCGCCATCTATGTTTTGATGCCGATGCGCGTCTAATATCCAGAGGAAAAATGGATAATCTGGCCTTAAATATTCAGGTTGATAATTCTATAAAGTCAGGCGTTACACGCCTGACTTTAACTGACTATAGAAACTATCCGTTTTTGCGCCTTAATACCGAACTTTGTCCGATTATCATTACCGGAGAAAACGGCACCGGCAAAACCAATATTTTGGAAGCAGTCTCTTTTCTCACTCCGGGACGAGGCTTGAGGGGGGCTCGTTTGGCAGATATCAGACGAATCCGTCCGGCATTGGTCACAGATGAATATGCGCCGACCGAAATCAACAACACTTCATGGGCGGTTTCTTCAACTGTTATGAAAGGTGGCGAATCCTATGAAATCGGCACAGCAGTTGAAAAAAGCAGCAAAGAAAGCGATGACGAATTGCGTTCTTTTGAGCGGAGAATCGTCAAAATTGACGGCAACAAAATATCTTCTCAAGCCGAGCTTGGAAAATATATTTCTGCCGTGTGGTTGACACCGCAAATGGACAGACTGTTCCGCGGCGGTTCGCAACCCAGACGCAGTTTTCTTGACCGATTGGTTTATGCTTTTGATATGGAACATGCCAAACGTACGGCTAATTTTGAGCATTTGTACAAAGAATGGTATCAGCTTTTAAAAAGCGGTTCCAAAGATAATCATTGGTTGACACCTTTGGAAGAAAACATGGCCTCTCTCGGCGTAGCAATTGCCGCAGCCAGACGCGAACAGACAGCCAAGCTCAACACATTCATTGAACATGAACCAGACGATATTTTTCCAAGTGTGCGTCTGGAACTTGACGGCATAATTGAAAAAATGCTCGATAAAATGCCGGCGGTTGATGTAGAAGATTTCTACAAAAACAAGCTCAAATCTCAACGCCAAAATATTTTGTATAATGACTCGATTGACGGTGTGAACCGCACTGACTTTAAAGTTTATTATCGCAAAAAACATATGCCTGCAGAGCTTTGCTCAACCGGCGAGCAAAAATCGCTTCTCATCAGTATTATTTTAGCACAAACAAAATCGCAAACATTGCACCAAGGGTTTGCTCCGGTTATGCTCCTTGATGAAGTGGTGGCGCATTTGGACGATGTGAAACGCGAAGCTTTGCTTGAAAAAATTAAAGATTTGAAAGTTCAAGCTTGGATTACATCAACGAATCCGGAACTGTTTATGAGTTTGAAGCAAGATGCCCTCTTTTTTGAAGTGGCTAATAATAAAATTACGCAGAAAGACTATTAATATTCCTTGAAGTGTTAACTCAAAATTGACACTCTTGTCTTATTGTACTATCATCTTTATCTATAAAATAATACTGTAAGGTTAAAATCCATGGATACACAATATTACACCCTGATTGAAAAACAAGATTTCTACGAAATTATTGAAAATAAATACGGTGAACTGGCCATTTTTATCGACGCACGTGAAGGTGCACCGGTTAATCCCGTATTGCAGTTTGACGGCAAAAAAACCGCTCTTTTGAAAAGAGATGAGCATTTGGCTGTTAAACTTGATGATATTGATGAGGAAACCAAAGGTCCTTTAGCTGAAGCTGAATTTTTGCTGATTGTGGAACTGCAAGGTAAAATGGTTGAACGTACTTATGCTGTTCCGGTTGAAAATGTGGAAGAGATTGTTTTGGAAGGCAAACAAACTCGCGCCGATGAATATGTTAAAGCAAAAACCAAAGAAGAAGTTTTGGCAAAATTCGGTGCCATTAAATGCTGGACAAACGGACCTAAAAAATAAAAATTTGAAGGATAAACATAATGATTGGTTTGGTTTTAGTGACTCATGGAAATTTGGCTTTGGAATTTATTTCCGCCATGCAACATGTGGTTGGCAAACAAGAGAATGTTGAAGCTGTTTGCATTGGTCCCGAAGATGACATGGAAATGCGCCGCGCTGAAATTTTGGAAAAAGTCAGCAAGGTTGATAGCGGCAGCGGTGTTGTGGTTTTGACTGATATGTTCGGCGGCACACCTTCAAACTTGGCTATTTCAATTATGGATAGAGCCAATGTGGAGATTTTGGCTGGTATGAACTTACCAATGTTGATTAAAATTGCTTCTCTGCGCAAAGATAAAACCATGAAAGAAACGGTTGAAGGTGCTCAAGAAGCCGGCAAAAAATATATTAATATTGCTTCACAATTGTTGGGAATGTAACCATGAGTGATAATGTTCTTACCGCAGAATTAGAAATTCAAAATAAAAAAGGGTTGCATGCTCGTGCTGCCGCTGCTTTTGTTAAAACAATCGCGCCTTTTGATTGCGAAGTTGAAGTTGAAAGAATTGGTCAAACGGTTAGCGGTTGCTCTATCATGGGCTTGATGATGCTTGCCGCCTCTAAAGGAACCACAATTAAAGTTAATTGCTCCGGCGCACAAGCTCAAGAAGCTTTGCAAGCCATTACAGATTTGGTTAACAACAAATTTGGTGAAGAATAGTTCGTTTCAGCAATGAAAAAAGACAAAGCACCACGTAATAAAACCATTGAACTAACAAAAGCCGAAATCAACGAATATGGCAAAAGAGTCATTAAGATTTCGGCTCGTGTTTCTTTGGATTTTGTTCTCAATAAAACTTTGCACCAAGACACATTCAAAGCTCTTGATCTTTTACCTGAAGCTTCAATAGATTTGATTATTGTAGACCCTCCTTATAATCTAACCAAAAGTTTTTCCGGTACCACTTTCAAAGAAATGGGCTTGGAAGAATATAAAAAGTGGCTTGATAAATGGCTCAAAAAGACAGCACGCCTGCTTAAAGAAAATGGCTCAATTTACATTTGCTCAGATTGGAAAACTTCAATTGCTATTCCTGAAGTGGCAGGAAAATATTTTCTTTTGCAAAACCGCATTTCTTGGGAGAGAGAAAAAGGCAGAGGCGCCCAAAACAACTGGAAAAACTGCCTTGAAGATATTTGGTTTTTTAGCAAAAGTAAGGATTATACCTTTAACTTAAATGCGGTTAAGGTTCAACGTCCTGTAATTGCCCCGTATCGTGATAAAAACGGCAAGCCTAAAGATTGGGTTGATGACGGCACAAGTAAAACCCGTCTGACGCATCCTTCCAATATTTGGACCGATATTTCCATTCCTTTCTGGTCAATGCCAGAAAACACCAATCATCCCACCCAAAAGCCCGAAAAACTGATTGCCAAACTTATCTTGGCTTCCAGTAACGAAGGCGATGTTATTCTTGACCCGTTTGTCGGCTCCGGCACAACATCGGTGGTTGCAAAAAAACTTAATCGAAACTATATTGGAATCGAGAGAGAAAAAGAATATGCCGCCCTCACCGAAAAACGTTTGGAAATGGCGGAAACCAACAAAGAAATTCAAGGTTTTGAAAACGGCATTTTCAAAGCTCGCAACGCATAAAAAAGGTTTTGACAATATGAAAAAATTTTTGACTTTGCTTTTGTTTTTGAGTTTATCTGCTTTCAGCGCGCAAGCGGCAACACAGCCCAGCGCCGAACAAATTGCCCAGATTGAATCTTACCTCAACAATCTGAAAACCTTAGAGGCAGACTTTGTGCAAACCGCCAGCAACGGTTCTACCGCCGAGGGCAAAATTTATATTGCCAAACCCAACAAAATTCGCATGGAATATGGCGCACCGGTTGATGTGGATATCATCGGGAACGGCGAGTTTATTGTTTATAACGACAAAGAGCTAGACCAAGTTACCCATATTGATTATGACGATATTCCGGCAACACTTATTTTGGCAAATGATATCAAAATTGACGGTCGCAATCTGAAAGTCATCGATTTTTATGAAGACCGCGGCACAATAATGATTGTGGTAGAATATCCGCAAAAAAAAGACATTAACCCCATCACGCTTATTTTCAGCAAAGAGCCGTTTGAGCTCAAACAATGGAAAGTGACCGACCCGCAATCGGTGGAAGTAACGGTTTCGCTCTACGGCGCGCAAAAAGATGTTGATTTGGACAGCAAATTGTTCCAATTCCGCAAAGACAAAAAGAATCCGCTTAACTATAAGAAAAGATAAAAAATGACGACATTCAAACTCGCCACGTGGAACACAAACTCCATTCGAATCCGCATGGATGCTCTAAAAAAGTTGGTTGAAACCGAAAATCCGGACATTATCTGCCTACAAGAAGTGAAAGCCAAAGAAGAAGATTTCCCTTTTGATGCTATTCGTGCTTTGGGATACCCCGAAATTGCGCTTTATGGCATGGCCGGATATAATGGTGTGGCGATTTTGAGTAAAGAGCCTTTGCAAAATGTGGCTTGTTGCGACTGGGTGGGCAAACAAGATGCGCGTCATATCAAGGCAACCGTGTTTGATGATATTGAAATCAACGATATTTATATTCCGGCGGGCGGTGATATTCCCGACCCGATAGAAAATCTTTCCTTTGCGCACAAGCTGACATTTATGGATGATATATCCGAATATTACGAACAGCACAAAAGCGAGCTTGAAAACAAAAAAATGTTGCTTTGCGGTGATTTTAACGTCGCGCCTTATGAAAATGACGTATGGAATCACAAGCAGCTTTTGAAAATCGTATCACACACGCCGATTGAAGTGGAGCGCTTGAACCGGCTTAAAGCCTCGCTTGATTTTGTGGACATTGCCCGTGAATTTCACCCTGAGCCGGAAAAGATTTTCACTTGGTGGAGCTATCGCAACCCCAACTGGCAGACCAACAATAAAGGGCGTCGCTTGGACCATGTTTGGGTTTCTCCCAACCTCAAAGACCGCGTGGTCAGCTACAAAATTTTGAAAGATTGGCGCGCCGGCGAGCGTCCGTCCGACCATGTGCCGGTAGTGGTGGAGATTAAGAAAGGTTAAAATATATCTTTACAAAACCAATCAGAACTTATAATCTTTTGTTGACGCTCAGAGATGAGCGTTAGGGCTTCAGAAACCCTTTCGTAGATAGTCGCTCGTATATAGCGACTCATAAATAATATGCCGACTTCGTCATGGACGGATGTCGGCTAAATAAGGCTATGCCGAATAGGCCGGGCCGTCTTTATCTATGAACGGTTTCTGAACATCCGCCCACCTTTTTTCGGTGGGTTTTGTTTTATCTTGTCAACAAAGGATGTTCTGATGAAAAAACTGTTTTATTTATTTTTCTGCGGCATCATTGTCGCAACTCTTGCTTCTTGCGCTACGGTTATGCGTGAGAACTCGCAAACCATTCCAATCAAAGCTAATTTGGAAAAAGTGGATATCAAAATCCTCGACAGACACGGACAAACTGTTTTTGAAGGACAAACTCCGACCACAATCAATCTCAAAACTGCGGCCGGAGGTTATTTCAACCCGCAAAAATATACTGTGATTGCCTCCAAAGACGGCTACAAAACCCAAACAACCGTGATTGATTGGCATGTGAGCGGTTGGTATTATGCCGGAAACTTACTCATCGGCGGGTTAATTGGCTATCTGATTATAGACCCTTTGACCGGCGATATGTATTATTTGGATGAAGAAGTTAATTTGAATTTATATCCTGAAAAATAAAATTAAGGCGGAGATAACTCCGCCTTTTTTTATAATACCAGCTTATATCCGCCGTCTTCGGTAACAATCAGTTGCGCGGAAGTGTCTTCATGTTCCACCTTTTGACGCAGGCGATAAATATGGGTTTCAATCGTGTGGGTGCTGACATCGGGACTATAACCCCAAACTTCTTGCAACAAATCATTTTTAGAAACAATTTTATCTTTGTTTTTATATAAAAATTTGATGATTGCTACTTCTTTTTCCGTCAGTTTTATGGTTTCGCCGTTGCGTTCATTATAAATTTCTTTTTGCAATGGGTGCAACTCATAGAGATTAAAGTTTAAATATCCGGCTTCGGAATTATCTACCAAATTGATACCGGCTTGAATTTGGTTTAACAAACTTTCCAAAGACAGCGGTTTGAAAACAACTTGATTCAAAACCGAGCTTTCTACCGAATCATCGCCTTCTTTTTGTAGCAAAATAATCGGCGTATTGGGGTGATGCGCACGCAAAGTTTTTAAGTCTTGAGCTCTTTCATCCAAAATTATCATATCTATTAAGCTGTTTTCATCATCTTGTGGCAAAACCGTAAAATCGTGCGCATATAAAGTGATTTGCTCGCTTAAATCTAAAGCAAAATCTTCATTGTTCGATAACAGCAAAATGTTAGGCATTTATTTCTCCTAAAAATTCATACTCAAACCGCTCACGACCGCATAGCCCTTATTGTTCTGACTAACCTCGCGATTTTGACCGCGGAAATCTACCTTGGCGGCACTCAAATATACATCCAAGTTTTTATTAACCTGATAGCGGTTGGAGAACATCAAAATTCTGTCTTCATTGTCGCTCTCTTTGGCATGAGATTCAAAGTATGACAAAGAGGTTTTATATGGTCCGATTTCATAACCCAAGCCCACGTTCCAAGCATAGCCTTCACGATATCCGTCAAAAAACTCCGGCATATCGGCATTGGCGGAAATCGGGTTTTTATCATCTGCTTCGGTCATGCGCCAGCCGCCACCCAATGTCCAGTTACCATGCGACAAGCTCATGCTGGCAGAATATTCTTGGTCATTGTCAATAAAATCGGCATAGCCCAAAGTGGTGGTTAAGTTGAAAATATCAAAGTCTATATAGTTATACAAACTCACAATATAGCCGCCTTTATCTTCATAATCGGCCGATTTGCTGACCAAACCGCGGCGGTTGTAGGTTTCCGGCACATAGGTAAAACCAAGCATGGTGCCATAATATTCCGGCGTGATGTAGCTTATTTTAGGTGCCACACCATCGGTATTGATGTAAGTGGTGTTTAAGGTAGCAAAGCGGGCATTGCTGCCTTTTCTTTGCCAATTGGGATTGAAGATAAAGTCTACTATGTCGCTGTTTTCAATCCCCAAAGGTCCAGCATCAGGCGCACCGGTGTGAAATTGCGCTGCCACGTTCCAAGTTTGACCAATCATCAAGCGACCATAAGAACTATCAACAATGCCATAAACTTCTTCGCCCCATTTACCTTGGTTATAGTCTTCCAACTCGTGGTCAACGCCAAGCATTAAATCAGCATAAATTCCTGCCCCCCAATCTGCGCCAAACAGATATTTGGCATAAGCACTCAGTTTGGCATCGCCAACACCATGATTGTGGCTGTTTTGTTCAGAAAATCTGTCTGATGCTTCAGTATAACCATATAAACCAGTGGCGCTTCCTTCCATGCCGGTTTTCCATTCTCCGGCAAAAGCCATAGAACTGGACAACAAAGCGGAAACAAAAGCAAGTTTGAACTTTAAAGACATTGTTTTTACCTTAAAAAATTTTTTGTTCAGTTTAGAACGAAGCGATTTCACAAGTCAACCAAAATCAGGCTTTAAGCAAATAAATCTTTAGCTTTTTGAGCCATTCTCTCACCAAAAATTTCAAACATGGCTTTGCTTTTTTCATAATGACCTTCAACCGCATCTAAAGCCACAGGCCCCAGGTGAATGAAAGGTTGTCCATAACTTGCGCCGCCGGAATAAACCAACATGCCTTTAACTAACAGATGACCTATAATGGTCATAATGGCAATATCTCCACCGCCTTGAGCATAGTGCGCGGTGGCATAAACACCGGCCAATTTACCTGCCAATTTTAAATGACGACTGTCTTCTTCCAACCATTTTTTGATTTGCCAACAAGTACTTGCCAAGTATGTCGGGGTGCCAAAGATGACACCATCACAAGCATTGATATATTCGGCGTCCATATCTTCGGTAATGGAAAAAAGACGTGCCTCGCAGCCTTGTTTTCTTATTCCTTCGGCAATAATTTCACCCATCTCTTTGGTATGACCGGTTTTACTATAATAAATAATGGCAAATTTCATTTTCTTTCCTCCGGTAAAATTGATTGACAAATCTGTATTATCTACTTAATCTTATGCCTCAATCAACTAAATATATGTTTAATTTTTATAAAAAATTATTTTATGGAAAAAGAAGAAATTTTTCGTGTTTTTAATGCTTGTCAACCAACGGTAGCTCAAGTCAAAGAATATTTGGAAAAAATCTCCGGAGATTCTCCTTTTGATTTGATTTTCAGAAAAGATGGTAAGGAATTCTTTTCTAAAAAAATTACGCCTAATATGGGTGAGTTGGTCGGAATTGTGGTCGATAAAACCATTTTTTATGTTCAGCCTTTGACTTTTGACAACTTGAAAGACCTACCTATGCCGGTGACAACGGAAGTGGTTTTCAATTTTGGCAAGAACATTCACGTAAATGCTAAGCCATGGAATGAATATGCCTTGAACGTTTTTGTAGCTAATTATCATGATTTGCTGTGTCTTTCTGATAAGCTTGCTGTTTTTGGATATCCCTCTTGCTTTAATCAAGATAAATATCTGCTTTTAAAAAACGATGGTGGGCATTGTGGGCAATATTGGTATACCCATTCAGGAGATGTAGGTTTAGATGGAGAAACAAATATTGCTCATTTCTTAGGAAACTATGGTAATATTTATTTTTACGCAAGCATTCAATAATACTAAAAACCCCCGAAGTTTTGTAAACTTACGGGGGGTTTGTTTTTTTTCGACAGATTAAATATCCAAGTTGACAACATTCAAGGCATTGTCTTGAATGAACTCTTTTCTTGGTTCAACCACATCACCCATCAAGGTTGAGAAAACTTCATCAGCTTCGTCCATATGGTCAATTTTAACTTGTAACAAAGAACGAGCCTCAGGATCCAAAGTGGTTTCCCAAAGTTGTTCCGGATTCATCTCACCCAATCCTTTATAGCGCTGGATGGTAATACCTTTTTTGGCTGCCGTTACAATAGCATCAACAAAGGTTACCGGACCGGTGATGTTTCTTTCAATGCCGTTTTTGGAGATGAATTTGCCGGTTTCGGCAAAGTTTTCTTTCAACAAGTCTTTCATCTCGTTTAAGGTTTTGGCTTCAAGGCTTTCCAACAAAGTGTTATCAATGATATGTTCTTCTTTAACACCTCTTAATGTGCGGTGGAAGCAGATTGAACCATTAGCCAAAACTTCGGCATTCCAACCACGGTCATATTCAGCTTCCAAACTATCCAAACGTTTGGCCAGTTTTTCCAGCTCTGCTTTTAAGGTTGGGATATCAGTATAAACTTTTTCATCGAACAAGCCAAAAATAGCCATTTGTTCTACAATCTTCTCCGGCAAGTTTTTGCTCAAAGTTGACAATAAGCTGCTGGCTTTGCGGTTGCGTTCGGCCAAGTCAATCAAGTCAGAACCTGTGATTTGCTCGCCGCTGGTGCGAACCAAAACAGCATCATCACAACCACCACGAATCAAATAGTCTTCCATTTCTCGTTCGTTTTTAATATACAAAATGGAGTTACCTTTTTTGACCTTATACAATGGCGGTTGCGCAATATATACATAACCGCGTTCAATCAACTCAGGCATTTGACGATAGAAGAAGGTTAACAACAAGGTTCTGATGTGGCTACCATCGACATCGGCATCGGCCATGATAATGATTTTGTGATAACGGCATTTATCCGGATTGAAGTCATCGCGTCCGATACCTGTGCCCAAAGCAGTAATAATGGTACCGATTTCGGCAGAGTTAAGCATTTTATCAAAACGAGCACGTTCCACATTCAAAATTTTACCACGAAGCGGCATGATAGCTTGGTTTTTGCGGTGACGACCTTGTTTTGCAGAACCACCCGCAGAATCTCCCTCCACGATGAAGACTTCTGACAAAGCAGGGTCTTTTTCTTGGCAGTCAGCCAATTTTCCGGGGAGAGACGCAATGTCAAACGCACCTTTGCGTCGGGTCAACTCTCTGGCTTTGCGCGCAGCTTCACGAGCGGTTGCGGCTTCAACAATTTTACCAACAATAATACGGGCCTCATTGGGGTGTTCATCCAACCATTCTTTGAGTTTATCACCAACCACGCTTTCAACCACCGGACGAACCTCTGAAGAAACCAATTTATCTTTGGTTTGGGAAGAAAACTTCGGATCAGGAACTTTAACAGACAACACGCAAGTCAAACCTTCGCGCATATCATCACCGGAAAGCTGAATTTTATCTTTTTTCAGCAAACCATTTTCCATCACATAGTTATTCAAGGTTCTGGTCAAAGCGCCTCTGAAACCAGCCAAGTGTGTACCACCATCTTTTTGCGGAATGTTATTGGTGAAGCAAAGCATGCTTTCGTTATAAGCATTGGTCCATTGCATTGCGCAATCTACCTGAATGTCATCTTTTTCACCGCTCATAGAAATCATTTCTTCATGCAAAGGAGCTTTAGATTTGTTAATATGAGCAACAAAGGCTTTCAAGCCGCCTTCATAATGAAAGTCAACTTCTCTGGGTTCGGAACCGCGATTATCAATTAAACGTAAATAAACACCTGAGTTTAGAAAAGCTTTTTCTCGAATGGCTCTTTCCAATGTATCAAAATTGAATTCTGTCATGGTGAATGTTTCAGGAGATGGCAAAAATGTTACTTCGGTACCATGTTTGTCTCCGGCATCACCAACAACTTCCAAGTGACGGGTAACATTACCATGAGAAAACTCGGCAATATGTTCATGACCTTCACGCCAAATGCGCAATTTAAGCCAAACTGACAAGGCATTAACCACAGAAACACCCACACCATGCAAACCACCGGAAACTTTGTATGAGTTGTTATCAAACTTACCACCGGAGTGAAGTTCGGTCATAATAACTTCGGCTGCGGAAATGCCTTCTTCTTTGTGCATGCCGACAGGAATGCCGCGTCCGTTATCGCGAATGGTGGCTGAACCGTCCGGATTTAAAATAACTTCGGTCTTATCGCAATAGCCAGCCAAAGCCTCGTCAATAGCGTTGTCCAAAACCTCATATATCATGTGGTGCAAACCTGAACCGTCATCAGTATCTCCGATATACATTCCGGGGCGTTTGCGAACAGCGTCCAAACCTTTCAAAACCTTAATGGAATCAGCATTATATTCGCTTTCTTCTTTTTTTATTTCTTCTGCGGTCATTTCACTACTCATATTCGTTCTACTTCCTTTATTTTTCATATAAAAATTAACTATGCATGACTATATATCAAAATCTTTAATTCACCAAACAAAAAAGCAAAGATATTAACGCAAAAAAAGCTTATTTTTTAAGTTTTTGTGCTTATTTTAGACAAAAATCATTATAGACAGAGAATCTGTTTTGTGATATGATGCTTTTAATGTTTAATTTTGGCGGAAAAACACGATGAAAACTTTCTATTTTAACTTTGAAGACGGATTAGAGCAAAAATATATCGACTGGGCTAAAGAAGCCGTTCAAGACTTTATCAATTTGTTTCCCGAATATAAAAACAATTTTGCCACAGACGAAAAAAATATCTCTTATGATGATTTAGAGATTTTGCAAAAGCTGGCCGCGCATAACAAACAAGTTTATGAGGAAAGAACAAGAACAGGGCAAAGCACTGAAGATTTTGACGAGGCAAGCTTTTGGCAGATGTTTGAAAAACTTCCAGATGGCTCATATAAAGCCTCTTTTGAAAAACAAATTGCTTTAGCTACCCGTAACGGCATGATTGATATTCAAAAACTCAGCCGATTGCAGGCTGACAGTGCCGGAAATATGTATAGTGCAAGCACACCGATTTTTGTGAACATTACCAAACAAAAAGCTCAGGGGAACATCCGAGGAATTTCCGGTGAATTGGGCCTTAATGTTTCTGCCGGAACTTGCGCTAATCTTGGCTACACAGGTGAAGATTTGAAAAACTATTTCAAAGACATCATCATTCATGAGCTTGGACATACTTTCAATGCGACACATGAAGAGCGTCAAAACGCCGTCGATAATCTCGGTTGGCACTGCAAAGATAAAAACTGCCTGATGTATGAATATGCTTATACAGGTGAAAGTTTTAACCGCCGTAAAAAACTTAAAGAACCGTTCTGCGCCGATTGCATGACTTCTATGCGCGATTATATGCAAAATAAATTATATTTTACAAAAACAAAAACTCAAAGTAATGGTAATCAACTGCAATCTGTTAATTCTCAAAAACAAAACAACTTTGCTAATATTCCCTATTTTGCAAATCTTTCTCCAGAAGAAACAAAACTCATTGAAGCTTATGATAAATATTTAGAGGACAACAATATCTCTCGCGATGGTAAAGATATGTTTTTTGATAAAATGTATCTGATTGCGGATATGCGCTCCCAAACCAGTCAAAGTGGACAAACACCTAAAAAATTTTTGCATCCTGAAACATTCAATTTTAAAAATTATTGCAATTCAAATTGGAATGAGCCTCTGCATCTAAAAGCCCTCAAAACAAAAATTTATGAAGAGAAAAAATTTGTAAAATATTCTACCGATTTGTGGGATGGGAAAACCCCCGCAACCAAAGATAAAAATGGTAATGTTGCTTATTTTGCTGCCGGTGGGCAAACTCCCAAAGGAGATGAATTGGCTAAAAGAATGCTTGATACCACAGATATGAAAACACAAGGTGATTTTCTTTCCGGCGGTTGGATATTCAGACTTCCACCATCACTTAAAAATTCAAATGTTGTGCAAAGATTTGCCGTTAATGCTTTGCCCGACGAAAAACTCTTTGATGCTTTAGATGATTTTGCAAAAAAACACAATGCCTATTATAAAACCGCCACACCTCATGGTTGGCATAGAAGGAACGACCCCGTTGTCATTTATTGTACACAAGCTCCTGACAAAGCAACCATTGATGAACTTAAAACCATTGTTGCGCCTTATATCCGTCGTGAAAAACCAGATAGAATGAACGACTTGGACGGAACATTAATTGCCGATGGTTTAATCACGGCTCAAGAACCTTCTTTAGAAGAAATCAAAAAGCTTTTTGACGAAATTAAAATTTATAATCCAACTTTGGCTGAAGCTTTAAAACTTGAAATAAAAGATGGAAACAACCCAAATAATCCTCTTAGCTTAGGACAATTTGAGGCTTATAAAAAAATATTAGAAAACTACAAACAAGCCTTCAAACCTCTGCAAACATTATATGTTAATCAAGGAAATGATAATCAAAAAACAGACGAAAATGAGCCTAATGCCGTTGTAGATAAAGATTTCAAAAAAGTTTTGCGCGAGATTTTTCAACCTTCGGCAGAAAAGCAAAAAGCTGAATATAAGGAAGATATCAAAGCTCCAGATTATCGCGCTGAGATTAAACATGCCAATGGTAGTGTTGATAAAATCGTGGCTAAAAGCGCTAATAACATTACCCTTTCCGCAAAAGATAAAGATGGTAATGTTAAAATACCTAATATGCAGCGTTTTCGCGATATTGTAGCTTTAGCCAAAAAACAAGGCTCAATCATTGAATTCGGCGATATTAAATCTCCTGATTTCAAAGCGCGCTTGATGCTTGCTTGCATGGAAGCAAAGCCTGCCATGCAAATGGTTGGTGCACCTGAGCTTAATGATGCGTTTTTGCAAACTATTCAAGATGAAAAACTCAAAGGTGCTTTGCAGATTATGAAAAACAAACTGCAAACTCAGCAACAAAGCAAACCTCAACAAAACCAGCAAGAAGCAACTCCGGCTGCAGAACCGAAAACTCAGCCGACTGCGGAAACAAAGCCGCAGCCGGAACCTCAGCCGCAACAACCAACACCGGCGCCGGAACAAACTCCGACTTTCACACCGCAAAATGATTATGAAAAAAGCCGTGAAACACGTCGCAGAAGTTTGGAAGCCAAAGAAAAACTCGGCCAAATTTCTAAAATGGAAAAAGCCGAGTTGGACTATATTCGCGCTTATACTATGAAGCAAATAGAATTAAAAAAGGCAAAAACAAAATATAATTCTCCGGAACCTCGCTCTGAAGACCACAAACAGAAAACCGGATTTGATGCAGAAGATTATTATTTTACACCAAGTCAAAGACATTCTTATGACTGGAAACTTCATCTGGATGTGGTGCCAAACCGCAATCATCCAACCACCAAAGCAATTTCTGAAATGCTTGAAAAAATTGATGTTGAGCATAAGATTGCACATGGTGGAAAAAATGGTAAAGGCATGACGATTTATGTGGGTAATTATGCTGATACTTTACGCTTGTCTAAAGAAATTAACGCACGTTTTGGCAAGAATCTTGAACCTTCCCCTTGCTATGTTAATCAAGCATTGCAAGAACATTTTTTTAACCCTAAAGTCTGTGGGCGTTTTTATATGCAAAATACATTTCAAGCCCAATATCCAAGAAGTTCTGTTGCCGGAATTAGCCCTGCAAGCAGTAGCGCAAATTTAGAAATGGATATGGATGAAGGTACACATAAGATTTTTGATTTGGGACAAAAAAATAAAATCATTCCGGCAGAAGATAAGTTTTCTGATAGCAGTTATGATGTACTGTATTTCGCGGACGGAGATTTTCATAAATCTTATACCTTCCATAATCTTGAGGCTTATTGCTCACACAAGCTTTATGAAAAAGAGTTGGGAGAATATTATTGCGGTAAAAATGCCGATAAATTTGAAAAAGACTTTTTTGGCGATAAAATCCCTGAAAAAGGAACACCGGAAAGAGCAAACTGGGACAAAGCGGCTCAAGAATATGTGACATTTATTGAAAACACACATCCAAACATCATTCAAATGATGAAATCTAGAATACACAGTAAATCTATTGATTTTTCAAAACTGCCGCCGATGCCGCAAAATACGCAAACGAGAAGAGGTGGGCGTTCAGCTTAGTTAATCCAATAACAAAAAAAACGCAGAAACAAAATTCTGCGTTTTTTTATTTCTAATGGGCTTGGGTCCAGTCATCGCCGATACCGACTTCAGCCACAAAAGGCACGGCTAAGTCTACCACGCTTTCCATGGTCTTTTTTATCATCGAGGCGGCTTTTTCCACCTCATCTGTTGGTGCTTCAAAAACCAACTCATCGTGCACTTGCAAGAGCATTTTGGTCTTATATCCACCCTCTTCCAACTCTCTTTGCACAGCAATCATCGCGCGTTTGATGATATCTGCCGCACCGCCTTGAATCGGCGCATTGATGGCAGCTCTTTCAGCATTGGCAACAATGCGTTTATTTTTATCATTAATGCCCATAATTGAGCATTTGCGCCCGAAAGGCGTCATGACATAGCCATATTGATGGGCAAACATGGTGGTTTGTTCCATATATTTTTTAATCTCAGGCATTTGAGCAAAATAAGCATCAATATATTTCTTAGCTTCTTCATTGCTGACATCAATTTGTTTGGCCAAGCCATATTGTGAAATGCCGTAAACAATGCCGAAATTGATAGCTTTGGCATGGCGGCGCATATTGGTATCCACTTCTTCATAAGGCACGCCGAAAACTTTTGCGGCGGTGGCGGCGTGAATGTCTATGCCTTGTTCAAAAGCGTGTTTCAAGCCCTTAACATCGGCAACAGATGCGAGCAAGCGCAACTCAACTTGTGAATAGTCGGAAGCAATTATTTTATGCCCCGGTTTGGCAATAAAGCATTCTCGGATTTTTTTGCCTTCTTCACTTCTAATCGGAATATTTTGCAAATTGGGGTTAGAAGAGGCCAAACGACCGGTATTCACCACGGTTTGGTTAAAAGTTGTATGCAAGCGGCTGTCTTTATCTAACAAATTGAGCAAAGCATCGGTATAAGTGGATTTGAGTTTGCTAAAGCCGCGCCAATCCAAAATTTTGGCGGCAAGTAAATTGCCCTCGGCAGCCAAATTTTCTAAAACATCGGCTCCGGTTTGCCATGCGCCGGTTGCGGTTTTCTTACCTTTAGCCCCGAGTTTGCCAAACAAAATTTCGCCAATTTGTTTGGGTGAGCCAATGTTAAATTCTTCTCCGGCAAGTTTATAAATTTCTTGCTCGTATTCCTTCAATTTTTTATCAAACTCTTGGCTCAGGTTCATGAGCTTTTGTTTATCAACCATCACGCCTTGTTTTTCCATTTTTTGCAAAATGGCAATCAGCGGACGGTCATAGTTTTCATAAACGGCAATTTTTTTCTCTTTTATCAATCTTGGCTTCAAAACATTATACAAACGCAAGGTGATATCGGCATCTTCGGCGGCATAGTCCAAAGCCTTGTCCAAAGGCACATAGTCAAAGGTGATTTTATCTTTGCCGGTGCCGCAAACATCTTCATAATGAATGGTTTTATAAGATAAAAACTTTTCTGCCAGTTCATCCATGCCGTGTCCATGCTCGGAGCTATCCAAGTCATAAGATAAAACAGCCGTATCCTCAATCGGGAAAATCTCTTTGTCTTCGCCTATCACTTGCGCAAAGAAGTGCATATCAAATTTGATATTATGGCCGATTTTCAAAATGCTCTTATCGGTCATAATCGGGGCTAAATGTTTGGCAACGGTGGCAAAATCAAGCTGTTTGATTTCATCGCTTTCCAAAGCAAACAAATCACGATTTTGAGATTTATGCTTCAAAGGCACATAGCAAGCCTCGCCCTCTTCTACCGCCATGGAAAAGCCGACGATTTTATCAAAAGTGGGGTCAATGCCGGTGGTTTCGGTATCAAAAGCAAAGGCTCCTTTGTTTTTTATCAAATCCGCCCAGCGCATTAAGCTTTGCTCATCTTGCACCAGCTCATAGTGCTTTTCCACCTCTTTAAATACGGTGTTCAGGTCTTGATTTTCCTCATCTGGCAGGCTGTTGCATCTAACCTCTGCCCAGCGCTGCAAGCGTGGTTTTAAGCTCAAAAAACCATATAAATCGACAAACTTTTCAATATCTTCAAACACCGGTTTGTGGCAGGCATAAGCCTCAATATCTTTTTCTACCGGAACATCTTTTTTCAAGGTAACAAGTTGCAAAGAAATGAGCGCGTTTTCTTTGTTTTCAAGCAAAGTTTCTCGTCTTTTGTTTTGCTTAATCTCTCCGGCGCGGTCTAACACCTCTTGCAAGGAACCAAACTCATTAACGAGCTGTGCCGCAGTTTTCAAACCAATTCCGGGGACGCCGGGGACATTATCAATGCTATCTCCAGCCAAAGCCTGAACATCGACCACTTTATCGGGATAAACGCCGAATTTTTCTTTCACATCTTCGGGAGTGAAAAACTTATCTTTCATCGGGTCATAAAAGCGAACACCGGGGCGAATCAGCTGCATTAAATCTTTATCAGCAGAAACGACAACCACCTCATAACCTTTATTCAAAGCCTGTTCGGCATAGGTGGCAATCAAATCATCCGCCTCATAGCCTTCCATCTCAAGTTGGTTTAGGTTCAAAGCCTTAACAGCTTCTCTTATTATCGGAAATTGGGGAATCAGCTCTTCGGGAATCTCTTTTCTGGTGCCTTTATATTCTGGAAAAAACTCGTTGCGGAAATTTTGCCTTTTGGCATCAAACAAAACCAAAGAATAATCACAAGGGATATTCTGCGTTAAACGCAAAAACATATTGGTAAAACCATAAACGGCATTGACCGGAACACCATCCGGCGAGGTTAAATTAGGAATACCGTAAAAAGCTCTGAAAATATAGCCCGAGCCATCAACCAAACAAACCGTTTTAGTCATTTTTCCTCCTGCTTGTGCCAGTAGGATTTAAAACTTATTCACCAATGGATAAAAAGAATGAGCGTTCCAAATTGTCTACCGAGCATAAATCGGTTTTATAAACATCTTCATAATCTTCAACATAAGCTGAAAGTGCAGATAAGGCAACTTCATTTACATTTTGACCGCTTTTCTCGGCGATTTTTGCTAATTTTTGCAACAAATCTTCATTAATTTTAAGAGAAATGTCTGTCATAAAATGTTCCTTAATCTTTTGATGTTAAAACTTTATGTTATCTATGAACATTGTTTTAAAATATTTTGCGAATCTGCGCAAGGATAAAAAAGGGGCGAATCGTGGCAAAAGCTAAGAAAAAGACAACAAAAAAGAAAAAAAGAGAGTCAAAACAGAAGGTTAAGAATCGGCACATTAAGTTAAAAATTTTTGCCGGCTTGGTGATAACTTTTTTGCTCTATATTGGCTATTGTATCATCACTCTTCCTAACATTGAAGAGGCGGTTAATCGCACCCGTCAACCCTCTACAACCATTACCGCCGAAAACGGTAATGAAGTCACCACTTTCGGCAGTGTTTATTCGGAAGTGATTACCGTTGACGAGCTTCCTCCTTACGTGATTGATGCCATTCTCTCCACCGAAGACAGACGTTTTTATTCGCACTTTGGGTTTGATGCCATTTCCTTTACGCGCGCCATGCTGACCAATATGTTCCTCGGTCGTTACGCGCAAGGAGGAAGCACCATCACACAGCAAGTAGCAAAGAACTTGTTCTTAACCCCAAACAAAAACATCAAACGCAAAACCCAAGAATTGTTGCTTGCTTTTTGGCTCGAATCTAAATTTACCAAAGACCAAATTTTGGCTCTTTATCTGAACCGCGTTTATTTGGGAGCAGGAACATACGGCATTGAGGCAGCCAGCCAGAAATATTTTCAAAAATCTTCTCGCGACCTCAACCTCAAGGAAGCAGCCGTGATTGCCGGTATGCTTAAAGCTCCGTCGCGATACAACCCGATTGCCTCGGAAGAACGAGCATTAGAGCGAGCCAAAGTTGTTCTCAACAATATGGTTGATAATGACAAAATTACACAAATGCAGGCGGACAATGCTCTCAAAATGCGCCTTGGTCCCGAAAAGAAATATAATGTGAAAGACGCCATGCATTTTGCTGATTGGGTTTATAACGACGTTAACTCTTATATCGGCGAACGCACCAATGATATTTATGTTTTAACCACGCTTGACCAAGATTTGCAGCAAGCAGCATCAGACATTTTAGAAACCACCATCAATAAATATGCAGATACACGTAACGTGCACCAAGGGGCGATTGTGATTATGGACAAGAGCGGCGGCATTAAAGCTATGGTCGGCGGTGTGGATTATGCCAAAAGTCAGTTCAACCGCGCCACTCAGGCTTTGCGCCAACCTGGGTCATCTTTCAAGACATTTGTTTACCTTACGGCTTTGCAAGAAGGTTTTTCGGCGGAAGATAAAATTATGGACTCTCCACTTTCTATCGGCAAATGGAAGCCTGAAAATGCCGACCGCAAATATCACGGTGAAGTAACCCTAACACAGGCTTTGGCTCATTCTTATAACCTTGCGACCATTCACCTTTCAGAAATGCTCAACCGCAGCGATATCATTAAAAACGCGCATCGTATGGGTATTTCCACCGAAATTGAAAATTCTCCGGCAATTGCACTCGGAACCTCAGAAGTGAAAGTGATGGATATGGCCACAGCTTATACCACGCTTGCCAACGGCGGTTATGCCGTTATTCCATACGCCATTAAGGAAATTTATACCAAAGATGGGTATCAACTCTATCAAAGAAACATTGACGACGAGAATCAAATTCTTGATAAACGTGATGTTGAACAACTGACTTATATGTTGCAAGAAGTTATCTCCACAGGTACTGGAAAACGTGCGCGAATCAACGGATTTGCCGCAGGGAAAACCGGAACCAGCCAAGATAATCGCGATGCATGGTTTGTGGGCTTTACTGATAATCTGATTGCCGCCGTTTGGCTTGGAAATGACGATAACTCGCCAATGAAAAATGTTTCAGGTTCTAACCTACCTGCCGAAATTTGGCAAAAAATCATGATAACAGCAGCAAAACTTAATTAGGACAAAGTTTATGAAAAAAATTCTCACACTATTTGTCATTATCTTTCTCTGCTTGGGTGCCATCTTTTTGCTTGGCATGCTGCAGGATGAAGAACAAGCCGAAACTTTAAACTCTTTGCAAAGCAGCCCGATGAAGATTTCGGTCTTAAAAAACTTTTATAAATTATAAAAAAGATAGTGCTTTTTTGTTCAAAATATTTATATATAATACGCAGAAGATTGATTTGATTTTGTAAAAGGAAAAATAATGACTCAAAAACCTGTTATGTTGCTCGTCCTTGACGGATGGGGATATCGTGAAAAAATTACTCAAGATAATGCCATTGAACAAGGTATTACACCAAACTGGCATAATCTTTTGAAAACTTGCCCGCACTGTTTTGTTGAAACCTCTGGTCTTTCCGTTGGTTTACCCGATGGTCAAATGGGAAACTCTGAAGTAGGACACATGAACTTGGGTGCTGGTCGCGTTGTTATGCAAGACTTGCCGCGCATTGACCAAGCCATTAAAGATGGTTCTTTTGCTAAGAATCCGGTTTTGAATGAACTTATCAATACCCTTAAAGCTAATGGCAAAGCTTGTCATGTGATGGGCTTGATGAGCCCAGGTGGTGTTCACTCCACTCAAGACCATATTGTTGCTGCTTGCAAAGTTTTGAACGACAACGGTATTACCACTTGTGTTCACGCTTTCTTAGATGGTCGTGATACTCCACCGCAATCTGCCGTTGATTTTGTGGCTGAATTTGAAAAATCTATCGCTAACATGGCTCATGTTAAACTTGCTACTATTGAAGGTCGTTTCTATGCCATGGACAGAGATAAACGTTGGGATAGAATTGAACTTGCTTACAACAATATGGCTTTTGCCGAAGGTAAAAAATATGCTTCTTCTGATGAAGCTATCAAAGCTTCTTATGCCGCAGGCGTTAATGATGAATTCGTTGTTCCTTGCGTTGTCGGCAATTATCAAGGTATGCAAGATGGCGATGCCGTTTTGATGATGAACTTCCGTGCCGACCGAGCTCGTGAAATTCTTTATGCTTTGGCTGATAAAGATTTTACCGGTTTTGCCCGCAAGAAAACAATTCAAACTTCTATCAATGTTGGTTTGACTGAATATTCCGTTGACCACCAGCGCTTTATGAAAACCATGTTTGGTCCAGAAGCCTTGACAAACATTTTTGGTGAAGTTGTTTCTAACCATGGTTTGACCCAACTCCGTATTGCCGAAACCGAAAAATATGCTCACGTTACATTCTTCTTCAATGGTGGTGAAGAACGTGAGTTCAAAGGCGAAGAGAGAATCCTTGTTCCTTCTCCGAAAGTTGCCACTTATGACCTTAAACCGGAAATGAGTGTTTATGAAGTGACCGAAAAATTGGTTGACGCTATTGAAAACAAACGCTTTGACGCAATTATCTGCAACTTCGCCAATGGTGACATGGTTGGTCATACCGGTATTATGGAAGCTGCTCTCAAAGCTGTTGCCGCCGTTGATGAATGCTTGGGCAAAGTGGTTGATGCCATTAAAAAAGTTGGTGGTGTGCTCTTTGTTACTGCAGACCACGGCAACGTTGAAAAAATGGTTGATGAAAAAACCGGTGCTCCTTACACCGCTCACACCGTTGGCAAGGTTCAAGGTGTTTTGGTTAACTGCCAAACCCCAATTAAAGGCTTGCATGACGGTAAACTCGCAGATATTGCACCAACTTTGCTTGAACTTCTCAACATTGAAAAACCGGCCGAAATGAATGGTAATTCTTTGATTGAAAAATAAGTAAAGGAAAAAGATTGAAAACAAAGGCGGTCATAACATTTACTCTTGCTTTGTTGTTTGTTTTTGCAAACGCAAATTTTAATGCTATGGCCGCCAAAGTTTCCAAACAAGAATTGGAGCGCATGGAAAAACAAGTGGAGCTCCAAAACAAAGAACACCAAAAACTTAAAGAACAAGCTTCAAAAATTAATAAAGAGCTCTCGGAAGTCAGCGCCGAGATGATTCAAACCGCTAAAAAAATTCAAAATAATGAAGATAAAATTTCTTCAATGGAAAAGCAACTCAAGGATTTGAAACAAGAGCTCAAAGATGCCGAAGAAGGCTTTTTGTCTCAAGATCAACACCTGATTAAAACCCTTTCTGCATTGCAAAACTTGGCTCTTAAGCCGACAGAAGCTTTATTCGTGCAACCACTTACTCCAGTGGAAACTATTCGTAGTGCCATTTTGCTTAGGGAATCTGTTCCGTATCTGGAAGATAATGCCAGCAATATACGAAAAAGACTGGCAGATATAAAAAACAAAAAGACTCAAATTGAAAAACAAGTTGCCAAAATTACATCCCAAAAACATCAGCTCGAGCAAGAGCATGAAAATATGAAAATTTTGGTACAGAAAAAATCTAAACTCAGAAATAAAATTGAAATTCAAACAGCTCAAGCCAAAAAGAAAGTGGAAAAACTTGCTTCTCAAGCCAATGACTTGCGAGACCTCTTAAACAAACTTGAAAAAGAACGTCGCATCAAAGAACAAAAAGAGGCCGCAGAGCGCAAACGTTTGGCTCAATTGCGCGCCGAAGAAGAGAAAAAATTGGCTGAACAGAAAAAACTTGAACAAGCTCAAAGAGCTGACTTGATTAAATATTCTTCCGATATTATAAAAGATGTAGGAAAAGCTTTTGTAAAAGCTAAAGGAAAATTGCCTTTGCCTGCCAGAGGTTCAATCGTGGCTACTTTTGGTGAAGAAAAAAACAAAGGCGTGGTTAACAAAGGAATTATTATTAAAACACGTAATATGGCTCAGGTCATTTCACCGTTTGACGGTTCGGTCATTTTTGCCGGTCCTTTCCGTGGATATGGTAATATGATTATTATTGAACATGGATCCGGTTATTTGACTTTGCTAGCCGGTTTGGAAGATATTGACTGCGAACTCGGGCAAATGCTTCTTGCCGGAGAACCTATCGGTCAAATGCCTGATAGTCGCGATGCAAAACTTTATGTAGAATTGCGTCGTAATAATCAGCCGATTGATCCGATGATTTGGTATACTAACTAGTGACTGGAATTGAAAATGAAAAACAAATGGTCGATTTTTACAGCTTCTCTGATTTCTGCTTCTATATTCTTTTCTCCGGCTTTTGCCGCTACAGATGCAAAAGAAAAAGAGAATCCTGCCGATACTTATGAAATGCTTAACCTATTTGGTGAGGTTTTGGAAAGGACAAAAACTTCTTACGTTGAAGATGTGACTGATAAAAAACTCATTGAATCGGCCTTAAACGGAATGCTCGTTTCTCTTGACCCTCATTCTAGTTATTTAGATGAGCAAAGTTTTAAGTATATGAATGAACAAACTAAAGGTAAATTTGGTGGTTTGGGCATTGAAGTCACTATGGAAAATAATGTTGTTAAAGTGGTTTCTCCAATTGATGATACTCCGGCATCCAAAGCCGGTTTGAAGCCTAATGACTATATTACCCACATTAATGGAGAACAAGTGGTTGGTATGAGCCTTAATGATGCCGTTGATAAAATGCGTGGTAAAATAGGCACAAAAGTAAAATTGACCATTAGACGCGCCAATGAAAAACCTTTTGATGTGACCTTAAAACGCGAAGAAATCAAAATTCAATCCGTTAAATCAGAAATCAAAGCTGATGATGTGGCTTATATTCGCATCACTTCTTTCTCTGAAGATACTGATAAAATGATTGAAAAAGACTACAACAAAATAAAGAAACAACTTAAAGGAAATCCTGCCGGTATTGTTTTAGATGTTCGTAACAACCCCGGTGGTTTGTTGGATCAGGCCGTTAATGTTTCCGACTTGTTTTTAGACCAAGGAGAAATTGTTTCAACCCGCTCAAAAAATCCGGCTGATACAGTTAAATATACTGCCACAGAAGGAGATATTGCTAAGGGTTTACCGATTGTGGTTTTAGTTAACGATGGTTCAGCTTCGGCTTCTGAGATTGTGGCCGGTGCTTTGCAAGACCATAAACGCGCCATTATCTTGGGTGAAAAAACCTTCGGCAAAGGCTCTGTTCAAACTGTGATTCCTCTTGGAAAATATGGTGCTATGCGTTTGACAACTGCTCGCTATTATACACCATCGGGTCGTTCTATCCAAGCCACAGGAATCATGCCCGATGTGGAAGTTAAGCCAGCAAAAATTGAAGAAATTGATAAAGGAATGAACTTTAGCGAAGCTGAGTTTGGAAACGCTTTGAAAAATGATGCTCAGAATGTTACTCAAAACAAAACAACCAAGCAAGATGCTTCTTTGAAAAAAGATTATCAACTTTCAAGAGCTGTTGACTTGGTAAAAGCCTTAAATATTTACAAATCCGGTTTTGAGACTCAAAAATAGACGGAGGAAAAGATGAGCGGACATCGTAAAAAATTTCAATTGGCCATTGTTATTTCTTTGGTTGTAGTCTTAATTACGGTGTCCGGATACTTTTTTGCACAACAAAAAAGCCAGCCTGAGTTTAGAACAAAGGTTGAAAGAATTATGTTTGAGAAAAAAAATAAATCTCCCAAATATATTCTGACTCTGCCCGAAAAAACAGCAAAAACTCCTGAAAAAATAAATACTCCAGAAAAAGTTAAGCCGACAAAATTGGAAACATTAGAAGACTTTGTTAACGCGGCTCCTTTGGTGGCAAAACTCAAAGAAAACAAAAATTTATATGCCCTAAAAATTATTGAAAACACACCAGACTTTGTTGAAAGACAAGGTGAATTTATTTTGCCTAAAATATCTGATAATGGCAAAAAGCCATGGTTTGATTTTGGTAACCAAATTCAAGTTGCTCCAAATTTTTACAAAATTGCGGTTGTTTTCAAAAATACCGGATTGGACACAAAAACTTTTGATTCTATGAATAAAGCTTTACCTTCAGAAGTGTCTTTTTCTTTTTCTCCTTACACCTTAAAAGCAAAAAATTTGATTACAGAAGCAAGAAAATCAGGTCATGAAACATATATGGATTTGCTTTTGGCTTCTAAAGATGTTTTAAAGGCAGATAATGGACCTCTTTCAATGGGGATTACAGCTTCGCCAGAAGAAAATATGATACGTTTTTACAAAAGTTTGTCCGTTGATGCGCCTATCGGCGGAATGATTGTGGCTGATGGTTTGATTGATGAGACAACACAACCTCAACTTAACAACTATTTGCAAGAGCTTAAAAAACGCGGTTTGTTAATGGTTGATGCTACAAACGGAAATGAAATAAATAATATCCGTACTGAAAAATTGCCCAGAAAAAAAGCCGATATTTTGATTGATGAAAATCTTAATCCTACAAACATTCAAGCCTTGTTAAAAAGAGCTGAAAATACGGCTCGGGAAAAGGGACAAGTTTTGATTGTTGCTGTTCCAAAGCCAATTGTAATTACCGCAATTAAAGATTGGGCAGAAACATTTTCGCCACAACTTTCTTATGAAGAAATGAAAGAACAAAATATTACAACCATTGAACGTCCTTTTGCTTTGGTTCCTGTATCTAATTTGGTGGTAGAATAATGGTTGATTTATACCGAAAAAATGCAGCTATAATCGTTTGTAACCCTCAAGGCAAAGTTCTTTCTTGTCAAAGAGTGGAAAATGTTGATTTTAACTGGCAATTTCCTCAAGGCGGGATTGAAGATAGCGAATCCCCAAAAGATGCTGCTTTACGTGAACTGAGAGAAGAAACCGGTTTGACTCAAGTTGAGTTGATTGCAGAATATCCTCAGCCGTTGCGCTACAAATTTTCAGATGATGTGATTGAAAAATTTAAGAAACTCGGAAGAAAAAATATTGGTCAAGAACAGTATTGGTTTTTGTTTTTATTTTCCGGAAATGATAAAGAAATAGATTTTAACACAAATCCCAAAGAAATAGAGTTTAAAGCTTTTGAATGGATTGATATTGAAGAGGCTCCTACTCGAGTGATTGCGTTCAAAAGAGAAGTTTATAAAAAGGTTTGCTCTTATTTTAAGCCTTTTGTCGAACAACAAAAAAAGCAAAGCTCTTAAAAAGAACTTTGCTTTTTCTTTTGCAAAAGATTTATCCAATCATATAATTTGCCATGGCTATGTTTGCTGAGTTTTTGTAGTTATCGACCAGCGCTTTTAATGAATTGTTCTCATTCATAAAAGACAACATTTGATCGGCTTGTGCGACAACATTTTCTTTCTCAGGCAAGTTGTTTAACAACATGACTAAACTTGCACTAAAGAGCTGTTTATAGCTGTCTGTGCTTTCTTTCTTGTAAAGATCGGCAATAATCTTCATAACAGACAAAATGTCGATAGCTTGCTTAAAGAGAATATTCTCCAAGGTTTCTTTCCAGAGATGAGAATATCGATAAGCAACTTCTTCAAGCACAGCTTTTAGGTCTGCTTCTCCCACTTGAGAAATCAACATCAAAAACAGCTGTTCATCCATTTTCAGGCTTTGTTTAAGCATTGCAAAATCTGCTTTTTCTACCAGCAGAGCTCCTTGATACATTTTGGCGCGGTAGTTTGGCAGAAAATCAACCTTAAACCACTTTTCATTTTGCCAAATTGAAACAACTTTAAGCAACAAACTCATTGCTTTTTCGGTAATGTGCGCTTTATTTTGTTCCAACAAGAAGAACATTGCATCTGTTATGCTTGCTAAGCAAGTTCTCTTCTGCTCATTTACCACAACTTTGGTATAACACTCCACAAGAGTATCGAGCAAGAACGGATTAGTATCGATCTTGTGCGTATAAACAGCTAAAAGCTTAAGATAAACTTCTGAAGAAACAATACCTTGTTCATACATTTCTCGGAATGTTTTGACGTCTTTGACAATCGGATTTTCTTCCAACAAGTTTAGCAACATCTCCCACATTCTATTTTTTTCGTCTTGGGTTGCTCTGATGGACGAATCTTGCAAATCGTTTAACAGAGTTGAGATGATGCTGAATGTAAAATCTTGTTTGTTTTGACGAATAAACAATGCAAAAATTTCCAATTTTCGAGCTGTTCTTACCGGCAATGAGCATATGGCATCCAATTCTTCTTGAGAAAGTTTCAGTTCCTGACGGCAATATTTTTTTGCTAAAAGCAGCAATTTACCATCTTCCGGATATGATAACATTTTCAAAATGAGGTCTTGATGGTTGCCCAACTGACAATGATTGTTTAACCAAACGCAGCATATGTGCTTTTCCTTTTTGGAAAGTTTATCGCTCAGATACATACTCAATACAACCTTGCGGCAGATTGGCATATAATTTCTGCACTGTTCCAATACATTGAAAAATATACCCCAATTGCGTTGAGGAATTTCAATGAAATATATTCCGAAATTCTTAAAAAACTCATCTGCTTGAACTTCGCTTTTTTTAGAGAAAACAATATCTTGCACAGATAACAAGCCTTGTTTTCCTTTCAAAAGTTCTTCAAAAATGTGCAACATGCAGTTTTTTACCAAAAACAAGTTTGTGCTGTTTAAATTTTGCAACAACAATTCTTTTGAAAGAATCTTTTCCATACTTAAAAAAATTTAAATTAGTAATAGGGTTAATAATAAAAAAACTAGGTGCGATTATTAGCCTTTTTGTTTAATTTTGCAAGTTTTTTTTAAAAGCAGATTGAAGCCCCCCTCTTTTTATGATATATTAGCTTTACTTTAGGAAAAATAATATGGATGAAGTAAATAAATTTGAAGAAGAACGCCAAGAAATTCTGGCTATGGTCAGAAACGGTATTCAAACAAATATCCCTATGAAAAAGACACAGAAAAGGTATTTGAAAAACCTTTTGCTGTTTTCTTTGATGCGCGCTTCTAAAAATCCAACCGTTACCAAGCCAAACTTTATGAAGTTGGTGGCAAAACAATTCAAAAAATATATTGTTAAAATCATCCATGGTTCGGTTAAAAATATGCCAAACCATAATCCTTATGAAGATGAAGATTTTTATGACGAAAATTTGGATGTGGAAATCAATCGTGTGATTGCCAATGAACAATTTTTGAATATGAGCCTTATTCAGCAAAGCCTTACGCCGAAAAACATTATCGGACAAATCAGAACCTTGGCAGATGGATTAAGCGCTCAAGAGGTTATCCAAAGAATTACGGCTTTGAAAGAAATTAACTCTAATCATCGTGAAACTCCTGAAGAAGAGCGCAAACGTCAGCAGCGTATTCGTGATTATGAACGACAAAGACAAATGCAGAATATGCGGTTTCTTGAATTGGAGCGTGGAAGCAGAGAAAGACATTAAAAAAATCCCTTTTACTACAAAAGGGATTTTTTCTTTTATTTCTGTTGCTCTTTTTTAGACTTTAGTTGTCCGCAGGCAGCTAGAATATCTTGTCCTCGAGCTACGCGAATCGGTGCTGCGTAGCCAAATTTGCCAAGTTCTTTGGAAAAAGCCATAGCTCGATTTTTGGAAGATGGTTGATAATCACACCCTGGCCACGGATTGAACGGAATCAGATTAAACTTAGCGTCTATTTTATATTTTTTCATTAAATCGACCAATTCATGTGCGTTCTCTAAAGAATCATTCAACCCATTCAAAAGTAAATATTCAAAAGTGATGTATTTGCAGCTGCCGGCTCTTTTTTGAAACTCTTGGCAAGCCGTTAAAACATCTTCTATCGGATATTTCTTATTAATCGGCATTATACGGGTGCGAAGTTCATTATTCGACGCATGCAAACTGATGGCTAAACGACAACCAAGTTCGCTTGCAACTTCGGCAATGTGAGGAACAATACCTGAGGTTGACAACGTGATCTTGCGGCGTGAAATGGCTACACCATCACCATCAGACAATATTTTCAATGCCTTAAAGGTATTTTCTTTATTATGCAAAGGCTCACCCATGCCCATAACCACAATATTGGACAAGTATCTGACTTCATCGGTCGGGGTTGGCCATTCGTTATAAGCATCTCTTGCCACTAAAAACTGTGAAACAATTTCTCCCGCGGTCAAATTGCGGGTGATTTTTTGTGAGCCGGTATGGCAAAAAGTGCAACCCACGGCACAGCCGACTTGGGTGGAAATGCAAACTGTTCCCCTATCCTCTTCCGGAATGTAAACGGTTTCAATTCTCTGGCCATCGGCAAACTCCAATAACCATTTATGGGTTTTGTCGGAAGAAATTTGCTCAGCCACGATTTTAGGACGGGTAATGGTAAATTTTTCAGCTAACTTGGCGCGTAAATCTTTGCTTAAATTGCTCATTTTTTCAAAATCAGTCACACCATGGTGGTATAACCACTGCCAAACCTGTTTGGCTCGAAAAGGTTTTTCGCCAATCTCGGCAATAGCCGCAGCTAATTCTTCCTTGCTTAAGCCGATTAACTCAATTTTTTCACTCATGACTATCTCTTTTTGCATTTGGCACTAATAGCTTTGTATGCTTGAGAAAAGCCAGCCAAAGAATAAGTGTCTTTTGTGGTGGTACCATTACTTGAAGTACCGTGAACAATCATGCGAGAGCCTCTTTTCATGGCATCAACAATTTCTTTGTCGGTTTTATCGCTCGTAGCCCAAGCTTTGTCTCCATTGACAAACAGTTTATCAAAAGTCTTGTTACCGATTTTAATTTCTACTTTAGACTCCGGCTTATAGGTATATCCGGCGGTAATGTTCACAACGTCATAGCTTTTGTCTGCCGGACGATGCGTAATTACCGTATAAATATTACCACGTTTGGTATATTTACCTTCATCTCTTTTGGGCGTGGAAGCCATATAACAGGTTAATCCAGATGCATCTTGATAATAGTAAGCAACCCAATCATCATATTCTCCGATTTGTTGGGGTTTTATTGTCTGAGCTGCTTGTGCATCTACGGCAAAAAAAGCACTCAAAAAAAGAAGAGGTAATATTTTTTTCATGTTTACATTCTCTCAATCATTAAAAATTATTTTATTATTTGATAATAATATTTGAAATATATCTAAAAACTGTTAATTTCTAGAAAAATTTTACGGATTAACAATCATGATGCGCGATAATTACATAGATATTAATAAACTGATTAAAAGTAAAAACGTTCTCAAGCTCTTTAATATTGTTGAAGAACACGGCGGTGCATTGCGCTTTGTCGGTGGTGCTGTTCGTGATACTTTGGCCGGATTAGAAGGTTTTGATTTAGACTTAGCTACAGATTTGAGTCCAGATGAATTGGTAGAAGCTTGTGAAGACAATGGGCTTAAAACTATTCCTCTTGGAATCAAATATGGGACAGTCGGCGTCTTGATTGATGATAAGGTTTTAGAAATAACATCTTTACGCAAGGATATTTCAACAGACGGTCGCCATGCTGAAGTAGAATTCACCACAGATTGGGAAACTGATGCCGGACGACGCGATTTAACCATCAATGCCGTCTATGCCGACGAACGAGGAAATGTGTTTGATTATTATAACGGTATTGACGATTTGGAAAAAGGAGTGGTTCGTTTTATCGGTAATCCTTCCCAGCGCATTAAAGAAGATTATCTCAGAATTTTGCGTTTTTTCCGTTTCTACTCTATTTTTTCAAAAAATCCGATTGATAAAAAAGCTTTGGAAGCATGTAAAGAAAACTCGGAAGGCTTGCAAGAGCTTTCTATGGAAAGAATCCGTGATGAATTATTAAAAATTCTTGTAACACCGCATGCAGCAAAAACATTGCAGATTATGGCTGATAATGAGATATTGAGCTATGTTTTACCTGTTCCCAAAAAAGAGAATATTGAATGTTTGGAATTTTTGGATAAACAACTCAATCAAGGAAATTTGCCTAAAAATGCCATTGCTCGCTTGTTTATTCTCTTTAATCCGGATGAAGCTTTTGCTAACAATATTGCCGTACGCATGAAGTTTAGCAAAAAGCAAAAACAAGATTTTGTAGATTTAGCCAAAGTATCTGTTCCTTTAAGAGATTTTGAAGATGAAAAATACCTTAAACGTATTATCTATACTTATGGTAAGGATTTTGCTCGCAATAAATTGATGATTGCACAAGCATTGCAAAAACAAATTTTGCCAGATTTCAAAGATATTTTGGACTTTATCTTAGCTTTTGAAAAACCTACTTTTCCTTTGCGCGGACAAGATATTATAAATGCCGGCATTCAAGGAAGTCCTCACATAGGACAAGTTCTTGATAATTTGGAAGAAATTTGGATTGAAAGTGGGTTTACTCTCTCTAAACAAGATTTGTTGGAGCGCTTGCAAGGGCTTAAAATAGCTTAGTTGCAACCCAAGCATTGCGTAAGTGTTTTATCTTAAAAGGATATTCCACTAAAATTGCATCAAAGCGAATATCAAAAGCATCATAACGTTTATGCTTGGCTAAAAAGGCCTCAGCACCTTTGACAATGCGTTGTTTTTGCTTTTCTGAAATGGCGTAGGCTGCTTTTTCAAAACTGCGGCGCTCTTTAACTTCTACAAAGACAAGAGTTTTTCCCTTACGGACAATTAAATCAACTTCACCGGCATGTGTTCCCTTGCCGGTGATGTAATTTTTAGCAACAGGAAAATATCCATGAAAAAACAGGTAAAAAAGTGCAATATATTCAGCAAGTTTGCCGTTATGATAATTACTTTGCATTTTTTATCCTTAAAGCTTGTTCATAAACTTCGTTTTTATTCAACCCATAGGTTTCAACAACCTCTTTAACGGCTGTTTTCAGGCTAGATTTTGCGAGTTTTTCTTTTAATATGGCATCTAAATCTATTTCTTGCTGATTTTCTTCTTCAGCAGAAGGCGCGACCATAAAAACCATCTCTCCTTTAGGGGGATTTTGAGTATAAAAATCTATAAGATTTCCAACAAAATCTGTTTGGCATTCTTCATAGACTTTTGTAATTTCTCTGGCAACTGATACTTCTCTATTTCCAAACACTTCTTGCGCCACGCTTAAGGTTTTGAGCAAACGAGGTGCCGTTTCATAAAAAATCAGGGTTGCATCCAAATTTTTATATTTTGCAAACAAGTCTTTGCGAGCCTTATCTTTATTAGGAATAAACCCAACAAACATAAAGCGATTGGTGGGCAAACCAGAAAGCTGTAAAGCAGAAATCAAAGCGCAGCATCCCGGTAAAGTGGTGATATAAATTCCGGCTTGTTTGCATTTTTTTATCAACTTATAGCCAGGGTCAGAAATAAGAGGTGAACCGGCATCACTGACTTGCGCTACACTTTGTCCGGATAAAACACAATCTATTATTTTTTGTGCTTGCTCATCTTCATTATGATCATGCAGGGTTATGAATGTTTTGTGTAAGCTTATACCTAACAAAGAAAAAAGCTTTTTGGTTACTCTTGTATCTTCGCAAGCAATAACATCTGCTTCTTTTAAGACTTCTATAGCTCTTGAAGATATGTCTCCCAAATTGCCAATCGGTGTGGCTACAATGTATAAACCGTTTTTCATCATCTCTTCTCTTTACATTAGTTTTTTTTTAAACTAATTTTGTGAATATATTATCGTTATATAACAGAACAATATATTTTAGGATAAAAAGCAAGTGTTAAAACAATTTTCTGCGTTATTTCTCGGTTTGGCTCTGGTCGGTTGTTCGACTTCATCTAATGTTAATCATTTAGGGGGAGCAGATGCTTCTTCAACTGATTTTTCAGAAATAAGTTTATCTGAACAAGCAAGTTTCAGAGTTGGTGTATTGTTACCTCTTTCCGGTGATGCTGCTCGTTATGGAAACGGCTTGAAAAATGCAACCATGTTGGCTTTGGAAGATGTAAAAAATCCTAATCTCATCTTGCAATATTATGACACCAAAAGCTCAACCGAAGGTGCAAGAACTGCAGTACAAAATGCCATTAATCAGAATGTGCAAATGATTATTGGTCCTTTGAAAAGCTCTTCCGTTCGCGCTATTTCCGATGAAACAACCCGTAAAAATATTCCTGTTATTGCTTTTTCTACCACAGAAGATGTTTTGCAACCTAGTGTTTATACTTTAGGGTTGCTTGTTGATGAGCAAGTCAATCGTATTATCTCTTATGCTGTTAAACAAGGTCGTTCTCGTTTGGCTTTGTTGGTTCCGGACAATGCAACCGGTATTGCTGTGGCCAAAGCTGCCGTTAATGCTGCTCAAAAAAACAATATCATTGTAACCAGAATTGCTTTTTACCCACCTAACACTTCAGATTTTTCAAATATTTTAAGAGAAATGACCGATTATGGCACACGTCATGCTCGTATGGAAAAACTTAAAAATTCTTTGAAAGCAAAAGCAGATGCCGGAGATGGAGAATCTGCCAAAGCTTTGAAACGTGTTTCTACACATGATACTTTAGGCGAAATTGACTTTGATATGGTTCTTATTCCCGAAAAAGGAGCTCAACTAAAATCAGCCATTGCTATGTTTGGTTATTATGATGT
The DNA here is from genome assembly GCA_949295025.1 of uncultured Pseudomonadota bacterium. Taxonomy (GTDB): domain Bacteria; phylum Pseudomonadota; class Alphaproteobacteria; order RF32; family CAG-239; genus CAJLXD01. The sequence goes on from CASFJK010000001.1 coordinate 105,326, forward strand.
TTTTGCTCCCGATGTTAAATTTTTGGGAACGTCCCTCTGGGAAAACTCTAAACTCAATAACGAATCAACCATTATCGGTAGCTGGTATCCGGCAATTTCGCGTAGTCACAGCAACTATTTTGTAAACAAATACGCTTATGTTTTTGGTGAAAGACCTCAAGCTCTCTATGCTTTAGGTTATGATGCTGTTGCTCTTGCAAATGCGATTTCTAAACAAGGTGGAAATAATTATACACCTGTAATTACAAATCCGGACGGATATGTTGGTATTAACGGCATGTTCCGTTTGTTTGAAAACGGACGCAACCAACATAGCATGGATATTGTTGAAGTGAAAAAGACCGGAGATGTGGTGATAGATGAAGCACCAACCCGTTTTGATTTGACAGATGTATCTACTTTTACCGAAGAGATGGATATTACGGACACTTACCGTGCTCCTCTTATCTTTGGAAAAGATCAAACTTTGGCTCAAACGCTTATCTATGGTCATCAATTGAACATGGTTAATCAAGATGATTTATATGAAGCCGAAGAACGTGATAGTATTCGTCGTAGCTTGCAAAAAATGAATATTATGGTTGGAAATTAAAAAAATTCTTGTCTGAAAAGATAAATATTGCTTGAAATCTCTTCTGTTTTCGGCAATATTACCCAAAGGAGGACATTGGGTTGATATGTCGCCAACCCGGTCAGGTCCGGAAGGAAGCAGCCGTAACGATTTTAATCAAGGCTATATGTCCTCCACCGTTTTTTTGATGAGATGATTTAGATAATATGGCTGAAGAAAATTCTGATAATCAATATGTGGTGCTTGCCAGAAAGTATCGTCCGCAGACTTTTGAAGATTTGCTCGGGCAAGATGCTTTAGTGCAAACTTTAACCAACGCTATAAAGAACAATCGTCTTCATCACGCTTATATTCTCACCGGAATCCGTGGTGTGGGTAAAACCACAACAGCCCGCATTATCGCTAAGGCTCTCAACTGTATTGGTCCTGACGCTCAAGATGGTCCGACCATTCATCCTTGCGGTAAATGTGAAAATTGTAAGGCTATTGCCGAAGGTAGACATATTGATGTTTTGGAGCTCGATGCGGCTTCTCGTACCGGTGTGGATGATATCCGCGAAATTTTGGATGGTGTACGCTATAAACCAACTAATGCACGCTATAAAGTTTACATCATCGACGAAGTGCACATGCTCTCTAAAAGTGCTTTCAATGCTTTGCTCAAAACTTTGGAAGAGCCACCTTCTCACGTCAAATTTATTTTCGCTACAACCGAAATCAGAAAAGTTCCGGTTACCGTTCTTTCTCGTTGCCAGCGCTTTGATTTGCAACGCTTGACCGTTGATACCTTGTTTAACCACTTTAAAAACATTATTGGTAAAGAAGGTTTGCAAGCTGAAGATGAGGCTTTACAGATTATTGCCAAAGCTGCTGATGGTTCTTGCCGCGATGGTTTGTCCTTACTTGACCAAGCAATTTCTTTAAGTTCCGGCATGATTAAAACCGAAACGGTTAAAAATATGATTGGTTTGGCTGATCGTAATCAGACTTTTGATTTGTTTGAATCTCTTGTTGCCGGTAAGGTCGACGAGGTTTTGAAAAACCTCAAAGAGCAATATAAAAACGGTGCTAATCCAACCACTTTATTACAAGATTTGGTTAACATTACTCACATGGTTGCTAAAGCTAAAATCGTGCCTTCTTCCATTGATGATGATAATTTAGCCGAATCAGAAAAAGAACTTTGCCGTAAACTTTCCGGCTCAATCTCAATTGCCATTCTTTCCAAAATTTGGCAAATGCTTCTCAAAGGTATTTCTGAGTTGGCCATTGCTCCTGTGCAAATTGATGCTCTGGAAATGATACTTATTCGTGTGGCCTACTCTGCATCTCTACCGACACCTTTTGAGATTTTAAACGACGTAAAAAAAAACTCTAGCTTAAGCTTCTCGGCTGAAAAAAAAACTGAATCCTCGCCTTCGGTGCTGATTGCATCACATGCGGCGGCGTTGGCTGAAAATGAAAACGCTTCGCTGGAAACAGAAGCTAAAGTTTCTTTCAAATCTCCTGAAGAAATGGCTGCCTATTTTGAGCAACACAAAAAGATTTTGCTCACCTATGCTATTAAAAACGATATTGCCATTCAAGAATTTGCCGATGGCTTTATCAAAATGACCATTTCTGAAAAAATTTCCAATGATTTTATTTTAAATCTGCATAAAGAATTGGAAAACGCTACCGGCAAAGCATGGAAGATTGAAACTTTGCGCGGGCAAATGGGTCAAACCATGGCCGCCAAAGAACATGCCAAAGAAGAAGAAAATAAAAAAAGCGTGGCAGAATATCCTTTGGTTAAAGCTATTTTGGCTGAATTTAAAGGCTCTAAAATTGATTTATTAACTCGTATTAAACAACTGGATGAAGAAGAAGGGACTCAACTTTCTGATGAATCCGAACCTTTTTTTGATGAGGAACTCTAACAATGATGAATATTCAAGGCATTATGAAACAAGCTCAAATGATGCAAAAGAAAATGGAAGAAGCCCAAGAAAAAGCAGCTCAAGAGGAAGTTAACGGAACAAGCGGCGGCGGCATGGTTAATGTTACGCTCAACGGTAAATTTGAAATGAAAAAAATCTCTCTTGATAAATCTCTTATCAATGCCGATGAAGTTGATATTTTGGAAGATTTGATTATGGCTGCTTATAACGATGCCAAAAACAAAGTTGATGAAAACTTGAACAAAACCATTTCTTCGGTTACCGGCGGCTTGAATATTCCGGGTTTGAAACTTCCTTTCTAAGGCACTAATATGGCAGGTCAAGATATTGAAAAACTTATAAAATTGGTGTCAAAACTTCCGTCTCTGGGTACTCGTTCAGCACGACGTATTGTTTTGCAACTTATAAAGAAGCGCGAATCCTTGCTTTTGCCTTTAATTGAGGCTATGACGCAAGTGGCAGACAATATCAAGACCTGCGAAATTTGCGGTAATTATGATACTACCAGCCCTTGCTCGATTTGCTCTTCGGCACTCCGTGAGCCTCATCTTCTTTGCGTGGTACAAGATGTAGCAGACCTATGGGCGATGGAGCGTGTTTCATTCTTCAAAGGTAAATATCATGTCTTAGGCGGTGTTTTATCAGCTCTGGATGGGGTTGCACCCGAAGACCTGAATATTGAGCCGCTGGTTGAAAGAATTCGCTCTGAGGGCATTACAGAGGTCATTTTAGCCTTGCCGGCAACGGTTGATGGACAAATCACATCTCACTACTTGGTTTCACGCCTTAAGGACTCTAACGTTAAAATAACGACCTTAGCGCAGGGAATCCCGATGGGGGCAGAACTTGATTATATGGACGAAGGCACCATTCAGCTTGCCCTCAACTCCCGCAAGCTCCTCTAACGAACACGGCGTGTTCGACGGCATCAATTTTGTCTCAGCGCCTTGTGGACCGCGATGCTCTTTTCGTTCTGGGCGGTGTTTTGTGCCTTGAGTAGAGTAAAGAAGAGCCAGCTCGACCGCATCGGTTTGATGGCTGCTCTGCCCGTGCCGAGAACAATCACCATTTTTGACGAAGAGTTTGTGCCTTTTATAAACAGAAAAAAGCTCCCGTTTGGGAGCTTTTTCTTATTCTACTGTGTTTTCTATCAGCCTATCCAAATTGCCTCTTTCACTATCATTATAGCTTTTAGCTTTGGCGGCTTCTTCTTGTTTCTTTTTCTTTTCAGCCTCTATTTTTTCATTAACCTTACTATTATCAATAACCTTGACGGGTTCTTTTTTCTTGGCGACTTTTGGCTGAGCCAGCATCTCAAACAAAACATCTATATCTGTTTTGCTTTGTTCGTCATATTCAACTTTCTCGTCACTTTCCTCTTCAACACCGCTCACAGCTCTGGTTTTATCTCTTATTTTAGCTAATGTTGACTCAGGTATCAAATCTTCTATCGGTTTGGCAAATGAGCCTGCTATGTTGAAGTATTTTGACTCTTGCATAACTTTGGCTTGATTTTCTTTGGGAACCATCCAGTTGATTAAGATATATACCAAAACAACCAATAAAAAGGCTCTGAAAATGCCGAAGAATAATCCTAAAACGCGGTCTAAACCACTTAATTTGCTCTTGCGAATCGAACCAATTATCTTAGATGTGAGAATAATCCAGATGATGAAAAATAAAATGACTATGCCGGAGGCTGTGGCAACCGCAGCAGCCGAACTATTTTCAATATATTTCTCTGCAAAAGGTGTACACATCGGCATAAGATAGATAACAGCAATAATGGCTAAAACCCAGCCGATTATTGATAAAACTTCTTTAATCAGCCCTCTACCCAAAGCTATCAGTGCAGAAATGGCAACAATGATTAAAATTGCAATATCCAGACTATTCATTGATTTTTTCCTTTAATTAAACCAATTTATCAGGCGTTGAACATTTCCGATTTCATACACGTTCATATCTGTATGCAGACCGGATTTTTTATCTTTACTATGCGTTGGAGGAACAATGCAGCTTGCGAATCCTAGCTTTTGTGCCTCTTTTAATCTTAAAGAAGGTTGAGTTACGGCTCTTATCTCGCCGGACAAACCAATCTCGCCAAAAATAACCATATCATGCGGTAAGGGTTTGTTGGTCATAGAAGAAATAACAGCCATGGCAACAGCTAAATCTGCCGCAGGTTCGGTTATTCTCAAACCACCGGCAATATTAAGATAAACGTCTTGAGAGCTCAAATTCATGCCGCATCTTGCTTCTAAAACAGCCAAAACCATGGCTAATCTGTTAGAATCCCAACCGACAACGGCTCTTTTGGGACTAGCATAGCCCGTGGGACTGACAAGAGCTTGAATTTCCACTAATACCGGTCTAGAACCTTCTATTCCTGCGAAGACGCAAGAACCAGATATATTTCCTTGTCTTTCTGCCAAGAATAGTGCTGAAGGATTTTCAACTTCTACCAACCCTTGATCCTGCATTTCAAAGACACCAATCTCATCGGTGGCGCCGAAACGGTTTTTAACCGCACGCAAAATACGGAAATGATGCCCTCTTTCGCCCTCAAAATACAATACGGTATCTACCATGTGCTCTAAAACGCGCGGACCAGCAATAGAGCCTTGTTTGGTCACATGCCCCACAACAAATAAGGTAAAACCTTTTCTTTTTGCAAGCTTGATTAACTCATAGGAACAAGCCCTCACCTGCGTTACACTGCCGGGAGTGGATTCAACATCTTCCAAATACATGGTTTGGATAGAGTCAATAATCACCACATTGGCATTGGCTTTTTCTAATGTTGCAACAATATCTCTAATATCAGTTGCCGAGGCCAAATGTACTGGAGCTTTTTCTAAACCCAATCTTTTGGCTCTTATTCTCACTTGGTCAATTGCCTCTTCTCCAGAAATATAAAATACTTCCGGTTTGCTTGGCAATTCTGCTACTTTGGCGCAGGCTTGCAACAATAATGTGGATTTGCCTATTCCAGGGTCACCCCCCACCAAAATAACTGAACCGGCAACCAAACCTCCGCCACAAACGCGGTCAAGTTCTTTGATGCCGGTTGATAATCTTTCTAAATTTTCTTCAGCTCCGGTTAAAGGAACAAAGTCTATCATTTTGCCTTTGTGCTTGGGTGTGAGGTTGGAAAAGCCCTCTCCGCCCACTTGTTCTTCAACAATGGTGTTCCATTCGCCGCAAGCATCGCATTTGCCTTGCCATTTAGGATATACGGCACCGCAATTTTGGCAGACAAAATCTGTTCCCTTCTTTGCCAAAGCCTAAACCTCCACTTTTATCGGACCTTCAGAACTACCGTTAATAAACTGACGGACATATTCGTTATTGGTTTTATCAAGCTCTTTTACTGTTCCTTGCCAGATGATTTTACCTTTATACAACATGGCTATTCTATCGGCAATTTTACGGGCAGAGGCCATATCGTGGGTAATGGTCAAAGCCGTAGCACCCAAACCTTTAACCGATTCAATAATCAAACCATTAATTACGTCAGACATAATCGGGTCCAAACCTGTGGTCGGTTCATCAAAAAAGATGATTTCCGGACGTGTAGCTATAGCTCTTGCCAAACCGACACGTTTTTGCATACCACCGGAAAGCTCTGATGGAGATAAATCGGCAACATCCGGCGCTAAACCAACTTGACGCAAAACGCGAATAGCTTCCATTTTGGCATTTTTCTTATCCATTTTTTTATTTTCTAACAAGCCAAAAGCCACATTTTCCCATACACTCAAGCTATCAAACAAAGCGCCGCCTTGAAACAACATGCCCATCTTTGAATGAAGTTTTTCTTTTTCCTTCTCAGAAACACCAACAACTTCTTCATCATCAACCAAAATAGAACCTTTATCTGGTGTTAAAATACCTTGAATACATTTAATCAGGACTGATTTTCCGGTACCAGAACCACCGATAACGACCAGAGATTCTCCTTTTTTGATTTCTAAATCAACGCCATCCAAAACAACCTTACGGCCAAATGCTTTGTGAAGATCGGTTATTTTTATTTTTGTATCACTCATTTTATTTTCTCCACTTGAAGCTTATTTTGAAAAGAACATACCGGTAATGATATAGTTGAAAATCAAAATCAAAATTGATGAAGACACAACAGCATTGGTTGTGGCATCACCCACACCTTGAGCTCCACCTTTAGATTTGAAACCATTGTAGCAACCCATAACAGCAATAATAAAACCAAAAACAGCAGCTTTGACAACACCGGTGGTGATATCCAAAGCTTCTAAGTTATCAATGGTAGATTTAATATAATTTGCAGGATTGAAACCTAACTGATAAACACCAACAACATAACCACCAAAGATACCTATTACGTCACCAATCAAAACCAACAAAGGCAACACTATTACGGCGGCAACAATACGCGGTGTAATCAAATATTTATAAGGGTTGGTTGACAATGTTGTTAAAGCATCTATTTGTTCGGTTACACGCATAGTACCAATTTCGGCAGCCATAGCAGCACCTATACGACCAGCAACCATCAAGGCAGACAAAACAGGTGCCAACTCACGTGTAACGGAAATCAAAACTACGGAAGCAACCGCACTTTCTGCTCCAAAGCGTGAAAAGCCGGAATAACTCTGAATAGCAATAACCATACCGGCAAAAATGGTGGTCAAACCAACAACTGGTAAAGAATAAAAGCCAATATCCATAACTTGACGCAAGAAATTGCGAATATAAAAAGGAGGCATAAAGCAATTGGCAACCGAACGAATCACAAAGATGGATAATTCACCCAAACTTGAGAAAAATTTTACTAACGGTTTTCCCAATTTACGTAAAAATTTTTGAATCATCGTATATATACTTTCAAACAGATTAATCTAAATTGATGTTATATTATGACTTCATCTTTGATAAATCAACAAACTTATCAAACTTATCAAACCATTAAAGGCTATTTTAAAGACAAAGCTAATATAATTTTATTGACGGCAGACGCCTCAAAAGCACAAATTTTTATCTTTGGAATATCAATTCCTTCTAAATTTTCGGTTTCTGGTTCCGGCAGACGTTCAATATTTTCAGAATCTTTAACCAAATCGACAATTAGATGCACGTCAGCAGATTTTTGAGAAGGAAAATGCGCTAAACCAATACCTCTTACTTCCAACATATTGGCAATGGTTTTGATGCCATAAGCTTTCAACTTTCCCTTTTTGGCAAAAATATCTATACGGTCGTCTCCAATCAGGACACAACCTTTATCCATAATTAATCTTAATGATAAATCTGATTTTCCGGTTCCAGATTTACCACGAATCAAAATACCTTTGCCAAAGTAAGAAACGCAAGATGCATGTATATTAGCCATTTTTACTTACCATTCAATTGACCAAAACGTTTTTTTCTTTCAGGTTCACTGGCAAAAAACTCAAATAAACGCCCATCTTCTTTCGGTGTGATTTGAACCGTTATAGCTCGACGAGGTAGATAGCCGCCCATTTTCTCTGGCCATTCAATCAAACAGACCCCTTGATACATAGCTTCTTCCATACCTAGTTCAAAAATCTCATCTGGATCTTTTAATCGATATAAGTCAAAATGATAAATTTCAAAATCAGGAGCATCATATGTTTGCAGCAAAGTAAACGTGGGACTGGGAACCTCGGTATTGCCAATCAAACTTTGTATAAAAGCTCGGCAAAAAACACTTTTTCCCATACCTAATGTTCCTTCCAGAGCAAAAATATCTCCTTTTTGCGCTATTTGTGCCACACGCTGCCCTAATTTGGCAGTATCTTCTTCCGTGCGTGAAAGATAAGAATATACACTTTCCATTTTATTCTCTAAAAATTAAGCATACTTTTACGTTCTTTTTTGGGTTTGGTTATTTTTATATTGGGTTTTCTTGCTTTCATTTTGCGCCAATCTTCAGGGCTATAAAATTTTCCTTGCCACAAACCATCTCTTCTGCTCATAGCTTGCTCTTGGTAAGGAACATAAACATCTGAATATTTGGTATAAGCAATTGCCCAACCGGCATTAACTAAAGCCGCACCAATATCATATTGACCCAATGAACATACGCCAACCATATTGCCTCTTTTATCTTGTTGCATGATATGGCATTCTACCGGATTGTCTAACAGCCAATCTCTTAACCATGTTGCGGCAACACGACCACAATGGTAAGCTCGTCCCATTTTGTTGGCACAGGTCTGATCTGCTTCAGGGGCATCAATGGCAAAAAGGCGAATGTAGCTACCATCCATCATTAAAGTATCACCATTAATAACTCTGACTTGACCTCTGATAGAAGGATAATCTTGAGGGGTTGCTGGTTGTTGAGTACGAGATTGTTTATTGCCAAAATTTTGCAATACTTTTTCAAAGGTTTTATGAGTTTGTGCCTTGGGCTCAGACTGCATCAACTGCGGAATATCATTCAATTCTTCTCCGTTAGATAGCTCTTCCGACACTTCTAAACCATCTATATCTTCCTCACTCAAAACCATCATAGACGGAGCAGCCTGTTTTTCACTCTGACCAAGGAAAGATTTTAATGTCGGAATTACGCCGGTAATACCATTATTAAAACCTCCAATTGCATAGATAATGAAGGTTATAATACCGGCAAAAATGAGAAATGAAGGCAAGCATCCCATGGCTCGCCAAGCCATTTTAACAAAAATATATAAGACGACCAGGCCAATAAGAAAAAGGATAAAACCACCGCCTTGCATCATCAAACTTTTACTTTGTGTTCCGGCTCCTCCCCAAAAGATGAGGAGAAAAGCACCCAATGCAGTTAATATTTTTTTCAGAAAGCCCATTTTTTTATCCTGTATTTTGTTGTGATATTAAGAATATTATATTTATATTCTTCTTTAGTAAAGATATGGTTACCGAAATTTATAAAAAAAGGCCTCACTTTTATGTGAGACCTTTTTTTATATCTACTTCATCTAAAATTTCTTTTGTGGCATTATTTATTCCCGGTAAACTAAACTCTATAATTCCAAAATAGCTTAACAAATAAATCACAAAAAAAACGCTTAAAATTAAGAATAATATTCGCCACGCTATTTTAGCTATAAAATTCAAAATAAGAAAACCAACGATAAAAAATATGGCATAACCTATTTTTGAAAACCAGTTTTCTCCACCTATACCCAAAGAACCAGCAACAAAAGTTCCGATAATTATGAGGCTTATGAAAAAATATTTTATTAACCCCATGAGACTTAATCTACCACTTTGATTGTGAATTTCTCATTATTTACAGGTTGCGGCACTGTTTTAAATACAGTGTTCAAACCCTGTTTAAGTTCACTTTTTTTGTTTTTATCTAAAATATCTAAAATCATATCAAGTTCGGCAGCTGAAGCATATTGCAAAACAACTTTTCCTCCGCCTTGTTTGCTTGGGGTGATTTTGATTCTTAGACCAAGTTCTTTTTTCAAATCATTTTCAATATCAGCCAGATCTTGGTCTTTTTTTACTGTTTGTTTTTCTTTTTTAGGTTCTTTTTGCTTGGCAACCAAATCTTCAACCTGACGTACATTTAAGTCTTTAGCAATAATTTGTTTTGCCAAATCGACAGCATTATCCAAACCAACAAGAGCTCTGGCATGTCCGGCAGAAAGTTTGCCTTCTTTTACCATATTTTGAATTTCTTGCGGCAGATTCAAAAGTCTTAATGTATTAGCAATATGACTTCTTGATTTTCCAACGATTTGTGACAAAGCTTCTTGTGTATGAGAAAACTCGGTTATCAATCTTTGGAAACCTTCGGCTTCTTCAATAGCACTCAAATTTTCACGCAGCAAGTTTTCAACCAAAGCAACTTCTAGGGCTTCTTGATCTGAAAAATCTTTAATAATTACCGGAACCTCTTTCAGACCAGCAATTTTAGCTGCGCGCCAACGACGTTCACCGGCTATGATTTCATATTGATTACCTTGTTTTCTAACCAATAGAGGTTGCAAGACACCTTTTTCTTTAACAGATTCAACCAATGCATCCAAAGCTTCTTTATCAAACTCTGTTCTTGGTTGATATTTTCCGGCTTTCAAGTCTTCTATTTTGATGCTTGATGTGTTTTTATTTTCTTCAATGTTATTTTTTTCAGAAGGGGTGTCAACCAAAACACCTAAGTCAATATCTTCTCCGCCCAACAAAGCACCTAAACCGCGGCCCAAACTTTTTTTCTTATTTTCTTCTAACATGCCAACAATTCCTTTTCTCTTTTCAAAACTTCACCTGTCAAACTAATATATGCTTGAGCACCCGGACATTTGAAATCATAAATCAAAACTGGTTTTCCGTGTGATGGCGCTTCAGACACTTTAACATTTCTGGGAATAACCGTTTGGTATACTTTCTTACCAAAAAATTGTCTTACATCATCTTCAACCTGTTGAGACAAATTGTTACGTTTGTCATACATTGTTAAAACCACACCTTGTAACTCTAAGTCAGGGTTAAATACTTTTTTAATTTGATTAATGTTACGAATCAAATCTGTAATACCTTCTAGAGCCAAGAACTCGCATTGCAAAGGCACAATTACAGAATTTGCTGCAACCAAAGCATTGATCGTTATCAAACTTAACGATGGAGGACAATCAATCAAAATATAGTCATAATTTTCTGCTTGATCTTGAATGGCATTTTTTAACGTGAATTCTCTTTTTTCAACGTCAACCAATTCAATTTCAGCACCAGCCAAATCGGGAGAAGAGGGGACTATTGAGAAATTTGGAATCTCTGTCCAAACAATTGCTTCTGATAATTTTGCCTCACCAATCAACACTTCATATGAAGAAGCCATACGTCCTCTTTTATTAACACCCATTGAAGTTGAAGCGTTGCCTTGTGGATCAAGGTCGATAACCAAAACTTTTTTTCCGGCAGCTGCCATAGCCGTTGCAACGTTTACGGTTGTTGTGGTTTTTCCAACGCCACCTTTTCTATTGGCAATAGCAATAACTCTTGGCATTTATTTACCTCCTCTTTTTTTCAGCAAATTTTTTATAACCAAAATTTTTCCTTCATCGCTGGTTTCGCTATCAAAAATTTGACAATCAAAATTCCAGTCTTTGCGAGCTTCTTCTATTTCCTCTGCATATTTTTTTCCTTTGGGAAAAATACATACTGTTTTTTCAGAACAAAAAGCTTGTGTGTATTTTAACAATTCTTTTAAAGAGGCCATTGCTCTTGATGTTATTACATCAACTTTTTTATAAGGCAAAGATTCAATTCTTTGATTTAAAATTTCAACATCAAGCCCACAAATTTTTTTAACCTCGTTTAAATACAGTGTTTTCTTAGCAATACTTTCAACCAAACTAATTTTTAAATACGGTGTTTTTTCTTTAGCCATTATTGCCAGAACCATCGCAGGAAACCCAGCTCCAGAGCCAAAATCCAACAGGGTTTTTGCATCTTTAGGGATAAATTTGAACAATTGAGCTGAGTCTACAAAATGTCTGTTCCAGCAATCTTCTAAAGAAGAATTGCTAACTAAATTGAACTTTTTTTGCCACTCCACCAAACTAGCTTTGTAGGCTTTTAACAGTTCAAATGTTTCACGTGAAACATTATATTTCTCTATAAAATTTTTCATAAAATATTTATAGATTTTTTTTATAAAATTTAAAATACAAAAAAGGAACTTATAAACACATATTTTAAAACAAAAGAAAAAGAATCTTAAAACAAGAACTTAAACAACATTTCTTGAATCTATTTATCAAGAAAACCTAATCCCAAACGTTTCTTACAACCAAATTTTTTAAGTAGATTTTCTGCGCGTTCAAAATGCTGTCCCAACATCTCAACAGAATGAGCGTCATCATTAATCAATGTTGGAATCTCTCTTTTACAAAGTTCTTGTAACATCCAATCGCAAGGATGCTGCATATTTATGCGATTGAAACCACTTGTGTTTACTTCAAACGGCATTTTTGTCTTATCTAATGCCTCTATTACTTTCCATCGATTCTCTTCAAATTCTGGAACATCAGGTATTTTAACAACACAATAATCAGGGTGTGCCAGAAAATCAAAATAACCACTTTCTATAGTTTCAACTTCGTTATTCCAATGCTGTTGTACCAGCTCTTTGAACTCTTCTGCACTGAGATTGGAGGGCAGCGAATCTAAATGATATATATTATAAATTTCTGATTCATCTGCAGTTCTGATAAAATGATTTGAACCAATAATATAATCAAAATTCAACTTTTTCATCATTCGTTCAAAAGCATTTCTCCATGTTGAGGAAGGAAAAAAGTCAACTTCTGCGCCAACATAAACCTTGATTTTGTGTGTTTCAGCAGCTTTTCTTATTTCATCTATAATTTTTAAATGCGCGTCCACTATTTTATTTTCATCTTTAAAGAACATCGGACTGCAGAGCGGAATGTTTGGATGATAACAAAGATGGTTTGAGATGCCTATTGCTTCAAAACCAAGATTTTCAGCCTGAGTTATCATTTCATCAGCTGTATTACGTCCATCAAAACAGTCTAAAGCATGTGTGTGACAATGTAGTGTAAACTTTTGCATTTATAACTCCGGCAAGGCTTCAATTTCTCTACCTTCTTTAGAAGCGACAATATCAACACCCAAATCTTGTAGATTTTTTAATAAATTAGGATATCCGCGCAAAGCAAAACTTGGATTATCGATAAGACTTTCACCTTTTGCTGTTGCTGCTAACATTATTGTAGCCATAGTCCCGCGCAAATCTGTTCCTTTTGCATCTGCTGCATGAAAACTAGAGGGCTCAATATTTATATATAAATTTTTAACACTACCTTGCTGACCACTATTTACATCAAACTGGAAAAACTTGCTTTGCAATCCAAATTTTGCCATTTGTTCCAAATGGGCTGAGCGACCAGGCCAGATAAGATCAGATATTGTTGAGGCTGTTTTTGCTTGAGCCAAAACCGGTGTCCAAATTTGTTGCAAATCGGTTTCAAAACCAGGGAAGGGGGTTACTTGCATGATAAAACCATCATAAGGTTTGGCTTTTCTGAAATCTAAATAGAGTTTTTTTAGATCTGTAGAATAGTAGATTCCACGAGAGAACATTCTTTCCAATTGTCCAAGCCAAGGAGAACAATGCTCAAAATTTATACCATCTAATTCAACAGCTCCCTTAGTAGATAATGTAAGCAAAGCATAGGTTGCAGCTTCTAGTCTGTCCGGAATAACTTCAAAATCTACACCTTTAAGAAGTTTTCGATTTTTTCCGTCGTAGATTAAACCTGTTCTCTCATTGCCAATCAGTCCCAACCCCATTTTTTGCAACATGGCTGTTAAATTTGAGACTTCAGGTTCTAATGATGCATTGTACATCATTTTACAATTATCTGACCCTGCTACTGATAGCAGCCAGTGAAAAGTTGCGCCGTGCGATGCCTTAAATGTGGTATATACAGGACATAAATCTGAATTTTCTTTAGGAAGCTGGAAATTTAAATAAGAATATTTTTCATTGTCTTTTGTTTCAACACTAATTGTGGCACCAAAGACAGTTTTGATTAGCTCTTCATGAAAATCTGTCGGTCTTTTGCCACCAAAAGAACATCCCCCAGGAAGACAAACTTTCAATTCGTTAAATTCTTTGGTGCGGCAAAAACGCGCCAATAAAGAGCCCCAGAGATAGTAGCTGGCTCTGAAATTTGCTGCTTGGTGAGAAATTTCATTTTTGATAATTTTTTTGGCATGAAGCTTTAAAATTCTTTTTTGAGGATTGAATTTTACATCTACACCAATATCACGAAGTATTTGTCCCATTTCAAGAACATCCGTAATGTAAGGAACATTACGTAAAGTTACTTCATCATCTGTTAAAAGAGATGCTGCCATTAACCCTAAAATAGAGTTTTTAGCACCACTGATTTTGATATCTCCAGAAACAGGATTACCACCATTGATTTTTAAACTATCAGGAATAAAAAAATTTTCACTCATAACAGCCTCCGTAAAATATGATAGAATATGGTATATTATAAAGTCGGCTATTTAATTTTTGGTAAACCAGATAATAAAAAAGGCGGAATTTTACATCCGCCTCCTCTACATACTATATCATTTATTTCTTTACATACCCCAAAATAGCAGTTATAGCTGCCGGTGTTACACCGGGGATACGAGAAGCTTCACCAATGGTTGAAGGTTTGACCTTGCTCAACTTGGCAACCATCTCTCGTGACAAACCGCCGATTTTGCTATAATCAATATCTTCTTTCAATTTAAGATTTTCATCTTTTTTGAAAACTTCAATATCGGCCATTTGGCGCTTGATGTATCCGGCATAACGGGCTTCAATCTCAATTGCTTCATAAACCACATCAGGCATATCCGCTAAATCAGGAAAAAGTTTATTGATTGTTTCACGTGAAACTTCTTCATAACTCATCAAATTAAAAGGGGTTCTTTTTGTGCCGTCGCGTTTAACATTTAACCCCAAAGCATCAATCTCTTTATAGGTTGTTTGCAACGTTTGGCAGAGTTCAGAATAATGTTCTATTTGCTCTTTTTTAGCTTTAAATACACTGTATCTGTGTTCGCCAACACAGCCAATTTCATGGCCTTTTTCAGTCAAACGGCGGTCAGCATTGTCAGCACGCAAGAACAAACGATATTCTGAACGAGAAGTGAACATACGATACGGCTCATCAACACCTTTAGTGATTAAGTCATCAATCATCACACCGATATAGGCTTCACTTCTGTCAACAACAAATTCTCTGCCTTTGCCCTCGGCATATAAAGCAGCGTTCACACCGGCAACCAAACCTTGGGCGCCGGCTTCTTCATAGCCTGTTGTTCCGTTGATTTGTCCGGCCAAAAATAATCCGGGGACTTTTTTAACTGCTAATCTGTTATCCAATTCTTGTGGGTCAACATAGTCATATTCAATGGCATAGGCATAGCGCAAAATCTCGACATCCTCCAAACCTTCCATAGTATGAATGAAAGCATCTTGAACATCTGCAGGCAGAGAAGTGGAAATTCCGTTAGGATAAACAACATCTGTGTTCAAACCTTCCGGTTCCAAGAAAATTTGGTGACTGGTTCTATCAGCAAACTTAACTAACTTATCTTCAATGCTCGGGCAATATCTCGGACCGATACCTGTAATCAAACCTGAAAAGAGAGCACATTTATCAAAATTATCACGAATGATTTTATGTGTTCTTTCGTTGGTGTGCGTAACATAACATTGAATCTGAGGATTGGTAATTTTATCTGTTAAATATGAAAAAGGAACAGGAGGATTATCACCATCTTGGGTAGCTAATTTCTCCCAATGAATGGTTTTACCATTCAAACGGGCAGGGGTTCCTGTTTTCAGACGACCTACTTTTAAACCCAATTGCTTTAAATACGGTGTTATACCTGTACAACTTTCCTCACCGATACGTCCACCAACAGTAGCTTGATGTCCGACAAACATGACACCATTTAAAAATGTGCCTGATGTTAAAACAGTGGCTTTTGCACGAATTTCATCTCCGTTTGCTAGGATGACTCCTTCAACTTGATTGTCTTTGATGATTAAACCTTCAACCGCTGCTTCGATAATATCCAAGTTATCTTGCTCACGCAAAGCCTCGAGCATATATTTTTTATATAATTCTCTATCTGCTTGAGCGCGAGGACCTCTTACGGCTGGACCTTTGGAAGCATTCAACATTCTAAACTGAATACCGCCTTTATCAATCACGCGTCCCATCAAACCATCAAGAGCATCAATTTCTCTGACCAAATGTCCTTTACCCAAACCTCCTATGGCCGGATTGCAAGACATGGCGCCAATGGTGTCAATATGATGGGTTACCAAAGCGGTTTTAGCTCCGGTTCTGGCAGCAGCGGCGCAGGCTTCACAGCCGGCGTGTCCACCACCGACCACAATTACATCGTAAATTTTATTCATTATTTATAAGGCCTTAAAAATTTTTATTTAATTCTTGCCGGCATTATAATCAAAAAAATTTAGAAATCAATAAAAGCCATAAAAAAAAGACTGTCAAAAAGACAGTCTTTTAAATCTATACGCCTCTGATTTAAATTTTGAGGATGGCGTTCTTGCGACAGAAATGCACAAACTTGTATAATAGTGCATCTGGGAAATATCCTGTGGTTGATACTATTATTGAAACAAGCAAGACCGCATAACAATATGCGTAATATGGATCATCTTCATCATAAGTATCTTCAAAATCATCAATCACGGATGCAAAATATTCACACAACTCTGATAAATCTTTACTTCTAGAATTTTTCAATAAATATACATCTGTAAAGGCTTCAAAGCTACCACCATTTCTGAATGTGTGCAAATTGTTTGCAAAATCAGAAAAAGCAATTCTGCAAATAATGTCTTCTAATATAGGGGTTCTGTCTTCTGATTTTTTATTATACAGAATATCAAAAATCCGAATAGGATTAAAAATAAAACCCTTGTAATTTTTAATTTCAAATAAAATAGAATCTGAGAATTTCATAAGATAATTGTTAAAGTTAATAATACAGTAAATTGTCTGTTTTATAGCCTAAAACAGCCCCAGAGTCAACATCTTAGATATTAAACAAATATGACAATTATTTACCAATGCAGAAATCACCAAAGATTTTATCTAAAATCTCGTCCACCTCAATTCTGCCGGTAATTTTACCTAAAGCCCGTGCAGCAAGGCGAACATCTTCCGCCGTCAATTCAATTTCTTTATTAAAGCCAAAGTTTTGCAGATTTTCCAAAACATCTTGCAAAGCCTCTCTATAGCGACTTCTGGTAATCAAAAGGTTGGAATTTGAAGTAAAGCGTTCTTGTATATTTTTTGAAATAGCTTGCAAAACTTTATCAACGCCTTGTTTTTGCTTGGCAGATATAACCAAACAGCCAGATTTTTCTAATTCTGAACATTGTTCAGATGTTAATTTATCACTTTTATTGGCAACAAATAATGCTTTGTTTTTAAATGAATTTTTTATTTTATCAAACACTTGAACTGTGTCTACTGATGCATCAAACAAACAAATAACCAAATCAGCATCATGAATTTTGCTATAAGCAATATCAATGCCTTTTTTCTCAATTTCTTCTTCAGTTTCGCGCAATCCGGCTGTATCTGTAAACATTACCGGATAACCATTCAAGTCTAAATGAACATCAATGGCATCACGGGTGGTACCGGCAATATCAGAAACAATCACGGCATCTCTTTTAACAATGGCGTTTAACAAACTTGACTTTCCGGCGTTGGGCGCACCAACAATAACAACTCTAAAACCCTCACGCAATCTTTCACCAATTGAATCACCGTTCAAATGGCTATTTATCTCGTTTTCAAGTTTAAATACAGTGTTATTCATGTTATCAATAACAGAGGAGGGAATATCTTCATCGGGAAAATCTATAAAAGCTTCCAAGTGCGCCAACATCTTAACCAACTCGGCACGCCAATTTTCATATAAATTCTTTAATCCACCTTCCATTTGGCGCATGGCGTATTTTTGTTGCTCAGATGTTTCCGAATCAATCAAATCTGCCAAACCTTCAGCTTCAGTTAAATCCATTTTGCCATTATAAAAAGCGCGTTTGGAATATTCACCGGGTTCTGCCATTCTAAAGCCTTCAATTTGGCTCAGGCAATTCATTACCGAGCTAATTACGGCTTTTGAACCATGCGTTTGAAACTCAACAATATCTTCTCCGGTAAAGGAATTCGGCGCCTTAAAATATAAAACCAAACTTTCATCTAAATTTTCGGTTTTCTCAATATTATGCAGTTTGGAAAAATAAGCATAACGAGTTTTTATATTCTTGACATCAATGTTAGTCATAAGCTCGATAGCTTTTAAAGCTTCGCCTCCTGAAACACGAATCACAGCTACGCCGGATTTTCCATAGACAGTAGAAAGAGCATAAATTGTTTGGTTTGTCATTTTGATTCTCCTTATGGTGTTTTTATAGCGAGATTGTCTGACGAAAGCAAGTTTTAAAAAACGACTCTAAAAAAAAGCCGATTTTTTGACTTTTGAGAGGGGGTTTATACTTTTTTAATAAAACTATCATAGAATCTTTAGAAAATGCTTCTACGAGCGTTTAACGGACTCAATGTTTTCTATGAAAAGTTGCAATATGAGTATTTTTTCTAAAAAATTGATAATTTGGGATTTTGATGGTGTGATTGCCGACACCGAATGTTTGTGGATGGAAAACAGACGGCAACTCTTAAAAAAATATTTTAATATTGATTGGGATTTAAAAACCACAAATAAACACCTTGGAGGAATGCATTGGACAACCAGATTGCAAACTTTGCAAAAAATGGGTTTTGATGTTGATAAAAAATTTGAAGATGAAGGAACCGAATTAGATTTGCAAGTTTTAAGCAAAGGAATTTCCCTCACTCCAAATATTGAAAAAATTTTTGCCAGAACAGACATTAAACAATGTATTGCAACCGGAGGCACCAAAGAAAAAACTCAAATGAAGCTTAAAGCAGTTAAGATTGATAAAATTTTTACACCAGACAGAGTTTTTCTCTCAGAAATGGTGGCTCATGGAAAACCTGCGCCTGATATATTTTTGTTGGCAGCAGAAAAAATGGGGGAAAAGCCTGAAAATTGCTTAGTTATAGAAGACTCTATTGCCGGACTTAAAGCAGGATTGGCGGCAAAAATGGAAACAATCGCCTATGTTGGAAGCCAGATGAACAATAACGAAGAGTATATTGCTCAAGTTAAAGCTTTAGGCATAAAACATATATTCAAAACTATGGATGAAATTTATCATTTCATATTTGGTTAAAAAAAAAAGCTCCTCTATCAGGAGCTTTTTTAATTTTTAAGAATTCATATTATTGAAAAAATCTTGGTTATCTTTGCTCTGCTTAAGCTTATCAAGCAAGAATTCCATACCGTCGGTCATGCCCATTTGCATCAAAACGCGGCGCAAAACCCACATCTTGGACAAGGTGGCTTTATCAACCAACAATTCTTCTTTACGTGTACCCGAACGCGTAATATCAATGGTCGGGAACAAGCGTTTATCGGTTAATTTTCTATCCAAAATGATTTCTGAGTTACCGGTACCTTTGAATTCTTCAAAAATAACTTCATCCATACGTGAACCGGTATCAATCAAAGCGGTAGCAATAATGGTTAAAGAACCGCCTTCTTCAACATTACGAGCTGCACCGAGCAAGCGTTTCGGACGTTGCAAAGCGTTGGCATCTACACCACCGGTTAACACTTTACCAGATGAAGGAATAACAGTATTGTAAGCGCGACCCAAACGGGTGATTGAATCGAGCAAAATGACAACGTCTTTTTTGGTTTCAACCAATCTTTTAGCTTTTTCAATAACCATTTCAGCAACTTGAACGTGGCGAGAAGCTGGTTCATCAAAGGTAGAAGAAATAACTTCACCTTTAACGGAACGCATCATATCGGTCACTTCTTCCGGACGTTCATCAATCAGCAAAACCATTAAATATGCTTCCGGATGATTGGTAGCAATGGCATGAGCAATATTTTGCAACATTACCGTTTTACCGGTACGAGGCGGAGCCACAATCAAACCACGTTGACCCTTACCCTGAGGTGCAATCAAATCAATTACACGGGTGGTATAATCTTTGTCACCACAAATAATATCAAAATCTAATTTTTCAGTAGGATAAAGGGGGGTAAGGTTATCAAAATTTATTCGGAGTTTGGAAAGTTCAGGATCAGCAAAATTAATACGGTTTACTTTAGTGAGGGCGAAATAACGTTCATTATCTTTAGGAGCTCTAATTTCTCCTTCAACGGTATCGCCGGTTCGTAAACCAAATTTTTTAACTTGAGAAGGAGAAACATAAATATCATCCGGACCGGCAAGGTAGTTTGACTGGCTGGATCTTAAAAAACCGAAGCCATCTTGCAGAACTTCGATTGTACCTTCTCCATAGATTATGTTATCTTCACTGGCAACTTTTTTCAAAATTGCAAACATTAAATCTTGTTTGCGCATTGAAGAAGCATCTTCAATACCAAGGTCCTCAGCCTCTGTTAAGAGTTCTTTAGGAGATTTTTGCTTTAATTCTTGTAAATTCATGCTTACCTTAACTATTTGGGAATAAATTTCTGCAGTTTAAGAATTTATTAAATATTTTTAATAAATATGTTTGGTAGGTAAATTTTATATATTCTCTTATTTTATTTTTGTCAATTAAATTTGGCAAAGGGGAATAATGTAAAAAATTATGATTACCTGCCGAGATTATATTAAGGTAATGGGTTAATTTTTTATTAACAGCCCCGCAGGGCTAACAATATATTTTTAAAAGTTTAGTAGTTATTTGTATATCCCTGTGAGTATTGTGGATAAGTTTTCATAAACAGAGTTGTCCACATTTGCTTGTTTTAAAACGAATCGTTAACAAAAGATTAACAAAATTTGACTTTTTGGATTCTTTTTCAATCTCATAAACATCATAACTGGATTCAAAACTTTAATTTTTGATTTTTTAAATATCCACAGGGTGGTATAAGTTTTGGTGCCTGTATATAACTCTGAGTTTGGATTTTGCAATATGCGGATTAAATTGTATAAAAGCTTTATGACTGTAGAGTTATGCACAAAAAGTTAACGATCTGTTAATAACTCTACTTTGTTTTTATATATCAATGATTTAAGGCTCAGATTATGATTTTGGCTGCAATTACAGGTTCTATAGGCTGTGGAAAGACAACTTTGGCAAATATTTTTAAAAAACTAGGTTATCCTGTTTTTGATGCCGATGCTTGGGTAAGAAGACTTTATTTTAAGCCTGAATTTATTAAAGTTATTATGCAAAACTTTCCGCAAGCGCAAACAGATGGTGTTTTTGATAAAAGAAAATTGAGATTGTTGGTTTTTGAAGATAAACAACAATTGCAAAAATTGGAAAAATTAATTCACCCTTTCTTAAAAAGACAACTTAAAGCAATTATTCGAAAAAATGCTCAAACTGATGATTTATTGTTTTTGGATGCAGCGCTTTTGTTTGAGCTTGGTTGGGATAAGTATTGCGATTTTGTAATAACGGTTAATGTTGATGAAGAAATTCAGAAAAAACGTGTTATGCAAAGAGATAAAGTTTCAGCTGAACATGTTGACAAGATTATTGAAAAACAAATGAGCCAAAAAGAAAAAGTTGAAAAAGCTGATTGGGTGGTTGAAACTGATGTGCCTCTAAATTTACTTAAAGTTTCTGCTTTAGAAATTGTAAAAGGCTTGAAGGGATAAAAAATATGGTTAGAGAGATTGTTTTTGATACGGAAACTACCGGTTTTGATGCTGATAAAGGCGATCGATTGGTTGAAATCGGTGCTATTGAACTTATTAATCATATTCCAACCGGAAAAGTTTATCATCAATATATTAACCCGCAAAGAGAAGTCCCTGAAGAAGCTTTTAAAGTACATGGCTTGTCTTATGATTTTTTGAAAGATTTTCCTACATTTGACCAGATTGTAGATGAATGGCTCGACTTTGTTGGCGAAGATGGTATTTTGGTAGCGCATAATGCCAAGTTTGATATCACTTTCTGTAACTTTGAACAAAAAGCCTTAAATAAGCGTGAGTTTTCATGGGATAAGGTTATTGATACCTTAGAAATTGCCCGAAATATGTTTCCGGGATCTCGTGTTAACTTGGATGCGCTTTGTAAACGTTTTAATATTGATAACTCAAACCGTACCAAGCACGGCGCTTTGCTTGATGCTGAGCTCTTGGCGGAAGTTTATTTACAACTGATTGGTGGTCAAGAACCTGCCATGATGTTTGATGAGAAGAAAAAAGCAACACATCAAGCAACAGAGGTTCAATTTGGTTCTGCTGACGGAAAGGTAAGAGAAGCGCGTCATTTCCTTTTGAGCGAAGAAGAAATTAATTTGCATAACGAATTTTTGCAAAACAAAATAAAAGGTGCTATTTGGCTTGCAGAACCTGAAAGCGAAAATAAAGAATAGGCCTTATTGATTATCTTTTGCGGCGGAGTAAAACGTATAAAGCACCTTCTCCGCCGTCTTTGATTTGAGAATAGCTGATACTCAGAATCAATGGTCTTAATTCTCTGGAATTGAGCCATTGTGGAACTTTTTCTTTCAAAATGCCCCGGTGCGGCATGATTTCTTCATCTTCCGGATGTGGGCGGCCTTTGCCGGTGACAATCAAGATGCAGCGCAAGTTGTCAATATAAGCGTTTTTAACAAAGTTGGTCACCGCCTCCCAAGCTTCATCTTCTGTATAGCCATGCAAATCTAATCTTCTTTCAATTTTGAATTCGCCGCGTTTGAATTTTGTTGCCGTGTTTTTATCTAAATCGGCAATTTGTCCTATGGCAAGGTCGTTTAATTTATTACCATGGTAAACAGCTGTACAATCTATACTATTGCGTATTGGTGGTAGTATAGGTGCAGGGCGTTCAATTTCTTCTGTTTTGGATGATAATAATTGAAC
This sequence comes from uncultured Pseudomonadota bacterium, assembly GCA_949295025.1. GTDB lineage: Bacteria > Pseudomonadota > Alphaproteobacteria > RF32 > CAG-239 > CAJLXD01. The sequence continues at coordinate 128,352 of CASFJK010000001.1, forward strand.
TTCTTTTGTTGTTTCTTGCCAAAGGCTCAAATCATCTTCACTTATGTTCGGTTGGTTTTTCTTCATTGTCTTTTGTATTTTCTTTTTTCTCTAGCATATAATCTGAAAAATTTAAAATTACAAATTCTTTCCAATCTCCTTCAGGAGAAACACATCCAAGCTTTTTATTTTCAGCGTTAACCAGCACAATACCGCCAAATTTCCATAAGTTTTCACAATTTTCAAAAGAAGATATTAGGCAGGCTTTGGTTCTTTCTATAACCTTATGATAGAGCTTTTTCTTAAAATAGGTGCTATAGACCATTATCATGGCCACAATGAACAATAAACCGAATATAACACCAACAAAAATGATGAGCATTAAGCCGATTAAAACAGGTATTAAAATTGGTAATAAGCATTCCCAAGGATTATAAATGGGAGAACCGGGACGGTTGACTTTTCCATAATCCATATACAAACGCAATTGGTCTTTTTCTACTGCCGTTTTTAATGCTCTGAAAATCATTTTGTCTGCTTTATTTACCATGTTTACCTCTGTTTATTGGGTAAGAGAATGTAGTATTGTCCTTTGGCATGCATGCGTCCGGCTTTTTCTAAAATATCATCTCCGCCGCTGCCCCAGAAATAGTCTCCGCGCACGGCACCTTTTATAGCTCCGCCAATGTCTTGAGCTACAACCAGTTTGTTGATGTCTTCTTTATCGGGACCATTAGTTTCAAGCCATAATAAAGCTCCTAAGGGAATGAATGTTCTATCAACAGCTAAGCTTCTACCTGCGGTTAAAGATACACCTTGTGCACCTATGGGACCATCTGAGTTAACAAAACGATGGAAGACATAGCGCTCATTTTTGTTCATGGGAGCTATGGCTTTTTCGGGATTTTCTTTAAGCCATTTTTTTATTTTGCCCATAGAAGCTTGTCCGGGTTTGATAAGTTTTTCTGCTAACAGAATGCTTCCTATTCCCTTAAATTCGCGTCCGTTATTATCAGCATAGCCAATACGTATGTATGAACCATCATCCATATGTGCTAAAGCGGAACCTTGAATTTGCATGACATAAATATCTACTTCATTGTCTCCCCATATGATGATGGGAGCATTTAAGGGTTTTTCATAGATTTCTGAACGAGTATAATAAGGAATAAACTTGTTTCCTTTGATGCGTCCGACAAAACGTTTGTTGGGCAGAGACTTGTCAAAGTCTTGCAGGTTGAATTCTATCATATCAAACGGGCGACCATAAACGGGATATTTATATTTATCTGATTTATGGTAAGAAGCTTGAAGTTCTGCTTCATAATAAGATGTAAATTTACCTTCGCTTTGCCCTTTGTATGTTACCAAATATGGGGTGAAATTTTCTTCAATAAAATCTTTATATTTGGTCGGACGAACATTTTTTAATTTGCGACAAATTTCTTTATATTCTGAAGTGGAAATTTTGATTGCCGCTTTTGTATCTATGTAAGTATTTTTATTTTCACTGATTTTTTGGCAAGACTTTTTGAAAGCTTTTATAGCCATATTGATGTCATCTTGTTGCCAATTTTTTAAATCAGAATAAGAGCTTTTGGTTAAGGTTAAGTCTTCTATGCTTGTGGAGACGGTTGTATCTTCTCCGCAAGATGTTAAAATTAGACCTATACTTAATATAAAAGCAATTTTTTTCATATTTTTACTTTTTGGTTGATACTAAAACCCAGTTGGGATTGGTGGATGTTATTTCCTTTTCAAAAGTCCATTTATCTGTAATGGTTTGAATGTATTGGTCATCTCCTTCAATGATTTTTTCTTCTTTATCTTTGAGGAGATTAACCTGTTGAGACACAAATTCTACAGTGATTTTGGCAATGTTGTTTTTATTGATTTTAGCATCAATAATTTCGGCTTTATCAAAACCAATAAAATCTAATTCGGCAGTGATACCTTCATTTTTACGTTGTTCTATAATGTCTTTAAATTTGTTATAAATGGTTTTGTTAACCAACATTTCCAAAGTTTCTAAATCGGCTTTGCTAAAGGCGGTTAAAATGATTTCGAAAGCTTTTTTGGCTCCGGTTAAAAAGTTTTTTTCTTCAAAGTTTGGGATTTGAGCTAAAGTTTTTTGTGTTTCAGTGAGGTTTATTTCTTTGAGCTCTTCTTTGTCATTATTCTTTTGTTTGTTCTTTTCTGCTTCTTTCATGATGATGTCAAAAATTTTGGCAGCACTTTCATCTGAAAGTTTGGTACTTTCTCCTTGAGGGCGTGTGCCTAAAACAGATTTTAAGCGTTGTAAAATGAAAACAACTACTAACAAAAGAATGATGATATCTATATATTGTCCCATGCTTTTTCTTTTTCCTTATTAAAACGATTTTGATATTTTTAATATAGGTATTTTTTGTAATGTTAGCAATATAAAATATCTTTATTAAAAATATCTAAGTAATTGACCATAACTTTTTTTAAGTGTATTTTTATTTTAACTTGTCGTTTTAATGTTGTTGAGGAGAAAGTCATGCAACAAGATAACCAGCCGCAAAATGAAAACAAGCAACAATTGCCGGCTATTGTTATTAACAGTCAATATATTAAAGATTTTTCTTTAGAAATTCCGTATGCTCCGGAAATTTTTAAAGAAATTAAGAAAAATCCGGATGTGAATGTTAATGTAGATGTTAATGCCCGTCCGCTGGAAGAAAACTATTTTAACGTAGATTTAGTTTTTACCATTAACGGGGATACAGAAAATAAGAAATTTTTTATCATTGAGTTAACATATTCTGCTGTTGTGCAACTTAATATTCCTCAAGAGCATATAGAACCTGTTTTGATGATTGAAATTCCAAGAATGTTGTTCCCGTTTGCACGTCAGATTATTACAACATCTTTAACAGAGGCAGGTTTACCGCCATTTATGTTAAATCCGATAGATTTCGCAGCTATGTATAATGCTAAAAAACAATCGGTTCATGGTAAAAATTAATTTTAAATACACCGTTCGAAAAAAAGAAAGGGCTGATTTTCAGCCCTTTTATATTGCTTAAATTTCGTCCCAGCCTTCAACTGCGGTGGATTGGTTGTAGGAAGAAACATTGGCTTCAAAAAAGTTGCCTTTAACGTTGCCTTCACCATTGGTATCAGAAATTTTTTTCAAGTTTTTATATGGGGTTTCGTTAAAGCCTTCATAAATCGGGTTTAGGCCAATTTCTTTCAAACGTTTGTTAGCCATAAACTTGGTATATTGTTCAATGGTTTGCGGTGTGATACCCAAAATATTATCTCCAATGATATGATTGCTCCAAGCAATTTCTTGCTCAGTGGCTTTGCGGAACATATCATAAATCTCGTCATCATTGAAAAATTGCGGTCTTTCTTTGCGAATTTCTTTGATAATGTTAGAGAAAATAACGCAGTGAGTCAACTCATCGCGGTTGATGTATTTGATTTCATCTGCTGTACCAATCATCAAAGAACGAGCCGCCAAATTGTAAAAGAAGTTAAAGCCATTGTAAAAATACAAGCCTTCCAGCAAAAAGTTGGCGACCAATACACGAGCAAAGTTAACGTCATTACGGTCATCTACAAATTTTTGATAGATTTCGGCAATGTATTTGTTGCGCTCAAGCAAGACTTTATCCTCGCGCCAGCGGTCATAAATTGTGGCTCTTTTTTCTGCCGGAATAATACTCTCAATGATATAAGCATAGCTTTGAGAGTGAACAGCTTCCTGATAAGTTTGAATGGCCAAAATGAGGTTGACTTCCGGTGCTGTAATATAGTCGGAAATGTTTGGCAGGTTGTTGGTTTGAATACTGTCCAAGAAAACCAAAAAGGACAAGATGCCGTCATAGGCGTTTTGTTCTGAAGGAGTGAGTTCATCATAGCAACGTTTGTCATCATAAAGCGAAACTTTTTCGGGAATCCAGAAGTTTTCCATCATCAGACGATAGAGCTTGTTTGCCCATTGGTATTTTACGTTGTTTAAGTTGAACAAGTTGGTGACGTTGCCGGCAATCATTTTGCGTTGCAAAACATCATCGTTGCCTTCTATGTTAAAAAGTTTTTTTCTTTGCATTTTGGTTGTCCTTTAATATCTTATCCGGCGCAGCTGACACATTCTTCTTTGGCAGCAGAAGAGCCGTCTTTTTGAATGGTACGGGTATAATACAGTGTTTTAATGTCTTTTTTCCAAGCAGACATAATGGTTTCATAAATGTCTTTGGCTCTGATATCACGATTGAGATTATACATCAACTCAATAGAAATACCGGTATCAATCCATTTATTAATGCGAGACATAATTTCAACAATTTTTCTTTGGTCGATATTGCGATTTTCTTGATAAAACCAGAATTTATCTTTGATAAACGGCGGGCAGTTCGGAATGCTGCCTTTGCCATGCGTTTCTACAAAGAATTTGCTATATATCGGTAAAACGGAAGCGGTACAGCCTTGAATTAAAGAAGAGCTGGTGTTTGGCGCAATGGCTGAAATTTGTGAATTGCGAATACCGTATTTTTGCAAATTTTCATAAATTTCATTCCAGTCTTTTTTATATTTTGAGTTGGCGTTGAACCAAACTTGGGTTTTGCCCAAGATAATGCCTTTTTGCCAATCAGAACCCTGATATGCCCCAAATGTACCTTTGTTTTTGGCAACATTGATGCTGGCTTTGATGTTGTAAATGGCCATTTTTTCAAACAAATCATCAACAACATCGGCAGAGTTAACGTAAGGAATGTTGTTTTTGGCCAGATAGTCTGCCAAGCCCATGGCGCCGATGCCGATGGTGCGGTATCTTTGGTTGTGCAAAGAACCTTCCATAATCGGCACTTGGGTAAAGTCAATGGCATTATCCAAAATGCGAACGGAAGTTTGGCAGATGCTTTCCAATTCTTCATCACTGTTTACGTTTGCTAAGTTGATGGAAACCAAATTGCAAACGTGAACCAAACCATCATAGGTTTCAGAGATGATTTTGCCGTTTTCAATTCTTTTCTCGCCAAACTTAGCCGGACGGACGTTACTGTGAGATTCTGTGCAGAGGTTGGTGCCGACAATGATACCGTCATGTTTGTTGGGGTTGTAGCGGTTCAAAGTGTCTTTGAAAGCAATGTAGGGCATGCCTGTTTCTACTTGAGATTTCATCAAGCGTTTCAAAAGCTCTTTAGCCGGAACAAACTTAAACATTTCAAGCTTGCCAAACTCGGCATCAAAATAAAGTTGATTATATAGTTTTTCAAACTCTTCACCCCACAAGTCGGCAATTTCTTGATGATATTTGGTGCGGACTTCTTGTGGGTCAACCAAAAGCCATTTTTCATTATTCTCAACTTTTTTCATGAATAAATCAGGAATGACAACTTGTGGGAAGATGTCGTAGGCTTTCATGCGCTGGTCACCGTTTTCGGTGCGGAGTTCCAAAAAGTTTTCAATATCTAAGTGCCACATATCCAAAGAAACGGTAACGGCGCCTTTGCGTTTGCCTTGTTGGTTGACGGCAATGGCGGTGTCGTTAATGATGCGAATCCAAGGAATAACGCCACCGGAGGCATTTTTGATGCCTTTGATGCGAGCCCCTTTAGCTCGTACGCGAGAGATATTGACACCCACGCCGCCGCCGAATTTAGAAATGGCAGAGATTTGGTCTATAACATAAAAAATGGAATCGCGGTTATCATCCATAACGGTGATAAAGCAAGAGCTTAAATTACCGTTCGGGCGGCGCAAGTTCATTAATAACGGTGTACCCAAAGAGATTTTGCGGTCGGCTAATTTGAGATAAGTATCTTTGACTTGAGCCATGCGGACGGCTTTGTCTTCATTTTGCTCAATTAACAACGCAATACTTAAAAACATTTCTTGTGGGAGCTCAACAATTTGGTCATCAAACTCGCACAAATATCTTTTGATGAGCAAGTTGGCGCCGGCATAGTCATAAACCAAATCTAATTCGGGCTCAATGAAAGAGGCTGCCTCTTTAATTTCTTCTTTGGAATATTTTTCTTTAATTACAGATGAATAAACATTGTTTTGAATGGCAAAATCTAAAAACTTTTCATAATCATAAGGAATAACTTTGTCGGTTTTTCTATAGTTTTTAACTTCTTTGTAGAGGTCAAACATTTTCAGACGGCCGGCAAAATTTTTCCAATCCGGTTCCAAAACCGAAGTCAAATTCAAGGCACTTAGAATCAGAGCTTTGTTGATTTCTTTAGACGGCATATTTTCGGTATAAAAAGAGGGAATCGTCTCTAAGAGTTTGTTTTTATCTAAATCAAAACCATCTAAAGCGCGTTCAATCGTGCGGGTGATTTTGTTTAAGTCAAAATCGGCAATTTGACCATTTCTTTTGGTAATTTTTTGATTTTGCGTCATATCTTTTCCTTGCTTTGTTATTCTATATTATGTATTGTTGTTTTCTGCTCAACACTATATATAGTATATCAGAAACTTGTAAATATGGTTTTTATGATTTTTTATAATGGGTTGAAAAAACAAAAAAAGCTATGTGCAAAATTATGATTTATTAACTTATTTAAGTTAAGGTCTTTTTTGAGGTGAAAAATGATTCAAAAATGGAAAAATTCTTTAGCGGTTTATTTTGATTGGCGCATGCTGACAATGATCGGCTTGGGTTTTTCCAGCGGTTTTCCGTTTTTGCTTGTGAGCGGAACTTTGGCTCTGTGGCTGACAGATTCCGGCGTGGAGCTTGAGATGATAGGGCTGTTTTCTTTGGTTAAAACACCGTATAGTTTCAAATGGTTGTGGTCGCCTCTGGTTGATAGATTTAATATTCCTTTATTTTCAAAACTCGGTCGTCGCCGCGGTTGGGCTGTTTTTTCGCAGATATTTTTGCTTTTAGCTATTTTGAGTATGGCTTCGGTTGAGCCGGCACAGTCGGTTTATTTGATGATGTTTTTGGCTCTTCTAACCGTTTTTGCTTCTGCCACGCAAGATATTGTTCTTGATGCTTATCGTGTGGAGAGTTTTGATAACCGCGACCAAGCAGCGGGGACAGCCATGTTTATTTTGGGATACCGTATCGGTTCGGTATTTTCCGGTGCTGTTGCTTTGCTTTTGGCAACTATTTTAACATGGAATGAAGTTTATGTTTGTATGGCTTTGGGGGCGGTTTTGAGTATGATAACAATTTTATGTTCTCATGAACCGCAGAAGAGCCAAGAACAGAAACTTAAATTTAAGGGAAGTTTTATCCAAAGATTGAAAAACTTTTATCAAACGGCAGTTAAAAGTCCGATTGCCGATTTTATTACGCGTCCGTCTTGGTGTGTTGTTTTGCTCTTTGTGATGTTTTATAAACTTTGTGATGCTTATATGGTCCCGATGACCATGCCCTTTTATGATGCCATGGGCTTTACCAAAGGACAAATTGCTTTTGTAACCAAATTTTATGGTATGGCGGCAACCATTATTGGTGGTATTTTGGGTGGTGTTATTGTTAACCGCTTTGGCATTGTCAAAAGTTTGTATTTGGGGAGTGTTCTTCAAGGTTTGACAACACTGATGTATGTTTGGCAAGCAAATGTCGGCAATGATTTATATTTGCTGATGGGCACGGTTTCTCTTGACAATTTGGCGGGAGGAATGAGTACAACCGCATTTGTGGCTTATATTTCTTCTCTTTGTAATACGGCTTATACGGCAACGCAATATGCGCTTCTTTCTGCTTTTATGTCTTTGGCGAGAGATTTACTTGCTTCTACATCCGGTGCGCTGGTAAAAGTGACGGGTTGGAGTATGTTCTTTATTATCACAACCCTGATGGCTCTTCCGGGGCTTTTGATTTTGTTTTATTTACAGAAAAAACTCAAAGATAAAGCCTGATTTCTCAGGCTTTATCCGGTAGTTTGGCATAAATTTTATCACTCAGCCAATTAGGTAAAATAGAAACCAGCCAAGTGGCAAATCTGAGTTGCCATGGAAAAGCAATAATACCTTTGTTTTTTTCTAATCCTTTGGCAATGATTTGAGCGGCAACATCGCCTTCCATAAAATAAGGCATGGGACAAGTGTTTTTGTCTGTGATGCGTGAGCGGACAAATCCGGGACAAATGACACTGACATTAATGCCGAGTGGATTGAGTTTTACTCTTAAAGCTTCCCCCCAAGCTTTGACACAGGCTTTGGTTGCACTATAAGCCGGACAAGTGGCTAAACCATGATAACCGGCTATGGAACTAACAATAGCAATGCTATGATTGTGCATATGAAAAAATTCGTTACCTTTTTTGCTTTGAAAAATTTTGCTCCAAATTGGAACATAAAAGGCTTGTTTTTTGTTTTTCATGTTAGAAATGAAACGATCTAAGGATGAATTTTCATTCTTTTGTTTGATGAGAATGCTTTTATATACGTCAATGGTTGGTAAAACAGTGTTCAATACACCGGTAACGTTGGTATTGAAAGTATCATAAATAGCTTGATTGGTTTCATTAATAACACCAATGCCGGCGTTGGCAATAACTAAATTTAACTCAGCTATGTTATTGCACTCTTTTATCCACTCAGACATTGTTTCTTTATCTGTTACATCAACAATTTTACTATACACAACAGTGCCGAAATTGCGGCATTTGTTTTCTACAATTTTAAGTCGGTCGGGATTTCTTCCGCAGATAAATAAATTTTTGGCTCGGGTTTTGGCATAGTGCAGAGCCAAGGCTTCACCAATACCTGAAGAAGCACCGGTGATTAAAATATTTAAATTGCGGTTTGGCATTTTGTTTTGAGTCCTTAAATTACTATTAACGATTGGAAACTATAATAAGAAAATACTAATAAATAGTTTAAGGAGGTTGTTTTGACAATTGCAAGTATGACCGGCTTTTCTCGTAAAAACGGCGAATTTCATTTTGATAAAATGGATTTTAGTTGGTTTTGGGAAGTAAAGAGCGTAAATAATAAAGCCATAGATATAAAAATGAAGGTGCCGTCTTGGTTGGATAGTGCATTAGCGCAATCTTGTAAAAACATAATAATGCAATATTTTGCGCGCGGAAGTTTTTCTCTTTATTTAGATTTATCCTCAAATGTGGCTAATCAGCAATTGAAAATAAATGAAGATTTGCTTCAAGCTCTGACGGTAAAAGCAATAGAGTTGTATCAATCTCACGAAGATGTTTTTCAAAAACCAACAACATCCGAATTATTGTCCATTAAAGGTGTGTGTGAAACAGAAGATGTTTCTTTGAGTGAAGAAGAAACAGATATGTTGGTTAAAGCTTTACTTGCAAGTTTTGAAGAAGCATGCCAAAAGTTGCAACACGATAGAAAAGAAGAAGGTGAAAAGATTAGACAAGCTTTGGCGGATATTTTGCAAAATATTGCTGATATTGTTGCTAAAGTTGATGCTTTTGCCAAAACGCAGCCCGAAAAACTTAAAACACGTTTACAAGCTCAATTGGATTTGCTTTTAGATCCGACAAATCCGGTTTCTGAAGATAGGTTGGCGCAAGAAGTGGCTTTGTATGTTGCTCGTGCGGATATTCAAGAAGAAGTTGATCGTTTGAAAGCACATATTGCCACGGCACAAAATTTGCTTGCTCAAAATAATCCTGTTGGTCGTAGACTTGATTTCTTGTGTCAGGAACTTAATCGTGAAGCAAATACAACTTGTTCAAAATCTTGCGATATTGAATTGACAAATTACGGAATGGATTTAAAAACCTTAATAGAACAATTTAGAGAGCAAGTACAAAATATTGAGTAGAGAGAAATAATATGAATGCCATTATTGAAAAGTTAAGACAAGTTCGCCGCGGAGCCATGTTTATTATTGAAGGTCCGTCAGGTGTGGGTAAAGGAACAATTGCCAAAGAAATTTTGAAACGTGATCCGAACATCAAATTTTCGGTTTCAGTTACAACTCGTGCCAAAAGAGAAGGCGAGGTTGATGGTGTAGATTATTATTTCATCTCAGATGAACAATATAATCAATATATGAAAGAAGATGCTTTTTACGAATGTGTTGACTCTCAATATGGCAATAGATATGGCACTTTGCGTTCAGAAGTAGATAGCTTTTTGAATGTGGGTGAAGATGTGCTCTTTGATATGGATTGGGTTGGTGCTCGTCAAATGCGTCAAAAAGCTCCTGATGATGTGGTAACAATTTATCTTTTGCCACCATCTATTCATGATTTGCGTGAACGTTTGGAAAAAAGAGCGACCGATAGCCAAGAACAAATTAACAAACGTATGGGGATGGTCTTGGATAAGATGAGCCATTGGAAAGAGTTTGACTATGTGATTGTTAACGTGGATGTAGAAGAAACTATCGCCAAGGTGCAAAAAATTATCTCCGGAGAGAGAATGAAACGCGTTCGTCAAACAGGTTTGGATGATTTTGTGAATGAATTGATTAAAGAAGCTTCTGCTCATGAATGATATGTTTTTTGATAGATATGGTCGGCAAAAATATGGAGAAGATATTATTCCCATGCATCAAAAAGGATATTTTGCCATTTTGGTAAAAGATGGTAAAGTTTTGTTGACCTATCCTCCTCAAGTGGATTTACCTGAATTTCCGGGCGGATCTGTGAGCCGGAAAGAAGATTTTAGAGATTGTTTATATCGCAAGCTTTATGAAGAAACAGGTATAGACTTTATGCTTGATTACGGTACAAAAGAGTTTTCTCAAACAATAAATTATTTTGCTGATGATGCTAAACCCAATGGTGTTTATTGCATATATGAGCAAATGTTTATTGTTTATGATGCTTCTTCTTACGGGTTTGATTCTAATCAAAAATTATGGAGAACCCCTGAAAACGGAAAAGCAGAATGGGTGAGCGTACAAGATATTCTTTCGCAAAAAGTTAAAATCAATTATACTCACTGGTTGGCCGTGCAAGCCTTATTTAACTAAACTTTCCCGTTGGCTGCGGTTCATGGACATATATACTTGAGCGGCGTTTTTTCTGGCATCTTTAACACCAAGCTTTTCTGCTTTGCGATAGAGAAGAAAAGATTCAATCAAGTTTTGTTTTAAGCCATGACCTTTGGCTAGCATCCAAGCTTTGATTTCTATGGCTTTGGCATCGTCTTTAGCAACATATTCGTCTAAGATTTTTAGTTCTTTTGCCGTAATTTGGTTGGCTTGAATGGCTTTTATTGCATTTTGCCATCTTTCAGCTTCTGCTTTGATTGCATCTTGCTTAATTTTGCGTTCATCTAGGAGTTTGACAACAGGTTGTTCTTGTTTTTTTGCTTCTGTAGTTTGAGCTTGAGGAAGCTTGTCTTCAAATAACAATTCGGGACGATTGCGGTTTCTGACAAAGATTGGGAGATAGCCACTATTATCATCTCTGACAATGTCACGATAAATATCATCCAAACTGGCGGCTTGTCCTGTTTGAATTTGCATTGAAAATATGAGTAAACTTAAAATTATTTTTAGTTTTTTATTCATTTCTTTATTTTATGTTTTTAAAACTTGTGTTAATAGTAGTTCAATGTTACTCCTAATAAAAGTATAAATTGCCTTTTATGAACATTTTAGAATGGTTTTGAGGTCACATTATGAAAAAAATTTATAATTCTATTACCGAACTGGTTGGAAAAACACCAATGTTGCAACTTTCTCGTTTGGCAAAACACTTTCACGTTAAAGCACATCTGTTGGCAAAGTGCGAATTTTTGAATCCACTTTTTTCGATAAAAGATCGTGTGGCTTTGAATATGATTGAACAAGCCGAGAAAACACATAAAATTACCAATGAAACAGTTTTTGTAGAAGCAACAAGCGGTAATACCGGTATTGGTTTGGCCGGAATTTGTGCCGCAAAAGGGTATAAACTGGTTATAACCATGCCTGAAAATATGACCAAAGAACGCATTATGCTTATGCGCCATTTTGGAGCAGAGGTTATTTTAACCCCCGCTGAAGATGGCATGCAAGGAGCTATTGCCAAAGCCGATATGTTGGCAGAAAAAAATGAAAATGTTATTCTTCTTCGTCAATTTTCTAATCAAGCCAATCCGGATGCTCATAGATTTACCACAAGTATTGAAATTATTGAAGATACGGCAGGTGAGGTTGATGCTTTTGTTTGTTCTGTCGGAACTTCCGGAACATTAACAGGTATTGCTTCTACATTGCGGACTTATAATCCTGATTTGTATGTGGTTGCCGTTGAGCCGGCTTCCAGTGCGGTTTTGAATGGAGGACAAGCCGGAGCTCATAAAATTCCCGGAATCGGTGCCGGTTTTGTGCCTGAATTTTATGACAAATCTTTAGTAGATGAAGTGATGGATATAACGGATGAAGATGCTGAATTCTTTTCAAAACAGCTTGGTATGCTGGAAGGTGTTTCTGCCGGTCTTTCGGCCGGAGCAGCCGTTGCCGCTGCGGTTAAACTTGGTCAGCGTCCGGAGATGAAAGGAAAGAATATTATCATCATTTTGCCGGATAGTGTGGAACGTTATCTCTCCATGCTTCAAGACTAATTTTTAGTTTGATATTTTATATATGATGATATATTTTGTCGTTAATATTAATAGTTAAAAGATTGATTCAATGAACCCAAAGTCCATTTTAGGTCGTTATTTGGCCAAACAAATAGTTGTTAATTTCTTATCCGTCCTCATGATGGTGGTCGGTGTGGTTTTGATGTTTGAAATGGTGGAGCTTTTGCGAAAAGCTTCCGGTCGTGATGATGTGACTTTTTGGTTCTTGTTAGAAATTGCTCTGACTAAAATGCCAAAGACCATAGATATGGTTTTTCCGTTTGTGATGATGATTGCGGCAATGGTCACTTTTTGGCGTGTGAGCAAAAGTAACGAATTTGTTATTATTCGTGCTGCAGGTGTTTCCATTTGGGGCTTTTTGACGCCGGTTTTGTTTGCCGTTTTTGTTTTGGGGGTATTGAACATTACATTGGTTAACCCGATTGCAGCTCGTCTTTATGAAATATATGAAACGTTGGATTATCGATTTGATACCAGAAATCCGAATGCAGTTTTGTTTTCCGATAAAGGTTTATGGACGCGTGAAGCCGTAAGCGAAGACATTTTTCAGGTGATGCAGGCAAAATCTGCTCGTCAAGAAGGAAAAGATTCTTTGCTTCTTCGAAATGTGAGCATTTTGGAAATGGATAGACAATCACAACCGCAAAGAACTATAGAGGCTTTTGCTGCGGTATTGCATGAAGGATATTTTGATTTAAAAGATGTGCGCATTTATGAAGCAGGAAAACCGACAGAGACTTTGAACAGTATGAAGTATAAATCAGCTCTGACCGTAGATAGAATTAAAGAAAATTTTGTTGAACCAGATGCTATTTCTTTTTGGAATTTGCCCGGAACAATTCGTTTTTATGAAAATGCCGGATTTTCTGCGCAAAAACATTTGATGCGTTTTTATTCTTTGTTGGTATCACCATTTTTATTATGCGCCATGGTTTTGGTCGCATCATTATTTGCATTGCGAGCAAACAATCGTCGCGGCGGAGTGATGTTTTTGATTGTGGGTGGTATTACTACCGGTTTTGTTGTCTATTTTATGTCGCAACTGATTTATGCATTTGGTTTAAATGGAACGGTTCCTGCCTTTTTAGCTGTTTGTACACCAACATTGGTGGCAACGCTTATCAGTGTTTCAGTACTGCTTCATTTAGAAGATGGTTAAAGAAAAAGGCTGAGAAATCAGCCTTTTTCTTTATATTCTTTTATCTTTGCTGCGACAATATGATGCAATCGGGCATTTTTCACAATCTGGTTTTTGTGCTTTGCAAATATAGCGTCCAAACAAAACCAGCCAGTGATTGGCATTTTTAACATATTCGGTTGGCAAAACTTTCATTAAATCTTGCTCAATAGCGAGAGGAGTTTTGCCTTCACTAAAACCTAGTCTTTGAGAAATGCGCATAACATGTGTGTCAACAGCTAAGGTCGGTTGATTAAACCAAACATTTAAGACAACATTGGCTGTTTTGCGACCGACACCGGGGAGCTTTTCCAATGCTTCACGGTTTTCGGGTACTTCACCATGATATTTTTCAACCAGTTCCTGACTCAACGCTAAAATGTTTTTAGCTTTGTTGTTATACAGACCAATGGTCTTGATATATTCCTTGATTTTTTCTAAACCTAAATCAGCCATTTTTTGCGGAGTGTCTGCTACTTCAAATAGGGTTTTTGTTGCTTTGTTAACCCCTTTATCCGTGCTTTGTGCGGAAAGCACAACGGCAACAAGCAGAGTGAAGGCATTTTTATAGTCTAACTCACAACGGGGATTGGGATCTTCTTTTTGGAAGATTTCCATAATCTCTAAAATTTCTTTTTTATTTCTCATGCCTTAACGCCTCCGGCACCGGCTGCTTTGGGGGCATTTTCATCTAAAGGCCAACGTGGACGAGGTTTGAAGTCAAGTTCGTTGGTGTAGCCCTTTTGAAAACGCTCTAAGCCGGCCCAAGCAATCATTACACCATTGTCAGTACAAAAACGAATTGGCGGAGCTGAGAAAATTAAACCTTCTTTTTCTGCCAGAGCAGCCATCTTTTTGCGTAAATAACTATTGGCGGCAACACCTCCGGAAACAACAATATCTTTTCCTTCAGGGCATTCTTGTTTGAAGATTTTGATGGCTTTTTCAAGTTTATGGATTAGGCAGTCGGCAACAGCCAATTGAAAGCTGGCGCAGATATCTGCCGTGTCTTTTTTATCAAGATTGACATGTTCTATATTGCCATCAACAGCATATGATTCAATGATTTTTCGTACTGCGGTTTTTAATCCGGAAAAAGACAAGTTGCAATCGCCGGAGTTTGTTAAAGGACGAGGTAAAACAAAGCGGATTTCATCACCCAGCTCGGCCATTTTTTCAATAATCGGACCACCGGGGTAACCCAAGTTGAGCATTTTTGAAACTTTATCAAAAGCTTCTCCAGCCGCATCATCAATTGTGGTGCCAAGTCTTTCAAAATCGCCAACGCCGCGTACGATTAAAATTTGACAATGTCCACCGGAAACCAGCAATAGCAAGTAAGGATATTTGACATCTCCGGTTAAGCGTGGAGCTAAAGCGTGTCCTTCTAGGTGGTTGACAGCTATAAATGGTTTGTTTAAGGCTAAAGCCATTGCTTTGGTTGCCATAACACCAATGACAACACCCCCAATTAGACCAGGACCTGAAGAGGCGGCAAAAGCATCAATATCTTCTGCTTTTACATTGGCTTTTTTTAAGGTGTGTTCAATAATTTCGTCAATATGTTCCAAGTGTTCACGAGCTGCAATTTCGGGAACTACACCGCCAAAAACTTTGTGGTCTTCAATTTGCGTCCATAAGCATTCGCCCAGAATTTCTTTTTTTTCGTTGACTATTGCTGCGGCTGTTTCATCACAGCTGCTCTCTATTCCTAATACCAACATTGTTTTTTTCCGTTATTTTATTGAAAGTTTTTTTTATTTATATACACTAAGAAAATAAAAATAGCAAATAAGGAATTTGGAAAAATGGCTGATACAAAAGATAATAAAGAACAAACCGAAAATTTGTCACTGAAATCACATACTTTTGGTAAATTGGTTTTCAGAGTTTTGTTGATTGCTCTTGTTTTGGGCGGAGGTTATGCTTTTTGGAAAAATCCGAATCTGACAGATGAAATGTCAGCCAAAATGAAAGGTCTTTTTGAGACATCAAACAGCGAATCCAAACCCAAGCCGGTTGATCAGGTTGCTTTACTGAGGCAAGAAGTGAATGACTTGAGAAACCAAATTGCCTTATTGCAACGTTTGCAAGCACAAAAGCAAGATACGGCAACTTTGGAAAAACGTTTTGAAACACTCGAGAAATTTAACCAAAACGTTATAAATTCAAAGGCAGACGTGGCTGTTGTTTTGGGAATGTTAACTCGTTTGGATGAAGCCGAACAACAATTAGATGTTTTAAGCCGAATCACTGATCAAGGTGCTGTTATTTTAACGGCGACCATGATGGTAAAAGATAGTGCGGAAAGAGGCGGTAGTTTTACTTATGAAGCAGAAGTTTTAAATCAATTGGCGGCTGATAATGTTAAAGTTAAGCCTGCTTTGGAAGTGATTCAAAAAGCGGCCGTTGATGGTATTTATAGCAATGCTTATCTTATAAAATCTTTTGATAAAGTTTATTTTTCTTTGCTTGAACAAACAAAACAAGAATCAGAAAAAACATGGAAAGACCGTCTCAACAATAAGATAAGCGAATATATTAAAGTTCAAAAAAACGGAAAACAAGCTCCTCAAAATCAAAATGTTCAAGAATTAAATAATATAAAAATTTTGATAAATTCAGGAAATATTAAAAAAGCTGTTGTATCTTTACAGCATCTTTCTAATGAGAATCTGCAGAAAGAGCCTTTATTGAAAGATTGGGTTGAAAAAGCTCAAACAAAAATTGCTTTTGATGAGGCTATTTCTCAGATTGCTACTTATTATTTAGCGGCTTTGAAAGTAAATTTTATCAAAAAGGAGACGCAGCATGACTAGAAAAACTTCAATATTTATTTTTCTTGGACTTATTTTTACTTTTACAATTTGGATGATGGATAGAGCCAGCCTTGTTGCTGTGAGTTGGCGTAAGGTTTATTTTGAATTTTCTATCCCAGAAGCCATGCTCTTTCTTTTGGTTATTTTTGCCATTATTGACTTGTTGACCAGAATCATCAGAACAGTGCAAAAAGCACAATTGAAAGAAGTCTACAGAACATCTGTTTTTAGAGATAATACAGATGAAAATGCTGCTATTGATGTTTTGGCCGGAAAAATCAGCGAGAAAATGATTATTAATCGTCATGATTTTGATAGTTCAATGCTTCTTGTGCTCCAAGCTATGACAGCTATTACTGCCGGTGATATGAAAGAAGCTCGCTCCAACCTTTCAAAGCTTAAAAAAATCATTGGTGATGACCCGATTATCGATGTCTTGAAAATGAAAATTTATAAAGGTGAAAAAGACTTTGATAAGATGGAAAAACTCTCCGGTAAGATGATGAAAAATGAAAATGTTCAACTTATCGGTTTGAAAGCTGCCGTTGAAGCTCAAATGCAGAAAAAAGAATTTAAAGAAGCTTTGGCTACGGTTAACCGTGCATATGAACTGCGTCAAGATTTGTATTGGGTTATTGAAAGTGCTTTTGAACTGCGTGCAAAAGCCAAAGATTGGGAAGGCGCTATGCAGGTGCTTGATGCCGGTTTGAAAAAGAAAATTATTAATAAAGTTAATTATGATAGATTTAAATCTATCGTGCTTTTGGAAAGAGCTTTTGAGTTCAAAGCCAAAAAAGATGAAGTTAACTTCTTTAAGTTTGCTTCCCAATCTTTTGAAGCGGATGAGACTTTGGTTGCTGCCGCTATATCTTTGGCTCGTTACTACAAAGAACATGATAATCAGGTTAGAAAAGCAGCTAATATTTTGACACAAGCTTGGAAGAGAAATCCGGTTGATGAGTTGGCTTATGAGTATATGAACCTCTGGCCGGAAGATGATATTTTAGACCAAATCAAACGTATTGAAGCTTGGGCTAATATGAACAGCTTGCGTCCTTCTTTGAACAATCGTTTGATTGCAGAGTTGGCCGTAAAAGCCGGTTTGTGGAACAAAGCTAAAACCGAAATTGATATGTTTATTATCAATAATCCTTGTACCAAGAAAATTGCTTCTCTTTTAGCTACATATGAAGAAAAAGCAAATAAAGACAAAAAGGCTGCCGCTGAGTGGAAACAACGCATGAAAACTTGTGATGAAGATTCCGGTTGGGTTTGTGAAGATTGCGGTGAAGTTTCTGATAAATGGGAAGCTGTTTGCGATAAATGTGGTTCTTTCGGTACTAAAAAATGGCATCTCTATATTGAGAAAAATGAAGGCGCTAAGTTTGCTGAGGTTCCACAAGAAGTGGCAGAGCAAATACCATCTCTTGATAATGAAGAAGATGATGACTAGAGGAGGTTGCTGATATGACAGATTTTGCTAAAGTTAAAGCTTCTTGGCTTGAAAAATATAAGGTTGTACCGCAAACTTTGCAAGATGTTCAAAAAGTTGAAACTGCGGCAACTGCTTTTAATACCAATGTGGATGCGGTGTTAAAAATCAGCGGTAAAAAAATAGCCGAGTTGGCAAAAAAGCAAAATCTGTCTTTGAAACAACTTCAAGATATTAAAGAAACAAAGCTTTCTACTCCACAAGATGTTATTAAAGGCATTTTCAAATGCTTTACCAAAGGTATTGCCGAAGAATGGTTGACCGAAGATAAACTTGTTTATGATTGGATGGTCAAAAACTTAGGCTATGACCGTTTGCAGATGGGTGGACAAGGCGGTATTGTGGCAAATATTTTAGCCGTTGCCGGTGTGAAAAAAGTTTATGCTCATGCCAACTCTTTGCCTGAATTGCAAGCTCAACAATTTTTACGCCTTGATAACTTGCTTTCTTTTGATGAAAAAGGTTATGAAAAGCCGGCTTATCAAATTGACCGCAAAACCGATATTCCTCTCATTCACTGGATTATTGAGTTTGATAAAGGTGATAAAGTTGAACTCGATGGCGAAACTTTTGTTTGCCCGAAAGCAAACCGTTTTATTGCTACCTATGACCCATTGAACCTTCATTTGGTGATGGATGAAAACTTTGTGAAAGCCGCTGAGAAAAATAAGATTAATTATATGATTTTATCCGGTTTTCATGCTTTGACCGAAAATAATGACGGTGTGGCGCTGACACATAGTGTTTTGCCGATGCTTAAAGTTTGGAAAGATAACGGTACCATCGTACATTTGGAAATTGCCTCTACACAAGATTTGGCCGTACGTAAAGCCATTATTGAAAAAATTGCGCCGAAAGTTGATTCTATTGGTATCAACGAGCGCGAAGCTATCGATATTTTGGAAATTATCGGACAAGAAGAATTGGCTCAAGCTTGCGAGAAAGATACTCATAGTCAAAATATGTTCAAGGCACTGGTGTCTATTAAAAAGGCTCTTAAAGCTCCACGAATCCAGTTGCACATGTTTGGTCTTTATATCACTTTGCAAGATAAAAATACTTTTGTTTCTCCCGAAGCTAACCTGCACGGTATGATGACAGCTGCTACGATTGCTGCCGGAAAAGCCGGTACAGGTAGCGTGAACCAAAAAGAAAACTTGCTTTGGGCACAAGGTCGTGAAGTTTCCGATGTCGGTCTTAATGAGCTTAAGGATTTGGCAGCTTATATCGGGGATGCTTCTTTGCTTGAAACAGGTATTTCAACCTTTGACGGTTTTGATGTGATTGCCCTTCCAACAATTTTGATTGAAAAGCCGATTACTCTCGTGGGTATGGGAGATACAATATCGTCGATGTCTCTTGTCTCCGCAAGATAGGGAAAAGTCTGTTCTATGGAAATCTAATACAGATTTTGCGGATAAATTGTTCAGTCATGTACTTATTTGTACCAATTCCGACTAGGCTTTGTTACGAACGCTGTCGCATTCTTTCAAAGCCAAGTCTCATTGCGTCTCCTTAAAGAAAGCACATTTAAGGTGCTTTCTTTTGCGGCCGTCTTCACAATTTTCCTTAAATCTTATTATCTTTCTCATATAACAAACTTTTCTAAAAAACTCGTATAATGGGGAACTAGGCGAATAGACTTTTATTCCTTGTTTTCTTCCAGATATTGATTGATGGCGTCAATTACGCGGTTGACGGTGATGTCAACTTGTTCTTCTTTAGTTTCTACCACAATATTGGCTTCAGAATAATAGGGGTATTCATCTCCGATATATTTTTCTAATTTGCTTCTTAATTGGTCATCACTACCAATTAAAAACGGACGATGTTTTCTTCCGGCTGTACGATGATACAAGACATCTATATCTGCTTTGAGCCAAATGGTTAAGGCGTTCTTTTTAGCCAATTCTCTCGTTTGTTCGGCAACAAATGAACCTCCACCTGAAGCTAACACACAAGGAGCACCCTGCAACAGGCGTTTCATTACACGCATTTCTCCGGCTCTAAACTCGGTTTCACCAAAGCATTTTAATAAATCCATTAAAGACAAGCCGGCTGCTTTTTCTACTTCCGTATCACCGTCGATAAAGGGCAAATTTAATTTTTTTGCCAATCTTTTACCAACGCTGGTTTTGCCGCTGCCCATTAAGCCGACAAGTAAAATTATTTTATCTATTTTTTTAACCATTGTTACTTTTTTTCATTTTTCTTTTATAGATTTTGTGCTAACTGTTATATAAACAGTTTTAATTTAATTAAGGTTTATATATCATGCGTCAAAAAAAATCAAAGGCTATCTTTTATATTTTGGGATTAATTGTTGTTTTGGCTGTTCTTTTTGTGGTTTCTACAGAAGTTCCGGTTAAAGTTGAACATGTTGAACAACCGCTTGAAAATACTTTTTTAAATAAATAATCATGTCTGCGGGAGCATTACTGGAAAGCTTTTTAGCCATGATGGTTGCCGAGCGTGGCGCCTCACAGAATACAATTGAAAATTATCAGCGAGATTTGGAACAGTTTTTATCTTTTATTTCAGTTTCAAATTTATCAGAAGTTAAAGATAAAGATGTATATCAATATGTGCAATTTCTTAGTAAATATCCTTATGCTCCCAAAAGCATTGCTCGTAAAATCTCGGCATTAAAAGAATTTTTCAAATTTCTTTTTTCCGAAAAGGAAATTAGAGAGAATCCTACAGCATATCTTATGGCTCCCAAGCAAGAAAAGCCGTTACCAAAGTTTTTAACTGAAGTAGAACTCAAACGTCTGATTGATACGGCGCAAAGCAAAGAAGGAATGCACGCACGTCGTTTAGCTGTGATGTTGGTTTTGATGTCGGCTTGTGGTTTGCGCGTTTCTGAACTTGTCGGCCTGCCGGAAAACTGCATAAATTTTGATAAAAAAGAAATTTTAGTCAGAGGTAAAGGAAGCAAAGAGCGCCTTATTCCAATTTCAGATGAGGCAATAGAAGCCGTGTTGGATTATACAACCTATCGTGATAATTTTATTCGCGGTGGGAGAAAATCTATTTGGCTTTTTCCTTCTCTTACATCTTCTTCCGGACATATGACCAGAGAGGCTTTTTTTATGGCTTTGAAAGAGATTGCTGTTGAAGCTGGTATTTCGCCCGAAAAAATTTCTCCTCACGTTCTACGCCATACTTTTGCCACGCGTTTGCTTAATCATGAGGCAGATTTGCGCAGCGTGCAAAAAATGCTCGGTCATGAAGATATTTCCACCACCGAAATTTATACGCATATTACTTCAGAAAAATTGATTGATACGGTTAAGCGTTTGCACCCATTAAGCCGCTTAAAGTAATTTGGCCAGCTCTAAATATTGCTTAGGTGTGATTTGCTCGGCACGTAAGGTTAAATCCATCCCCAAGGAAGCACATTTTTCTTCCAAACCTTTAACAGATTTCAAACTTTGGCGAATCATCTTCCGGCGCTGGCTGAAAGCTTGTGTTGTTAATTTTTCTACCTTTTCTAAAAGTTCATTACTGATATCGGCATGAATAGGGCGAAATAAAACAACTGTTGACCAAATTTTTGGTGCCGGAACAAAACAGTTGGGATTGATGTCAAACAAGCGTTCAATTTTGCACAAAAGCTGAGAAAGAATGGAAATGCGGCCATAATCTTTGCAGCATGTCGGTGCACAAATTCTATCTGCAACTTCTTTTTGAAACATTAAGGTCAAACTGTCAAAATTTTCAATTTGCTTGAGCCAACCGACCAAGAGCGGAACGGAAATGTTATAAGGCAAGTTACTGACAATATTTTTGGGACTACCCTCAAATTGAGAAAAATCTTGTTTCATGGCATCGCCATTAATGATTTCAAGCTTATCTTCACCGACTTTTTCTCTGATTTCTTGCATGATTTCTATGCAACGGTCATCCATCTCCACAACAGTTAATTTTTTAGGATTGTGGCGCAAAACCGAACGTGTCAGTCCTCCCGGACCAGGGCCAATTTCAAAGACATATTCTTTGCTGAAATCTGGCTTATTTTGCTTTGCTAAAGAGGTGTTGATGATTTTATCGGTGATATTTCTATCCAACAAAAAGTTTTGTCCTAAGGCTTTTTTTGCCATTAGTCCATGCATTTCCACTGTTTCTCTTAAACTTGGCAGCTCGTCTATTTTGATTGCTAAATCGGTCATTTTAGTTTCTGATTTCAATAACAGCTTGTTGTCTTAAATCTTGTAGATATTTTTGAGCCAAAGTTTCCATCTTTTGATTGGTCAGATAATTTTTGATTTCATTTTCATTGGGAATTGTAGGTTTATCTTTTTTCGGGTCAAAAGTTTGGTTCAAACGAATGATGTAATAACCATCATTCAAAAGGATGGCATCACTAATTTCTCCCGGTTTCATACCTAATATTTGTTCTTCTAGCTTTTCTGGAAGTTTTCCTTGGTTTATCCAGCCTAGATTCCCGCCTTTGGCTGCACTTGGGCTATCTGAAAATTTCATGGCATAGAGTTCAAAACGAGGATCTTTTCTTAAATTTTCTACCAAGTCTTGAATATCTTTTGCTTTGGCTTTTTTTACAAAGATTTCAGATATCTGATATTTAGGAGTATTTAAATCTTTTTTGGCATCAGCCAAAGCGGTTTCAATTTCATTTTGAGTGATGTTTCCTTCAAGGCGCAATTTATTTCTTAAGAAGCGTACCCAAGCTAAATCTGCTTTCATTTGTTCGCGAAAACTTTTTTCGGAAACTTTGGCTTCTTTTAATATGTTTTTTAGCTCTCCATTTGGAATATTGTTACTCTTTTCAAAATTGGTAACGGCAGCGTCAATATCAGCATCAGAAATTTTTATTCCTTCTTTTTCTGCAGCTTGTAATTTTATTTTTTCATCAATGGCAGAATGCATGACTTTTTGCACAATCATACCTTTTGTTTGCTCATTTAATGGAATTTGTGAGGTCATTAAGAAAGAGTTGATACGGTTTTGAATATCTTGATTGGATATAATTTCACCATTAACTAAAGCGGCAATTTTTACAGAATTTTGTGCTTGAGCATTATTATTCAACAAACAGAAACTCAATGCCAATAAACTAAAAAGTTTTTTCATAGAAATCTCCTTTCTATTTTCTTGTTCCGCCAAGAGTTTTTAATAAGAAATTGGCTCCAAATTCAAAGTCACCTTCATAGTCCGGATCGCTAGAATTATCTTTTCTCAAATAAAGAATGAGTGCTGTACATTCATCTTCATAAGTCAAATCTCCACCATATTCAAGAGAACCTCCATCATCAGTCAAATCTTGACGATTGTATACACTGATGCTCCAATCTTTGGTTAATTTGCTTCTCAATGCTGTATATAGTTCTTTACGTTCGCTATTTTCTATTAAAGAAGAATTGCGATTGTCTTGTAGATATATATATGAAATATAAGCATTCAAGATTTGAGGACCAATTTTGGTTGAAAGTTCACTATATGTAAGTTCAAAATCGTCTTTATCTACTCTGAAACGGTAGTTTAAGTCAAAATAGTCGGTCGGGCTGGCATAAATACGGCCCACATAATCACTCAAGTGACCTTCATTTTCATTAAAGTTATAAGAGCTTGTATTGTTGATGGATTCATGTTTGTCAAAGTAATAACTTTGAGCTAAAAACGCAGAGGTCCTCCCTGTTTTATCTCCATATGAACTCCAGTTAAAACCATAGCTGATACGGCTTCCTGTATCATTTCGGTCATAACCTGCATAACGGTTAATGTCTAAGACATTAGAATCATCCAGCTCAAAATCTTGGCTATCTTCATTTGGAATTTTGTCAGTTTTGTTGCTATCATTTGGGGCCAATACAGCTACAACAGTCGGTTCTAAAATTTGGCGAGATGTTTCAGTTGCTCTGATAAATGGTAATTTCCATTCTAAGCCCAATTGTGGGAAAATTCTGGCAACACCTCCGGTAAACTCTTCTCCTTCTGGGTTGAGATAATTGTCAACATAATATAAGTCTGATTTTACTGATGCAATCATGCGATATTTTTCGCCATAAGGTGAAGTGTAGGGCAAAACCCAAGAGTTTATCATAGAAAAGCGTTGGGTATTGGTTTCTTCTTCTCTGTAAATTGAAGCAAAGTTCAAATTTGTTTTGGTGTAGGCTCCATAAGGACCAACATCACTAATGTTTTCATAATCCATTAATGGAAGTACGATTGGTTCATCATATTCCTTCATATCATAACTTAAGAGCTGATAATAATAGCTCTCAATGGATGCGTAGTTACGATTATCAAAGCCTTGCATTTTTAAGCTTGAGGTTAACCATGCATCATCTTGTTTATCTAAAGATAGGTCTTTTAGATAGTTTCTGTCAGAGGCATAGTTAACATCCAAATCGGCAACCCAATAATCATTTATTTCATATCGTCCGTTTGCAAAAATATTACCGCGACTTTCATCCTTGTCTTCATCATGCATGAAAGAACCTTCGGCACTAAACGCTCCTCGGTATAGATATTTATTATATTTTCCGCTTAAAATCAGGCCTTTATCTGTAGAAAAAATAGGGTCTAAGAGTAAATCTTCATGGTCAGATATATTCCAAAAATATTTTGGTTGAATGGCAGCTCCTAAATATGAACTGCTGGCAATATTAGGAATTAAAAATCCGGAACGACGTTTTACCGTTGGGTCTGGATGTGATAAGAACGGCGTATAAAAAACAGGAACTCCTTTTAGCTCTAAAAAGGCATCATTATAGTAAATGTTTTTATTTTTAGCATCATGCTTTATTTTTCTGGCTTTGAGTTGCCATAAGGGATCTTTTCCTGTACAGACATCACAAGGAGAATAAACGGCATTTTCCATCTCTTTATCATCATTATTAAATTTGCTGATTTTGCTGGCAGCAATTTGGCTTTTATCTTTCATGATGATTTTGATGTTTTCCATTTCTCCTTGTTGCATTTTATCTGACAAGACAACATAGTCGGAGAAGACAACTGTTCCATCTTCGTTTAACAAAACAACATTACCAACAGCTGTTACAACATCATCTTTTTGATTGTAAATGACCTTATCTGCTTTAACGGTTAAATTATCTCTGACAATATTAACATCGCCAATCGCTGTTATGGTTTGTAGGCGTTGGTCATTTTGCATCTCGTTGGCGCTAAAATAAATGTCTTGCTCTTCCTCTTCAACTCTTTGAGGTACAATATTTGCGGCGTCTGTTATGTTTAGTGGTTCCAGAGTTGCTTCAGGTAAAGTTTCCATATCAGAGTCATTTAAGACAGTTCCGGCATCGGTTGTGTTATAAATGACTTCTTGGGCCTGTGCTATTGAACAACCCAAAAGAAAATAGGTTAATATGTTTTTTCCCAGATGAATTTTAGCCATTTTTTAGCACCTCATCAGGGATATGTTTTTTGCGAGTGAACATTGTCGGATTGTAAAATAATAGTAAGTATATGCATGCAAAAAGCGGTAATAGTAAGTTAGCATAAATCAGTGCCAAAAGAGATATATTATTGACGGCAATGTTGGTTAAAGAAAGGTCAAGAGCTAGAATTGTAATCATCAATGTTACAGATATTGAGATAATTTTTGTTTGTCCTCGACGGTTAAAGTTGCCACAGAGTAATCCCGTGCAGGCTAAAATTGCAAAGACGAGATTGAAAAAAGGATTAAGAAGGCGACGATTTCCTTCAACAAAAAAACGATTTGCTTCTTTTTTATCTAATTTCGGATTATTTCTAGCATTGAGAAGCTCATCTAAACTTCTTTCTCTAACACCGGCTTCTTTTTTTCTTGAACTTTCCTGTAAACCAAAATCAACAGAGTAGCGTGCAAATGAAACAGATGTAAATTGCTGATTTTCTTTATTTATTTCTTGTCTTGCGCCGTTTACCATAATGATTTTCGGACCTTTATCGGTATAAATAATGCGTCCTTTTTCTGCGGATAAGGTTACCTTGTTTTTAGGGTTTCTTTCGTCATTAACCATAATTCCTGTGATGGAGCCATCTTTTTCATGCGTGGTGATAAAGACAGTTAACCCGTTTTGCAAGGTTGTAAATTCACCTTCTCTTAGCATGAGGTGAGATACATCGTTTTTTACTTTCCATTGGAGCTCGCTAAACTCTTTTTCAGACCAAGGAATTCCATAGTTGTAAACAAAGATATTGAAGAAAGACATCAACAAACCGAAGATAATTGCCGGAACAGCACATTGTAGCGGGCTGATGCCTGCAGATTTCATAACAACTAACTCTCTGTCAGAAAGCATGCGGTTGTAAACAAATAATACTGCTGCAAATACGGCAATCGGAGCCAGAATCGTAAAAATTCTGGGCATGAGTAAAGAGGTGAGCTTTGCAAATATGCTCACGGGAATGCCATTGTTGGTAATTAAATCAACAAAGCGCAAAGATTGAGTCAGCCAAATAATGGACATTAATGAAAAAGTTACTAACAAAAATCCCACAAATATTTGTCTGATTATGTATCGGTTTAGTTTTTTCATACCGCGGTTTATTTATTCTTTTTATACCATTTTATGCATACATGGATAGTAACATACCTTTATTTACAAATGAATCAATCTTTTTTTGAGGAATCAAGAATGAAAATACGTTATGCAGAGGTTTTTGATGCTTTTATCATTACAAAAATACATTGTGATACTTGGCAAAAGAGCTATGCGAATCTAATTCCGCAAGAAATTTTGCAAAAAAGAGCTTTTTCTCAAGAACGGGTCTTGCGTTGGGAGAATCGTATAAAAGAACAAAAACAGTTTGTTCTTGTGGCTGAAAATGATGAAGGAATCGTAACAGGGTTTGTTTGGGGTGGAATCGGTCGAGAAGAAAAACTTTCTTATCAGTATGAACTATATGCTTTGTATGTTGATGATAAAGCTCAAGGGTGTGGATACGGCTCTGCTTTAATAAATGCATTTGCTAAAGAAATTAAGAGTGATTTTTACCTTTTTGCACTGAAGGGAAATGAAAAAGCTAAAAGATTTTATTTGAAAAACGGAGGATTGCTAAAACCCGAATTTTCTAAAACACAACAAGAGGGCGATATCTTTTTAGAAGAAGAGTGTTTTGTTTTTTTGAAAGAATAATTTTTGACAAAGTTTTTTTTATTAATATAATGTACAAAGTTTTTATTAATCTTATGTTATATTATTAAATTTTTTTACTTATGGAAATACAAGAAATTAAACCTATTCAAACAATTTGCTTGAATGGAAAGAAGTTTTGGCGCGCTTTTGACGTTGCTAAAGATTGTTTTAGAACTTTTGCTGAATTGCCTTTTTCATCCCAATTGCGAGCAAGCTCGGAAAATTTTCTTTTGATTACAGATGAAACAGAAGGAAAAGCTTGGTTGTTTGAAAGAAAAGACGGCTTTTACAATCTGGTGTTTTTTAACGGGACTTTTATGCAACCTTTATTTGGAAACAAAGAGGTTGGCTTTTTTATTTTTATAGAAATGCCAGAGAAAAACTTGCTTATTTGTGAAGAAAACATATTTGAATGCAAGTCTTATAATGTTCTTGATAACAATGTTTTTACGGCAAAGATTGTTAAAAACGGAGGGGAAAAGACGCTGGAAGCTTGGTTTGGTTATACAAAACAGTTGTTTTATAAAATTTCTTGATAAAAAAAGCAC
The DNA here is from genome assembly GCA_949295025.1 of uncultured Pseudomonadota bacterium. Taxonomy (GTDB): domain Bacteria; phylum Pseudomonadota; class Alphaproteobacteria; order RF32; family CAG-239; genus CAJLXD01. The sequence continues at coordinate 155,969 of CASFJK010000001.1, forward strand.
TTGTTCATAAAAGAGCAAGTGCTTTTTTGTGTTATGAGGTTTTAAACCTTAAATCATTGCCATACCACCATTGATGTTGATGGTTTGACCTGTGATGTATTGAGCTTCATCAGAGGCCAAGAAAGCAACAACGTTAGCAATATCTTGAGCTTCACCAAGTTTTCCTTCAGGAATTTTTGCAAGCAAAGCAGCTTTAACATCGTCAGGCAAAACATCGGTCATTGGAGTGCGGATGAAACCCGGAGCAATGGAGTTTACTGTAATGCCACGAGAACCAACTTCTTGAGCCAAGCATTTGTTCATAGCAATCATACCAGCTTTAGAAGCAGAGTAGTTTGCTTGACCAGCGTTTCCGGTTACACCAACAACAGATGCAATACCAATGATACGACCAAAACGACGTTTCATCATGCCGCGAACAGCAGCTTTTGCCAATTTGAAACCAGCAGAAAGGTTAACATCCAATACCAATTGCCAATCTTCATCGCTCATACGCATGAACAAGTTATCTCTGGTCAAGCCGGCGTTGTTTACCAAAATATCAATACGACCTAATTTTTCTTCAACTTTAGCAACCAAGTTTTTAACATCATCAGCATTGGTCAAGTTTGCAGTGAAAACTTCAACGCGGTCGCCCAATTCTTCTTTGAGTTTGAGCATCGGTTCTTCACGCATATCTGTCAAAGCCAAAGTTGCGCCTTGTTTATGCAAAGTGCGGGCAATTTTGTCACCTAAACCACCGGCAGCACCGGTAATCAAAGCTACTTTATCGTGTAATTCGAACATGTTTATTTTCCTTATTAAATTAAACTTTTAGCCAATTCTTCAATTTCAGCGGCAGTTCCAACTGAAATTGCATTAATTTCTTTGTCGCATCTTTTTACCAGACCAGACAAAACTTTACCGGCACCGAGTTCTACAACATCGGTAATGCCGTTATTTTTCATATAAGCAACACTTTCTCTCCAGCGAACCGATCCGGTTACTTGTTCGATTAAGTGTTGAATGATTTCTTCTTTTTTGCTGATTGCAGAAGCCAAAACATTGGCAATCAACGGAATATTGGCATCGTGAGCTTCAACTTCGTGCAAAGCTTTGGCCATAACTTCGGCAGCCGGTTTCATCAACGGGCTGTGGAATGGTGCGCTTACAGGGAGTTTCAGGCAACGTTTAGCACCAAATTCAGGACCTGCAATTTCAACAGCCTTGTCAATGGCACCCATGTGACCAGAAATAACGATTTGTCCGTCTGAGTTGTCATTGGCGCAAACGCATACATTGTTTTCATCGGCGCAAGCATCTGCCAATTCGTGTACTTTTTCTGCGCTCAAACCAATAACAGCAGCCATACCGCCAACACCTAAGGGAACGGCTTTTTGCATAGCATCGCCGCGGGTACGCAATAATTTTGCTGTGTCTGTTAAAGAGAAAACACCTGCAGCGCATGCAGCGGAATATTCACCTAAAGAGTGTCCGGCAACAAAAGCGGCTTTATCTTTTAAGTTAATACCGAATTCTTTTTCCAAAACACGAACAACAGCCATAGAATTTGCCATTAAGGCCGGCTGTGCGTTGCTGGTCATTGTTAAGTCCGCTTCCGGACCTTCTACCATAATTTTGAACAAGTCTTGATTTAATGCTTCATTGACTTCTTCGAAAACTTCTTTAGCTGATTTGAAATTTTCAGCCAATTCTTTTCCCATGCCGACAAATTGTGATCCTTGTCCGGGAAATACGAAAGCTCTAGTCATTCATAGTTTTCCTTATAATTAACATCAGAAAAAGCATTATCTGATATAACAGAAAAGTCAAGTATTTAAAGCCTTTTATAAACTTGAATCGTTAATCTTTATTAATTACATATTAATCAATTGGATATATAACCCTTTTATCTATGTAATAAAGACAAGTTTGGTTGTTAGGTGAGGTTAAAATGTTTGAACTTGTTTCTGAGTTAGCTCAAAAAGATCATATTATAGATTTGAAGCTCTGTAAGGTTCTGTTGGAAAATAATTCTATGTATCCATGGGTGATTTTGGTGCCCAAGGTTAATAATGTGAAAAATATGCTGGGGCTATGTATGGAAGATAGGCTGCAGCTTATGAGAGAAATTGATTTGTGCGAAGAGGTTATGGTTGAAAATTTTCCTCACGAGCAAACCAATGTTGCTGCTCTTGGAAATATTTGTTCTCAACTGCATGTTCATGTGGTTTGTTATAAAAAAGGGGATCCAGATTGGGTTTCTAGTTTATGCGATAAAAAATCCGTACCATATTCTCCTGAAGAAAAAGAAGATATTATTGCAAAAATAAAACGCGCCATCATGATTAAGCAAACAGATCCTAAATATATGCAAGGGATGCATAAGCCGGATTATAGCACATTTGAGTAATTAAGAATATTTTGAACATTTATATATATACTTATTTGTATATAATAAATTATGGGTTTTGATTAATGGCAAAAAAGAAAAAAAAGGAAAAAAGTTTTATTGTAAAACTTGGAATCAGAGCATTGGGATTATTATTAATGCTTGGCTCTCTCTTTGTTGTTGGGAGTATTTTATTTTTTAATCCTCAAGATTCTTCTTATAACACGGCATCAACAGAAGTGCATAATTTTTTAGGATATGCAGGTGCTTTGAGTTCTGATTTTGTGTTATCTTGGTTTGGATATGCTTTGCCTCTATTTTTGATTGCGCCTTTAGTCTGGGGGTATCATCTTTTGCGTTTGCGTGAAGTGATTAATCCTTATAGTCGCATATTTGCTTTCGGTTTTGGTGTTTTTTGTTTTTCAGTTTTATTCAGTTTAGTTCCACAAACTTGGGGATTGGGTAAAATTGGTGGTAATATCGGTGTGTTTTTTGCACGCCATTTGTTGACTTTGTTTAATTCAATTTATGTTTATGCCTATGGTAAGTATATTTTTGCCCTGATTTTATTGATTTTAGGGTTCTTGGCTTTTGATTTTGCAGTTGGAATCACTTATAAAAACTGGTTCTCTTGGGGTAAGCGTGCATATGGAATGTGTGCTGCAAGTTGTCATTTGTTGGCACAATGTTGTCACGGAATATTCAGTTTTGGACGTCGCTTCAAAAAAGAAGATGATGAACAACGTGTGGTTAAACCCAAAAAGACCAAAGAACGTAAAGAACCCAAAGTTTCCGATAGTTCTCCGGCTGCCGAAAAAATGGTTGCTAAAATGTCTGTTGCAAAAAACAAGGAAGTTGATGACGGTTATCAAAAACCAAGTGTTAATTTGCTTTCCATGGTCAAAGATAAAAATGCCGGTCAAGTTAATGAAAAAGAACTTGAAGCCATTGCCAGAGATTTGGAAAATGTTTTGCAAGAATTTGGCGTTAACGGCAAAATTGTAAAGGTTCGTCCTGGTCCAGTCGTTACCTTGTATGAGTTAGAGCCGGCTCCGGGTACAAAAACTGCTCGAGTTATCAGTTTGGCAGATGATATTGCTCGTTCAATGTCTGTTGTATCGGTACGTATCGCCGTTGTTCCGGGATCAAACACTATCGGTATTGAAATGCCGAATGCTAAGCGTGAAACCGTATGGCTCAGAGAACTTCTTGAAGATAAAGCTTTTGAAGAATCCAAAAACATTCTTAACGTAGTTTTGGGTAAAGATATCGGCGGTCGCAACGTTTATGCCGACTTATCCAAAATGCCGCACTTGTTGGTTGCCGGTACCACTGGTTCCGGTAAATCCGTCGGTGTGAACTCTATGATATTATCGCTTCTTTACAGAATGCGTCCAGATGAATGTAAACTCATCATGATTGACCCAAAAATGCTAGAGTTCTCCATGTATAACGGAATCCCTCATTTGCTTACACCGGTGATTACCGATCCGGCAAAGGCGGTTATTGGTTTGAAATGGGCAGTGCGCGAAATGGAAGACAGATATCGGGCCATGGCCAAGCTCAATGTGCGCAATATTGTCGGTTATAACCAAAAACTCAAAGAACTTCGTGCCAGCGGCGAGAAAGTAACACGTACCGTTCAAACCGGGTTTGATAAAGAAACCGGACAGCCGATTTATGAAGAACAAGATTTGGATTTAACACCGTTGCCTTACATTGTGATTGTGGTTGATGAAATGGCCGATTTGATGCTTGTTGCCGGTAAGGAAGTGGAAGCCGCTATTCAGCGCTTGGCACAAATGGCGCGTGCTGCCGGTTTGCACCTGATTATGTCTACCCAACGTCCGTCTGTGGATGTTATCACCGGTACAATTAAGGCCAACTTCCCAACACGTATCAGCTTCCAAGTTACCTCAAAAATTGATAGCCGCACCATTTTGGGCGAGCAAGGTGCCGAACAGCTCTTGGGTATGGGAGATATGCTTTATATGCCGGCCGGTCAAAGACCCTTGCGTGTCCATGGTAGCTTTGTAAAAGACAGCGAAGTTGAGAAAGTTGTTGAATTTTTGAAATCGCAAAAAGAGCCGGAATATGTTGAAGGTGTGACCGAAGGTGAGCTCAATGAGAAAGTTTCATCAGGAGGGGCTGTGTTTGATAAAACCGGAATGGGCGGCGGTGACGGCGGAGATGAAGATTTGTATGCGCAAGCTGTGGAAATTGTGCGTAATGATAAAAAAGCCTCAACCTCCTACATTCAGCGCAAATTGCGTATCGGCTACAACCGTGCCGCATCTTTGATTGAACGTATGGAAGAAGAAGGTGTAATTTCAGCTGCTGACCATGTTGGTCGTCGTGAGGTCTTATAAGACTATACCTACCAAATTATCAACAAAAAGAGCCGCTGATTGATAAAAAAATCAGCGGTTTTGGTATGTATATTTTTTATCTTTTTATTCGCCACCTTTAGAAACCACAACCATGGCTTCACGCAAAATGCGGTCGTTAATCATATAGCCGGTTTGCAGTTCGGCAATAACGGTGCCGTTTGGTTTGCTTTTGTCTTCAACTTCTTGAATAACTTGGTGAAAGTTGGGGTCAAAATGTTTGTCCAAAACTTCCATTTTGGTGATGCCGTGTTTGTTGAACACTTTCATCAACTCGGCTTCGGTCATCTCAACGCCTTTGAGCAAGTCTTGGCAATTTTCTGCATTTTTTGCTGCGGCTTCAATGGCGCGGTGCAAGTTATCAGCTACGGTCAGCAAGTTTTTAGCAAAAGAGGAAATAGCGTATTTGTTGTTTTTTTCAATTTCTTGAGCGCAACGTTTTTTGGTATTTTCACTTTCAGCCAAGGCTCTTAAATATTCATCTTTGAGGTGAGCATTTTCAATGCGCAAACTTTCAATATTGTCTTTTTCGATTTGTGAAAAATCACCTGCCTCGGCATTCTCGGCAGCCATTTCTTCTTCACTTAAATCAGCTTCATTTTCGGTAGGAACATCATTAACATCAAATGTTGTGTTTTCAGCCGTTTTTTCTTCGTTATTTTTATCTTTTGTCATGCGATTCCTCTTTACAAATCAACTTATCGATTTTATATTTAGATATCTAGTGATAATTGACGCACAAGTCAAGTATCTAACCTCAATTATCAAATAAATTTGACGCTAAATTAATTATTAAAGGCAGAAGGGTTTAGTCATGAATAATAATGTTGCCATCAAGGGTTCCGATGCGCAGTATAAATTTTTGGATAAAGATTTTAATAAAAAGAAAAAGTTTTCAATTATCTATTCTGTCTGTAATAATCCTCATTTAAAAGAGATTCAGAATATTTCTCGCAGTCAATGTTTGGGGCGTTTTTCTTGGCCCGAGATCGATAAAATTAATACATGGATGGTTTCGGCTGAGACCGGAACATTTATGAAATGGGGCGGTTTGGGTATGATTGCCTCCGAGCTGCCGGAAGCTTTTAACAAAACGTTTGGTACACAAGGACATCGTTGTACGGTCGTAACTCCGATGTATTTGGGTAATACCGGAAAGAAAAAAGCCGAGCTTAATGGAGATATTTATCTCGGTGCTGAGGGAAAAAGCATTAAAGTCAAAAAAGTTAAGACCATTCACGTTCCTTTCTTCGGTAATCGTGCTGTTTTGAGCCGTTTTGCCGTTAATGTATATACGGCAAAATTTGATAATACCGATTACATCTTTTTAGAGAGTGATAGGTTCTTTTCCATAAATCCGAGCTCGAAAAATGTTTCGGCGCAAGACGGTTGCTATGTCTTGAATGAATTTAATGTTAATGAAGTTGAGCGTTTTGCTTTCTTTTCTAAAGCCGTTTATGAGCTTTTAGAAACAATTGCTTGCAAAAACTGCCGTGAAATTGCTTTGCCGAATGTTATTTTGGCAAATGATTGGCACGTGGGTGCTTTGTCCGGCTTGACCAAATATTTTACTTTGGCACAAATTGATGCTGGAATTTTAGATGAAAAAATTGTTCGCCAACTCAAAAATATTCCGATTATTCATATTGCACACCACTTCGGTTATCAGGGTTGGGATTATGATAATACATCAAAAATTCTTAACTCTTTGTATGAAAATTTGGCAACAACCGTGTTCAAAAATGCCAAAACCGTTAAAAACAGTAACCCCAGAGCCGTGAATAGTTTAGTAATTTCCGATTGCTACAATCAGGCTGCTTGTAATGTTTTTACCGCAGACAGAATTGTGACTGTTTCCAAAAATTATATGGAAGAGGTTTCTAAAGAACTTGAACTTGGTTTGGATTTTCGTGATGTTTTGAAAATAAGAAAAGACCACCGTAATTTTTACGGTATTGTCAATGGCTATGATAAAAAGCTGATTGCACCGCTCAAAGATAAAATCGAGGCAATTAATGCTTATTTCAAAACCACCGATTTCAAATATTTTGATGCTGAACATTTGGATGTTAAACTTCATAACAAACAAGAGTTTATCAAGCTCATTTCTAAAATTGCCAAAGACAAGGCTTATAAAGAGGAGGTTATTCCTCTGATTGATATTTATAAATTTGCCGATATAGAAAAGTCGGTTCAAAATGTGGCTAAAACTCCTGTTTTTTGCATGACCAGTCGCTTGGTTGAACAAAAGGGTTATGATATTGCAGCCAAAGCCATTTTGAATGTTTTGGAAAATCACACTTACCGCGAATATCCGATTTTTGTTCTTGGAGGTGCCGGCGATAAAGATTATTTCAAACAGCTTCTGGAAAAACTGAAAGATGAGGTGGCAAAAGTCAGCCCGATTGCCGCTAAACGCATTTTTGTTTTCCGCGGTTATAAAGATGAGTTTGCCTACGCCATTCAGCTTGCTGCTGATTTTTATATGATGCCTTCTCGTTTTGAGCCTTGCGGTTTGACGCAAATGGAAGCTATGGCTAAAGGAGCTCTTCCGGTGGCAACATCAACAGGAGGTTTGGTTGATACCATTGAAGATGGTGTTGATGGTTTTAGAACCGAAGTTTTCTTTGCCAAAAAACAACATGTTTATGGTAACAACATAACGGCGCGTCGTGTTAAAAACAATAGCAACGCTTATACCGAAACCCTAAATCATGCCATCAATACATTCTTTGCTAAACCCGAAAAAATTAAACGTATGCAAGCAGCCGCTATGCGCAAAGATTTTAGTTGGGATATTGAAGGCGGGTCCGTCTACAAGTACTTTAACTTGCTTAAAACCGGTCAACTGTAAAAAATTTGTATAATGGAGAACTAGAGCAGTTTAGCGTCGTCTCGAAAAATCCATGTACCTCTTTTGTACACTAGGATTTTTCTCGCTCCTAAAACTACTCTATTTTTTGCATTCTCCAAATTTTTTGAAAAATTTGAATTCTACAGGAATCCAGATTTTGCTGTTTTAAATGACTTTTGTGCTTGATGAAAGGGCGAATCTGGTCTATCTTCAGATAAGTTTTGAAACTTGAATGAAAGAAGAAAAAAATGCGTCATTCTCAGCGTGAAAATAATCAAATTCGTGAAGTTGAAATTATCCCTCATTTTAATCCTTATGCCGAAGGTTCTTGCCTGATTAAATGCGGCAATACCCATGTGGTTTGTACTGCCAGTGTGGAAGATAAACTCCCTGCTTGGCTCAAAGGTCAAAACAAAGGTTGGGTTACTGCAGAATATGCCATGTTGCCACGTTCTGCGCAAACCAGAATCCCTAGAGAAACCAAAAAACCTTCGGGTCGTTCACAAGAAATTCAACGCCTTGTCGGCAGAGCTTTGCGTGCCGTGGTTGATTTAGAGGCTATGAAAGATATTTCCATCTGCATAGACTGCGATGTTTTGCAAGCCGACGGCGGTACTCGCACAGCTTCCATCACCGGAGGTTATGTCGCTTTGGCTTTGGCTTTGCAAAAACTCCAAGATGAGAAAAAACTTCTGGTTAATCCGCTCAAAGGTATGGTTGCTGCCATTTCTTGCGGCATTTGCAACGGTGAATGCGTTTTGGACGTGGACTATGAAGAAGATTCAACAGCTGAAGTGGATATGAATTTTGTTTTGACCGATGATAACAAAATTGTAGAAATTCAAGGCACGGCTGAAGGTAAACCTTTTGATGAAAATCAGTTCAATCAGCTTTTTGCTTTGGCGCGCAAAGGTGTTGCCGAGCTCATTGAAAAACAAAAACAAGCATTGGGAAAATAAGATATGAAATTTGATAAAATTGTTTTAGCCACCCACAATCAAGGTAAAGTGCAAGAAATCGGTCAAATGCTGAAACCTTTTAACATTCAGGTTGTTTCTGCCGCAGACTTGAACTTGCCTGATGTTGAGGAAACAGGAACCACTTTTGAGGAAAATGCCCGTCTTAAAGCCGATGAACTTTGCAAAATCAGCGGGCTTCCTTGCTTGGCAGATGACTCCGGTTTGTGCGTGAATGCCTTGAACGGTCGCCCGGGGGTTTATTCCGCACGTTATGCCCCCGATCGTGATTTTGATAAGGGTATGGATAAACTCCTTAAAGAAATTAAAGACAGTGGCTCAAATGACCGTTCGGCTTATTTTGCTTGTGTGATGGCTTTTGCCGTACCTGGTGAAGACACAAAAGTTTTTGAAGGTCGTGTCAACGGTGTGATTACGGAAAGCAAAGAAGGCAAGGGCGGTTTTGGTTATGATCCGATTTTCAAACCCAATGGTTATGACCAAACTTTTGGCGATTTACCGAAAGAAGAGAAAAACAAAATTTCTCACCGCGGCAATGCCTGCAAAAAATTTGTGGCTTATTTAGAAAGTTTGTAAAAAATGTCTGCCTGCCGATTGTATAACATTCCTGCAACCTGCTCTTTTGTTGACACTTTGGCAGGCAAGCTTTTATCTGAATATCAAAATAATCCATTAGAATTAGCTGAGGTTTTGCTCCTTCTGCCTAACCGACGTGCAGTAAAATCAATGGCCGATGCTTTTGTACGTGCGCAAGGTATGGCACCGACCTTATTGCCGAAAATGATACCGATTGGTGACGTGGAAGAAGATGAACTTTTCTTATCCGGACTTGACAGCGATGCCGAGATTTTAAATCTTCCTCCCGCGATTGAACGCAACGAGCGTTTGCTCTTGTTTACCAAAATCATTATGGCCAAGCCTTCTGATTTTGGTTTGGAAAAAATCCCTCTTAATCAAGCTTGTTTTTTGGCGCAAGAGCTCGCCAACCTTATTGATACGGTTAATAATGAAGACCTGAGCTTTGCCAATTTGCAAAATCTGGTGCCGGAAGAATATGCCGCGCATTGGCAAGAAACTTTGAAGTTTTTGGAAATCATCACCCGTTTTTGGCCGGATATTCTCAAAGAAAGAAATTTGAAACCAAGCCCGATAAACGCATTATCATTGCCGGAACCACCGCCACTTATCCGGCCATGAAAGAATTGGTACAAACGGTTTTGAACTTGCCTAAAGGTGAGGTTATTCTCTCCGGCTTGGATAGAGATTTGGATGAAGAAGATTGGCAAAAGATAGATGAAACGCACCCGCAATTTGAGTTTAAGTTCTTGCTGGATTATTTGCAGATTGAACGTACGCAAATTGCCGATTTGGTTGATGCACAAAATAAACCGCGTGAAGCGCTGATTTCCGAGATTATGCGTCCGGCAAAAACTACCGATAAATGGCGTGATATTCAAAAGAAAAAACTTGGTATTGAGGCGACAGCCGGTATTAGTCTGATTGATTGTGCCGACATTAGGGAAGAGGCTTTGGCAATTGCGCTGATTATGCGTGAAACCTTGGAAGAGCCGGAAAAAACCGCGGCGCTTGTTACCTCAGACAGAAACTTGGCACGCCGTGTGGCCAGTGAGCTTGAGCGCTGGGAGATTAAGGTTGATGATTCAGCCGGTAAGCCTTTATCTTTAACTCCGGTCGGAAACTTTTTGCGTTTGGTGGCTAAAGTTTGCGAATCTGATTTTAACCGGATAGATTTTTTGAGTTTGCTCAAACATCCGCTTACCAATAATGGGCAAAAGAACGGTGAAGTGCGTCGTATGAGCCGTATTTTGGAAGAAAAAATTTGGCGCGCGCAACAAGAAGATGAAACCTTGCAAGCCTTTGAGCAAAATATGAGGTCAGTTTTTGCGCCTCTTTATAACCTCTATCTTGCACAATCTGCCGATTTGAAAGCACTTATTCAGGCTCATTTGCAAGTGGCGGAGGCCTTAGCTGCCACAGACACAAAAGCCGGTGCGCTTAATTTGTGGAAAGGTGATGCCGGAGAGGCAGCAGCGCATTTCTTTGCTGACTTACTGGAGAAAGCCGAAGTTTTGGGCGAGGTGGAAGCGCAAGAATATTTGAGCTTGATTGAAGCCTTGATGAGCAGTGTGACTGTGCGTCCGAAGTTTGGCACACACCCAAGATTGAAGATTTTGGGTCCGATTGAGGCGCGTTTGGTGAAATATGACGTAACAATTTTGGGAGAAGTGAACGAAGGTATTTGGCCAAAAACGGCTACTTCTGACCCATGGATGTCACGCCCGATGAAAAAAGAATTTGGATTTCCGCTGCCGGAAAAAGCTATTGGTATTATGGCTAAAGATTTTGCCGAGTTTATGGGGGGCGAGGAGCTTTATTTAACCCGTGCTGAAAAAGTGCAAGGCACACCGCAAGTGCGCTCGCGCTGGTGGCTGCGTTTGGAAACGGTGTTGAAAGCTTTGGGTTATGAAGCCGGAGCTTTGGAAGATGTGATTTATCGCCTGATTGCCAAAGATTTGGATAAGCCAAAAGAATATGTCAAAATCTTGCCGCCGGCACCCAAACCACCGGTTTATGCTCGTCCGCGTGAGATGTCGGCCAGCAATGTGGAAATGTGGATGCGCGATCCTTATGCCATTTTTGCCAAATATATCTTAAAGCTCAAACCTTTGGAAGAAATTGAGCAAGATTTATCCATGGCGGATTATGGTAATATTATCCATGCCATTTTGGAAGAATTTAATAATCTGCACCCGAGCGAATTTCCCGATAATGCGGAAGCAGAATTTTTAGCGCTGGGTGAAAAATATTTTGCTGAAAATGAAATTGCGCAAGAAACGCGCGCTTTTTGGTGGCCGAATTTTATAAAAACCGTTGCTTGGGTTGTCGCAAAAGAAAAAGAATATCGCGCCAATATTAAAAAAGTGCATAATGAAGTTAAGGGGCGGTTGGTTTTGAATGCGCCGGCCGGAGATTTTGTTTTGACCGCCAAAGCCGACCGTGTGGATGAAACCAAAGATGGCAAAATTAATATTATTGACTATAAAACCGGTAGAGCACGCTCCAAAAAAGAGGTGGAAAGCGGCAAAGCACCGCAGTTGCCGATTGAAGGTTTGATAGCCCAAGCCGGTGGTTTTGCCGGCATTGATAAAAAGGCAATAGCTGAGCTTATTTATTGGCAGCTCGGACGTAAAGAAACGGTAATCGGCGGCGATATGGAAGCCACGCTTAACCGCAATTTGGAAAATATTGCCAAGTTGATTAATTTGTTTGATTTTGAAGATACGCCTTATTTGAGCCGACCGAATCCAAAAAATGTGCCGGAATATTCTGACTATGAGCATTTGGCACGCGTAAAAGAATGGTCAGTGGTTGAGAGTGATGTAGAGGAGTGATTTTGATGACGGATATTAAGAAAGAAAGAGAAAATCGCTCTTTGTTGGCTACACAAAAGCAACGCAAAGCCTCCAACCCCGATAAATCGGTTTGGGTGGAAGCCTCTGCCGGAACCGGCAAAACCAAAGTTCTTTCAGACAGGGTGTTGCGCTTGTTACTTAAAGGTGTGCCGCCTGCCAAAATTTTGTGTTTGACCTATACCAAAGCTGCGGCAGTGGAGATGAGTACGCGTATTGCCGGACGTTTGAGCCGTTGGGCAGTGGCTAAAGAAGACAAGTTGCAAGAAGAAATTTCGGCGCTTTTGGGGCAAGACGTCTTAAGCCTCAAAGACGGAGAAAAGCTTTTGGCCACGGCACGCAAGTTGTTTGCGGTTTTGCTTGATACCCCCGGGGGTATGAAGATTCAAACCATTCATAGTTTTTGCCAAGAGATTTTGAAACGCTTTCCCTTGGAAGCCAAAATTTCGCCTTATTTTGAGGTGATGGACGACCGCGCTGCCGCCGAGGCCTTGGAAGAAGTGAAAGCGCATTTGTTGCGCCAGATTGAGCTGAATCCGAATAGCAAATCTTCACAAAGTTTGGCCTTTATTACGCAAAATGTGAGTGAATTTACGTTTCCGAAAATTATGAATAATTTGGCGGCGAATCGTAATAAAATCTCTCGCTTGCTCAATAAATATAAAAATGTGGATGAGCTTCTTGCCCACACGGCAGAAAAGCTTGGCATAAATCCAACCGACAGCAAAGACAGCGTGATTGCGGACTATGCCGAAAAAATGGATAAGACCGAACTCAAAGCGCTGATGAATGCTTTGTTTGCCGGTAAAACTACCGATAATAAAAATGCAACTGTTTTTGCCGATATTTTAGAAAAAGGTTTGAATACCGAAAATTATGATGCTTTTCATAATGTGTTTTTAACCAGTGGCAAAATCAGAGCTAAATTGGCGACCAAAGATGTGCTCAAAATTTATCCGGAAGCGGAAGAAAAAATGTTTGCTTTGGCAGAAAGCGTGATTGAGCTTAATAACAAACTGGCGGCGGTGGGCTTGTTTGAAACCACCAAAGCGGTTTTGTATTTGGCGGAAGATTTAATCGGCGGTTATAATGCTTATAAGCGTTTTCATTCCAAGATGGATTATGAGGATTTGATTGTCCTCACACGTGAGTTGTTGGAAGACAAAAGTGTTGCCGATTGGGTATTGTTCAAATTGGATGGCGGTATTGATAATGTGCTGATTGATGAAGCGCAAGATACATCTCCCGACCAATGGGCAATTATCCGTGCGGTAACGGAAGACTTTTTTGACGGCGCCAGCTCCTCAAACCAAACGCGTACGATTTTTGCGGTGGGCGACCGCAAGCAATCGATTTATTCTTTCCAAGGGGCAGATCCTAAAGAATTTGATAATATGCGCCGTTATTTTGCCGAGAAATTGGCGCCTTCAAACAGCTTTGAAGAAGTGAATTTGGATGTTTCTTTCCGCTCTACAGCCGCCATTTTGGACACGGTTAATCAGGTGTTCTCCCTGCCGCAAGCCAAACAAGGCGTGGTGCCTGATACGCAAGATATGACCCATGTACCGTCGCGTATCGGTGATGGTGGTAAGGTTGAGATTTGGCCTTTGGTGGAAGCTGAAGAAGATGAAAACCCCGATGTTTATCTGCCGCCGATTGAGCGCAAAGTAGCGTCATCCACGAGCTCGCGTTTGGCTAAGATGATTGCGCTCAAAATCAAAGAAATGGTAGAAAACAAAGAGATTTTGGTTTCGCAAGACCGACCAGTGCGTTTTGCCGATTTTATGATTTTGGTGCAACGCCGTAATAGCTTTGTGGAAGAATTGGTGCGTGAGTGCAAAAATGCCGATGTGAATATTGCCGGTGTGGATAAAATCAAACTTCTGGAACAAATTGCCATTCAAGATTTGGTGGCTATTGCCAAATTTTTATTGCTTCCGGCTGATGATTTGACTTTGGCAACAATTTTGAAATCACCGCTCTTTGGGCTTGATGATGATGATTTGTTCAAGCTTTGTTATAATCGCGGTCATGCTTCTCTTTGGAGCAAGCTTGGCGATAATCCGGCATACAGAGAAACTTATGCCGAATTGCAAACCTTGCTGAATATGGCAGATTATGTGCGTCCGTTTGAGCTTTATGCTTATATCTTGAACAAAATGCAAGGATGCAAAAAGTTTGTTGCTCGTCTTGGTGAAGAAGCGATAGATGGTATTGATGAGTTTGTAAACTTAACCTTGAATTTTGAGCAAGAGCATATTCCCAGCCTGCAAAATTTTGTGAACTGGATTGCGCAAGACGAAGTGGAAATCAAACGAGAGCAAGAGCAAAGCGATGCCGATGCGGTGCGGATTATGACCGTGCATGGTTCCAAAGGTTTGCAAGCGCCGATTGTGATTTTGCCGGATACGGTACGCGTGAAAAGCATTAAAAACGAGGCGGGGCTTTTGCTTGATGATGATGTGATGTATTATCCTTTTTCTTTGCAAAATTATGAAGAAAATTGCAAACGCCTGAAACAAGAAGAAAAAGAACTTTCTTTAGAAGAATATCGTCGTCTTTTGTATGTGGCTTTAACCAGAGCTGAAGACAGATTGTATATTTGCGGCTATACCAAAAGCAAAGAGCCAAATGAGGAATCATGGTATGCGCTTTGTCAGCAGAGCTTTGCCAAAATCGGTGTAGCGCAAAATGACGGCGTGGTTGCTTATGATGTGGCGCAAGAGTTTCATAAAGAAAATGAAGAGAAAAAAGAAAAAGTGGTTGTTCGTACGCCAGATTATGCTTGGGTTCACACCATTCCCGAGGCGGAAAGCCTGCTTGCCAGACCATTAACACCTTCTAAACTGGATGAAGAAGAGAATGACGAGGTTTTTGCTTCTCCGCTCGGAGATAACGGACAGAGCAGATATCGCCGCGGTACGATTATTCATAAACTTTTGCAATTTTTGCCGGAAATCAAAAATGCCGATATGGCTTTGGTGATTGATGAATTTTTGCAAAAGAATGCTCCCAATTTGTCTTTGCATGAACATAACCGCGTGATTGAAGAAGTTTCTGCGCTTCTCAAAAATCCGGATTTTGCCGCGGTATTTGGTGAAAACTCCAAGGCCGAGGTGCCGGTGATGGGGCAGGTGAAAGATAGAATTATCTCCGGTCAAATTGACCGTTTGGTGGTGGAAAAAGACAGGGTGATGATTATTGATTTTAAGACGAATCGACCGGCAGCAAAGACAATTGCCGATATTCCGCCGGCATATGTTAAACAATTGGATGCTTATAAAGAATTGATTGCCAAGATTTATCCGAGCCAAGTGATTGAAACTTATATCTTATGGACGGATACATCCTCATTAATGAGAGTTAGTTAAATTTAAATCTTTAATATAAAAAAAATTAGGTTATATTTAGAGCATTAAAGTAATATTTTGAAAGGAAACAAAATGAAAGCTATTAACGATAGTCAATTCAAAGATGAGGTTTTGAACTCTAAGGGTTTGGTTTTGGTTGACTTTTGGGCAGAATGGTGCGGTCCATGCCGTCAGTTGATTCCGGTTTTGGAAGAAGTTTCTAAAGACATGGCCGGTAAGGTGGAAATTTGCAAAATGAATGTGGACGAATCTCCAAACACTGCTGCCGAGTTTGGAATCCGCAGCATTCCGACAATGTTTTTGTTCAAAGATGGTAAACAAGTTGATATGAAAGTTGGTTTCAACTCTAAAGATGCTCTTATCACTTGGTTGAAATCTCATATGTAATTTGGATTATAAAGAAAATAAAAGCACCGCTGTTAAAAAGTGGTGCTTTTTTTAAGAGCACAAATCCTCTATGAGTTTGTTTAAGACTAATCGACCTTCATTGGTAGCAAAAAGGTGGGTTTTAGTTTCTTCTATCAGTTTTTCGGCTTTAAGGTCGGATAAATTTTTTTGATTGATAAAGTCTGCCAATTTAATCCCGCAAACATTATAAAACTTTTCTTTGCTTATACCTTCATTTAAGCGCAAGCCCATAATAATCAATTCTTCGGCGCGGTCACTTGCTGAAATTTCCTCTTCTTGGTGGCGGTGGGTTAAAGCATAGAATTTATTGCCGATTTTTAGGCGTCCGTGCGCCGATTTGCCAATGCCGAGATAATCATCGCCACGCCAGTACAACAAGTTGTGACGGCTTTGAAAACCATTCTTAGCGTAGTTTGAAACCTCATATTGCGGATAGCCGTTTTCTTGCAGATATTGGTTGGTGAATAGATACATTTCTCGGGCGGTATCTTCTTCGGCAGCTTCCACTTGCTTTTTATAAAAAACCGTACCTTCTTCTATGGTCAGTTGATACATAGACAGATGTTTGAAGCCAAAATGAACAGCTTGTTTAATTTCATTTTGCCACGCCTCTAAAGTTTGTTCTGGACGAGCGTAAATCAAATCAAAAGAATGATTGTCAAAGTTTTGCAAAACCTCATCTATGGCCGTATAGGCTTGCTCTAAATCATGCGTTCGACCTAAAAACTTTAAATCTTTATCGTTCAAAGCCTGCACACCCAAAGATAAGCGGTTGATGCCGGCTTGTCTTAAATCAGTAAACAGATTTTTTCTATCGCTATTTGGGTTGGCCTCCAAAGAAATTTCAATGTCTTTTTTGCACTTCCATTTTTGATGAATATGATTGATGAGTTTTTCAATTAAATTAGGCTTGATTAAAGATGGGGTGCCGCCGCCAAAAAAGATGCTTTCAACGGTTCTATCATCGGTTTTTTCAGCATAAAAATCTAAATCATCAATGTATTCTTTAATGATTGTTTCTTGCTCAACATCTTTCTTGATCTGGCTGAAAAAGTCGCAATAAGGGCATTTGCTCAGGCAAAAAGGCCAATGAATATAAATGCCGAACTTTACGGAATTGTCCTCACGGCTTAAATCGGGTAAAGTTTCGGCATTCATATCTTTTAATTTCATTACAGAATGAATTTTGATAAATCGGTAGCTTGTGTGAACTTCATCAATTTTTGTTCTACAAACTCAGCGGTAATCACTTCTTTTTGACCGCTTCGGTCTGAGGCATTAAAACTGATGTCTTCTAGCAAAATTTCCATAACCGTATGCAAACGGCGAGCACCGATGTTTTCAACATTTTCGTTAATCTCAACTGCAATATCGGCAATTTTATCAATTGCTTCTTTTTCAAACTCAATATCAAAGTTTTCGGTTTTAAGTAAAGCGGTATATTGCTCGATGAGGTTGGCTTCCGGCTCGGTTAAAATGCGGACAAAGTCTTCATGGGTTAAGGCTTTGAGCTCAACACGGATAGGTAATCTACCTTGCAATTCCGGCAACAAGTCTGAGGGTTTTGCCAAGTGGAATGCACCGGAGCAGATGAACAAAATGTGGTCGGTTTTAACCATGCCATATTTGGTAGAAACGGTTGTACCTTCAATCAAAGGTAACAAATCTCGTTGTACGCCTTCTCTTGAAACATCACCACGCATATTTTCTGATTTTCCGGTAATTTTATCAATCTCATCAATAAAGACGATACCGTCATTTTCCACGGCTTCTATTGCAGCTTTGGTGATTTGGTCGTTATCCAAGAGCTTATCGCATTCTTCGGCAATCAAAACATCATAAGCTTCGCCAACTTTCATTCTTTTGGTTTTATATTTGACGCCGGTTCCGCCCAACAAGTCACCTAAGCTAATCATGCCCATTTGAGCACCAGGCATTCCGGGAATATCAATGGTGGGCATGGAGGCATTAGAATTGTCTTGAACGCTGATTTCAATTTCTCTATCGTTCAACTGATTTTCGCGTAAGAGTTTTCTGAACTTTTGTTTGGTTTCATCACTGGCGCTTAAACCAACCAAAGCTTCCAAAACGCGGTCTTCTGCTGCCAATTCTGCTTTGGCAGTAACCGATTTGCGCATTTCTTTACGGGTATTGTTCAAAGAAATTTCAACCAAGTCGCGGATAATGCTTTCAACATCTCTACCAACATAGCCGATTTCGGTGAACTTTGTGGCTTCAACTTTGACAAACGGTGCTTTGGCTAACTTGGCCAAACGTCTGGAAATCTCGGTTTTACCAACACCTGTAGGTCCAACCATCAAAATGTTTTTGGGGACAATTTCGTCTCTTAAATGCGGGTCAACCTGCATTCTTCTCCAACGATTGCGCAAAGCAACGGCAACCGCTTTTTTGGCCTCGGTTTGGCCAATGATAAATCTATCCAACTCGGATACAATTTCACGAGGACTATACATAGCCATTTTATCTTAAACTTTCTCTATTGTTACGTTGTGATTGGTATAAATATCAATATCGCCGGCAATTTTCATGGCTTTCTTTGCAATATCTTCCAAGCTCAAGCCTTCTACATCATACAGAGCTTTAGCTGCTGCCATGGCATAATTGCCGCCGGAGCCAATGCCGATGATGCCGTCATCAGGTTCCATAACTTCTCCTGTGCCGTTTAATACTAAAGAGACATCTTTGTCGGCAACAATCATATAGGCTTGCAATTGGCGCAAATATTTATCCATACGCCAATCTTTGGCCAGCTCTACGGCTGCTCGTTTTAACTGGTTGGCGTGTTTTTCCAACTTGGCTTCAAGTCTTTCAATCAAAGTGATGCCGTCTGCGGCAGCACCGGCAAATCCGGCAATGATGTTGCCATTGCCAATGCGTCTGACCTTAACGGATTTTGACTTGAAAACAATAGCTTCGCCCAAAGTGGCTTGACCGTCACCGGCCATAACCACCTCTGAGCCTTTTCTTATGCATAATATTGTCGTCATAAAACTATTTTCTTTCCTTTACACTCATGGCTTTGGGAGCTTTGCTGCCTTTGGAGTTGTCAATAGCTGTTGAAATTGGTTTAGCTACAGACACAGCGGCAGGAATTTTATTGGTAAATTTAACACCGCAAATATTCAAACCAACGCTCTTCAAAGCTGTTTCAATCGGGATGAATAAGTCACCGCCTTCTTGAGTGCGAATGCCTGAGTGAGACAAACCGGTTACATTACCGTTCTTGTCAATCAGAGAGCTACCCAAAGTTTGGTTCTGAACATAAGTGTTGACAATGATTTCAGCGCCTTTGTCTTCAGAATAACGATAGCCGATAACTTCGCCCTCTGTTTCTAAATAGTTTTCGCCTTCATCAAAGTCAAGTAGACCTAATGTCATAAACATTTCTTTGCCAACCTCAGGTAAATCTAGACGCAATGGCAAAGGATTGAACTTGGTTTTTTCATCAAGCAAAATCAAAGCCACGTTCTTGTTTGGGTTGACACGGAATGCAGAACCTGTGTAGTCCATGCCGTTGATAGTTTTGATGTTGAATTTATTCTGAGATTTATCAACCAAATCTGCAGAGGTCAAAATTAACTGATCAGAGATAATCAAGCCGGCACCTTTTCTGCCACTCGGATTTTCTACGCTAACAACAGATGCACGCAGGCGATACATGTTTTGCGGAGAGAGGCTTTGGTATGGTTTGACACTTTGAATACAGAAGTTGCTCTTGCCTTCAGCATACATATTTTCTGCTGCAGCACGATTTTGTCTTTCGATAAAACCGGCTCTTTCATCAACAGGAACATCAATCCAATAATCATCGGTATAAGTGATGTTATTTTTGGTGACAGAAATTGTGGTGCAACCATCTTGTCCTAATGTAACTTCACTACAGTTGTCATTCAGACGAAGTTCTTGAATGCCAGATACTTTGCCATCGGAGAATTTAGAAGAACCACCGCTTCTTTCTTCTATCATATCACGAGAAATATAACTTCCGTCCATTTCAATAACACCGGCAATTTCAATCGGTTCGCCCATATAAGAACCGTCTGTTTCAAATACGGTGCTGGTGACGATAAAGTTACCATCTTCGTTGATATAGCCGGAAGCTGTTTTTCCATCACCGTAAACATTACCATCTTCAGTGACGATAAAGTTGCTTGAAATGACGTTGCCTTTTTCATCAACATAACCGGCAATTTTGTGTCCTTTACCCAAGACACCGCCATTTTCACTTATAGCATAACCAGTGGCAACAAAGTTTCCTTGTTCATCAATATAGCCGGTGACTTGTTGTCCTTTGGCAACGGTATTGCCATTTTCACTTACGGTATAACCTGTAGCGACAAAGTTTCCTTTTTCATCGATGTAACCACTGACTTGTTGACCTTTAGCAATGGTATTGCCATTTTCACTTACGGCATAACCTGTGGCCACAAAGTTTCCTTTTTCATCAATGTAACCACTAACTTGTTGACCTTTTCCGTAAGCGCCACCTTTTTCATCAACAGTGAAGCCTGTTGCGATGAAGTTATTATTTTCATCAATGTAGCCATTGATGTTTTGTCCTTTTCCGGATGTTCCACCTTTTTCAGTAACGGCAATAGAGGTGGCAACAAAGTCTCCTTTTTCATTTATATAGCCGTGAATACGTTGTCCGGTTGCAACGGCATTGCCTTTGTCTTCAATCTTGTTATTAATTGCAACAACATCGCCTTTTTCATCGACATAGCCGCCCAATTTATAGCCAATTCCGGTTACATTACCTCTTTCTGTGACAGAAGAATCTGTAATAATAACTTCACCATTTTCATCAATATAACCTTTTACAGTTTGACCAGATGCTGATGTTCCACTGTTTTCAGTTGTATTGGTGTTGACAACAATGAAGTTGCCATCTTCATTAATGTAACCTTGAACAGCTTGACCTTTGCCTTGAGCATTGCCTCTTTCATCAATGATTACAAATTTTCCATTTTCATCAATATAACCGGAACTTTGTTTGCCTGATTCCAAAATGCCGGAAGTTTCATCAACAGCAAAACCTTGAGATGTTGTGTTCATTGCTGTGAAGGTTTGATTTTCTGCTAAATCTGCAGGCAATAAGTCTTGAGGTTTTAAATCTTTTGAACCGCAGCTTTGCAAAGCGTTAATACCATGCAACTCTTCGGCATATTGGTTTTTGAATGTGATTTTGCTTTTTTCTTGCTCTTTGATTTGAGTTAACTGAGCTTGCAAAACTTCAGGAGAAACTCTCTTTGAAAGTTCTGTATTGTAACATTCAACTTGAGGAAGTTTGCTTAACGCATCGGCAAAAGCACGTTCAACAAGCAAAACTTCTCCTTTATATTCGCCATCTTTCATTTCTCCATAGCCCGTGGTGGTGCCTTTGCAATAAACCTTGCTCTTGGTTAAATCCATCAAGCGCCATGTGACGGTCATTTCAGATGTGCCGGTGCGTAAATCTTTTTTCTTGACGTCATTCCAATCAAATTCATCACAGACGTTCATAAAATAGTCGTTGATTTCTGCCGTTAAAACATATTCGGCTTGTACTTTATCTGAGTACATATAATATGGGTTGTTCTTTTCTACCACAACCGGATAATAGTCGTTCATGGTTTCATAAAAGATATCAAAGAACTTCATATCTTTTTGCATTGCACGACCTTGGTTTAAGAAAACTTCTTTATCAAAGCGGCGGCAGCCGAATATTCTGAAACGATAGTTGCCGAGTTTGTTGGTGTATTGTTCGTATTGTTGAGCTTTAGGAATACGAAAATCTACATATTCCAATTTGACGGGAGCATATTGGTTGCGAGATTGGTGCAAATAAGCATAAGCATTGATTTGATCTTGGGTCGGATCTATTTGCGGCTCATTTTGGATATAAGCTTGTCTTTTTATTTTTTTGACAGGTTTACTTTTCCCCGGTTCACACATACATTCAAACAGCCCGAGTGTTTTTTCGGTGCCATCACACATACAAGGAATGAGATCCGGACTTTTTAAATCTGAGCAAGAAATAAGGGCTGTCGGGATTAAAGCCAATTTTGCTAACCGAGATAGTTTCATTTTTATATACTCCATCAAATACGTTTCAACGGCCTTATCCTCCTATAGGATAAAGCCTCGGCAATATGCAGTTTAAGTATTTTTTTGCAATTTTGCAAGTCTGCAATTGTTCTTGCTAACCGCAAAGTGCGATGATATGCACGTGCAGAAAGCTGATTTTTTTCGGCAAATGTTACCAGAAGCTGTTTTGCATCATCTTCCATTTGGCAAATTTGTTCTAAAATTTCACCTTTAAGCTCAGAATTTGTGTGCAAATTTTTGTATCCGAGCTGTTCAAATCTTTGTTTTTGTATTTCTCTGGCGGCTAAAACGCGTTTCAAAACTTCAGCCGAGCTTTCTCCTTCTTTGGCATTGGCTAAGTCCCAAGGGTTGACCGCCGGAACTTCAATCGTAATATCAATTCTATCCAGCAATGGGCCGGAAATTTTATTTTGATATTCTTCGGCACAAAGCGGAGCGCGTGTGCATTCTAAAGCCGGATTTCCTAAATGACCGCAGCGGCAAGGGTTCATGGCGGCAACCAACTGAAATTTTGCCGGATAAACAGTATGAGCGTTAACTCGAGAAATGGTTATAGATCCATTTTCCAAAGGTTGGCGTAATGCTTCTAGTGTTGGACGGTTAAACTCAGGCAGCTCGTCAAGGAACAAAACCCCATTGTGAGCCAAAGAAATTTCTCCGGGTTGAGCTTTGCGTCCGCCGCCTACCAGAGCCGGTGTGGAAGCTGAATGGTGAGGATCGCGAAAAGGACGTTCAAATGAGATTTTTCCATCTTTTAACTCTCCGGCAATGGAATGAATCATGCTGGTTTCCAAAGCTTCTTCGGCAGAAAGCGGCGGTAAAATGGTGATTAATCTCTGTGCTAACATAGATTTTCCCGACCCTGGAGGTCCAATCATGAGCATGTTATGTCCGCCGGCAGCTGCAACTTCCAGAGCTTTTTTGGCTGTTTCCTGACCTTTGACATCTTTTAAGTCTAAAACGGAAAGTTTAGCTTCAGCTTTTTCCGGCTTGGGATAAGGAATGAGTTGTGTGCCCTTAAAGTGGTTGATCAACTGCAATAAGTTTTGCGGAGCAATAATATCTTTAATGCCGGACCATGCTGCTTCACTTCCTTGAGAGGCTGGGCAGATTAGTCCTAAATTTTGCTGGTTGGCTTTGATGGCAACAGGTAAAACACCATTGACGGAGATGATAGAACCATCTAACCCTAATTCTCCCAAAACCATATAACGACTGATTTCATCTGCCGGTATAATGCCCATATTGACAAGCAAACCTAAAGCAATCGGCAAATCAAAGTGGGATCCTTCTTTCAAAAGGTCGGCAGGAGAAAGGTTGACCGTAATGCGTTTTGCCGGCAAGCTTAAACCCAGAGAATTGAGTGCAGCACGGACGCGCTCGCGGCTTTCGGCAACGGCTTTGTCGGGTAATCCGACTATGGTAAAAGCAGGAAGACCCGCAGAAATTTGAATCTGCAGGTCTACGTTTAAAACTTCCAGTCCGTTAAAAGCGATGGTGTTAATTCGAGATAACATGATTACCACCGTGGAGAATTTTCATTGCTGCGCCAACGGCGAGAAGGGTAGGTATCGGTTTTTAAGAAATCATAATCAGCGGTGTTATAAGGGATATTTCTTAAGCGAACATATCCTTTGGATTCAAAAATTTTTGCGCAGGTTTCTGCTGAAACATCTTCACTGCGATAGCAGGTAACAATGGAGCGATTGGTCGGTTGTTGAAGAATGATATGCTGTTGGTCGTTGCCATAAACGGTTCGTTTTGGGCGCAGATTGACCATGTCTTCAGCTTTTTGCCAACTGCAAGCTGTTGAAAACACAATTAAAATTAAAGATAAGACTTTAAAAATTTTGCTCATTGTTATTTTGCCAGAAAAGTTATTTTTGAAGTTATTATATATTTAATATATTAAGAATGTATAAATTAATGTTTTTATAAAAGATTGCAAGTGAAAAAATGCTTGCAAAATTAAAGTTTTGGTATATATTCCCAATCGTCCCTTGCTGGTGGCAGAGTCCATTGGCTATACATTAACCGGTCAAAATATAAGTTTTGACCATTTGTTGAGAATCCATAAGGAGATAAGAATAATGTCATTTTATGAGAGCGTGCTGATTGCACGTCAAGACCTCGGTCAATCTCAAGTTAACACCATTGTTTCTGATTTGAGCAATGTTATTGCCAACAACGGTGGTGAAGTTGTTAGAGTTGACAACTGGGGTTTGAAAAATCTTGCTTACCGTGTTAAGAAAAACCGCAAAGGTTACTATGTTGTTTTGAATATTGCTGCTCCGGCTGCTGCTGTTGCAGAATATGAAAGACAAATGAGATTCAACGAAGATATCATTCGTTACATGACCATTAAAGTTGATGAATTGAGCAAAGAAAATGCTAACAATTCTGAAGCTGGTGAAGAATAGGAGTTAGAAACATGGCTAAACAAGTATTCTTTAGAAGAAAAAAAGCATGCCCGTTTTCTGGTGAAGACGCTTTGCAAATCGACTACAAAGATGTAAAATTGCTTTCTCGTTACATTTCTGAAAAAGGCAAAATCATTCCTAGTCGTATCACATCTGTTTCTGCTAAAAAGCAAAGAGAATTAGCAAGAGCCATCAAACGTGCTCGTTACATTGCTTTGCTTCCGTTTGTTGCTGATTAATAAGGAGAGGTACTATGGAAATAATTCTTTTGGAACATGTTGAAAAATTGGGTAAAATGGGTGATAAAGTAACTGTTAAAAACGGTTATGCTCGTAACTACCTCTTGCCACAACGCAAAGCTTTACGCGCTACAGAAGCAAATATTGCTTACTATGAAAAACAAAAAGCTGAGTTAGAAGCTCATAACAAAGCTTTGTTTGATGAGGCTACAAAATTGGCTGAATCTTTGAAAGGTTTCAGTGCTGTTTTGATTCGTCAAGCTGCTGAAACTGGTC
Organism: uncultured Pseudomonadota bacterium; assembly: GCA_949295025.1. GTDB lineage: Bacteria > Pseudomonadota > Alphaproteobacteria > RF32 > CAG-239 > CAJLXD01. The sequence goes on from CASFJK010000001.1 coordinate 180,811, forward strand.
AATTGTATGGTTCTGTTACCATCCGTGATATTGCTGCAGCAGTTAAAGAAAAAGGTTTTGCTGTTGAACGTAAGCAAGTTTATTTGGAAAATGCTATTAAAGATTTGGGTGTTTATGAAGTTAAACTCAACTTGCACCCAGAAGTTAGCCAAACCATTTTGGTTAACGTAGCACGTACCGATGACGATGCTGCTAAACAAGCTAAAGCTTTTAGCGCTTCTGCCGAATAAGGTTTGAAGAAATTCGTTTGAGAAAAAGCACCCTTGAGAATTCGGGGTGCTTTTTTTGTTTGTGAGGAAAAATGCAAAAGATAAATCTGGTTGAAATTAAATCTGACGATATATTGGTTGTGGATATGATGTATGCCAAAAAAGATAACATGATGCAGACAGATGTTTATTCTGCAGTCGGCATGGGTAACAGATGTTTTGTGCAACCGGATTTAGGAGATTGTTTGCAAAAACTAATACCCATTTTGCAAGAAAAAGGGCTGAAACTCAAAATTTGTGATGCTTATCGTCCACCACTTGCTTTTGAATGCATGAAAAAAATCATTCCGATGAAGGGCTTTTTTGCCGCCACGGCGGAGCAGTCACAGCATTGTCATGCCTCGGCTATTGATGTGACTTTGCTCTATGAAAACGGGGTGGAGCTTGATTTTCCTTGTGCGGTGGATGGTTATGAGAAAAAATATGCCCTGCAAGTACTTCAAGGTAAGGTTGATGAATTTTATCAGCATTTGGAAAAAGCTAAATATAGCTGGAATGCGCCGGAAGATGCCGAAAAAATTAAAAATAGGGAAATGTTGCGACAAATGATGGAAGGTGCTGGGTTGGTGGCGCTTGAACATGAATGGTGGCATTTTAATTTACCTAATAAAGAAAAATATCCGTTGGTGAATGGTGTTTTTTATGAAAATAATGGTTATGAATTTTATGCCGAGTAAATAAAAAAATGCTGGATTTTTAAAAACTTTTATGATATAGATGTTTACAAATTGGATGATATTAGATGAGGCGGGGTCAAAAACCCCGCTTCTTTGTTAAGGAAAATATGATGCAGATTAAACACCCTTTACACGACTTGATTGAACCTATTGTTGAAGGTTTGGGCTATGAAATGGTGCGAATCATGACTATTGGTCAAAAAAATCCTACCTTGCAGATTATGATTGACCGTAAGGATGGACAAGAGATTAATGTTGATGATTGTGCTACAGTTAGTCGCAAAATTTCTGAGATGATGGATGAAAAAGACCCGATTAAAGATCAATATTCTTTGGAAGTTAGTTCTCCGGGGCTTGATAGACCATTAACAAAACCAGAACACTTTAAAAGATTTTTGGGTTATGAAACAAAAATAGAAACATCTGAAGAAGTGGATGGTCGTAAACGTTTTAAGGGTAAAACAAAATCTGTTGATGCCAATAATAATATTGTTTTGGATATGGATGGAACAGAATATAGCATTCCGTTTGACGCCATTTCTAAAGCAAAGATTGTATTGACTGATGAACTTTTGGCTGAATATATGGCTGCTCATGAAAATGATGAAGCCGTTGAGCTAGATGAAGAATAATTTTTTTATAAAATATTTTTAGCAAAGGACAAAAAATGCAAAATATTGAAAGTATGCCGAGACCTGAAATCATTTTGGTTGCAGATACTGTAGCTCGCGAAAAAAATATTGATCGTGATGATGTTTTGGAAGCAATGGAAATTGCCATTCAAAAAGCCGGTCGTTCTAAATATGGTTTTGAACATGATATCAGAGCTCATATTGATCGCAAAACCGGTGCCATTACTTTGGCTCGTTATCGCGAAGTTGTTGAATCTGAAGACCAAATTGAAAACGAAGTTACACAAATGACTTTGGCTCAAGCAAAAGCCTATGATAAAAATATTAAAGTCGGTGAATTTATCATTGATAACTTGCCGCCGATTGATTTTGGTCGTATTGCCGCTCAAACCGCTAAACAAGTGATTGTTCAAAAAGTTCGTGATGCTGAACGCAACAAACAATTTGAAGAATATAAAGAAAAAGTTGGTACCATTGTTAACGGTACTGTTAAACGTGTTGAGTTCGGTAATGTTATTTTGGATATCGGCAAAGCTGAAGCTATTTTGCGCCGCGATGAAATTATTCCGAGAGAAAAATTTAAAAACGGAGATCGTGTTCGTGCATATGTTTTAGATGTTCGTAAAGAAAATAAAGGTCCGCAAATTTTCTTGTCCCGTACTTGTCCTGAATTTTTGGCAAAACTCTTTACCTCAGAGGTTCCAGAAATTTATGATGGTATTGTTAAGATTGTATCGGTATCACGTGACCCTGGTTCAAAAGCCAAAATTGCCGTTAAAACAGATGATGTAACCGTTGATGCTGTTGGTGCTTGCGTTGGTTTAAGAGGTATTCGCGTTCAAGCCGTTGTTACCGAATTGCAAGGTGAGAAAATTGATATTGTTCCTTATTCTGAAGATAAGGCTCAATTCATTGTTGCAGCTCTTGCTCCGGCTGAAGTTACCAAAGTGGTTTTGGATGAAGAAAATAATCGTATTGAAGTGGTTGTTCCGCAAGAGCAATTCTCTGTTGCAATCGGTCGTCGCGGTCAAAATGTTAAACTTGCATCTCAATTGGTTGGTTCTGATATTGATGTTTTGACCGAAGAACAAGAGCAAGAACGCCGTTCTAACGAAAATAAAGTTCGTTCTCAACGCTTTATGGAAGCTTTGGATGTTGATGAAATGATTGCACATCTTCTCATTGCTGAAGGTTTCTCTACAATTGATGAAGTGGCTCTTGTGCCGTTGCAAGAATTGTCTGAAATTGAAGGATTTGATGAAGATGTTGCCAAAGAATTGCAAGCCAGAGCTAAAGCTTTTGTTGAAAAACGCAATCAAGAGTTTGAAGAAAAAAGCAAAACTTTGGGTATTGATGAAGCCATTCAAAATATTGAAGGTTTAGACCGTGATATGATTTTGACCATGGCTGATAAAGGTGTGAAAACCATTGATGATTTGGCTGATTTGGCCGCTGATGAATTGATTGAGATTTTGGGTGAAAACACCATTTCAGTCAATGAAGCAAACAAAATCATTATGGCTGCTCGTCAACACTGGTTTGATGATGAAAATAAGGATGCCGAGTAGGTCAAATGAAGGCTGAAGAAACAAGAAAATGTATCGTTTGTGGTGAAGTGCTGCCAAAAGAAAAATTGCTGCGCTTCACCCTGACGCCCGACAATCAGATTGTTCCGGATTTTAAGAAAAAATTGCCGGGGAAAGGGATTTGGGTTACAAACTCTAAAAAAGCATTGATGATTGCGGTGGAGAAAAACTTGTTTGCAAAAGCCGCCAAGAAAAATATAAAAGTTGATGCAGAGTTAGTGGATATGGCAGAAAATATTTTGCACAAACGTGCTCTTGATGCCATATCTCTCGCTCGCAAAGCCGGAGCTCTGGTTTCCGGTTTTGAAAAGGTTTGTGAAGCAATTAAAAAAAATAAGGCTGCGTTTGTTTTGGAAGCAAAAGATGCCGGCGCCGATGGTCATAATAAAATTATGAACTTGGCTAAGAATTTGGAGGTTTTCCATACGTTTAGCGTTGAGGAGTTGGATAAAGAACTAGATAGAGTAAATACCGTACATATTGCTTTGTTGCATGGTGAGATGGCTAAAGCAGTTCAAATGGAAATTTCCCGTTTGGAAGATTTCTTAAATTCTTAAGATAAAAGTATAAACAGTGAAGGAATTATAATGACAGAAGATAATGCAAAAGGAAAATTAACATTATCAGGTAAATCTACCCTGACGTTGAAGCTTGGAGACAAAGCCAAAGCTTCTGCCGAAGGTAAAAAAGTTGTGCAAGTTGAAGTGCGCAAGAAAAGAGTTTTGAATCAAAATAATACTGTTGCTCATGAACCAAAGGTCCAAATTGATGAAGCGACGGCAGCTAAATTGCGTTTGATTGCTGAAGCTAAGGAGCATGAAGCTAAACGTAAGCAAGAGGAAGAGGAAAAAGCTCTTATCAGACAAAAACAGATTGAAGAACAAAAGGCTAAAGAAGCTGCTGAAGCTGCAAAGTTAGCTGAAGAGCAAGCCGCAGCAAAAGCTGCTGCAGAAGCTGAAGCGAAGGCTAAAGCTCAAGTTGCAGCGGCTCAAGAGCAAGCTAAGAAAGCTGAGATTGTCAATGAAACAGAAGATAAATCTTATAAAGTAAAGAAAAATCGTGATTATGATGACGATGATGATGACGATGATATGCCTCGTCATAAAAAGGTTTCTTCTGCCAGAGATGATGGTTTTGAACAAGATCGTAGAAAAGTTACCAAACGTAGTTTTGAACCGCAAAAACGTGGCGGTAAGTTCAATGTAAATAACTATATGGGCGGAGATGAGGATGATGATGATTACGGTTTTGGAGCTCCTCGCCGTCGCTTTAAGAAAAAACAACCTAAACCGCAGCAACAAGCTCCACAACAACCTCAAGAAAAAATTATTCGAGAAGTTGTTATTCCGGAAGTTATTACCGTTCAAGAATTGGCAAACCGTATGGCTGAAAAAGGTGCTGATGTTATTAAAAAGCTGATGTCTTTGGGTGTGATGGCAACCATTAACCAACCGATTGATGCTGATACAGCGCAAATTGTGGTTGAAGAGTTTGGTCATAAATTTAAACGTGTAGCAGATAGTGATGTTGAGCTTGGTTTAGGCGGTGGTGAAGATAAGCCTGAAGATTTGTTGCCAAGACCTCCGGTTGTTACCGTTATGGGTCACGTTGACCATGGTAAAACTTCGTTGCTTGATGCTTTGCGTGAAACCAACGTTGCAGCAAAAGAAGCGGGTGGTATTACCCAGCATATTGGTGCTTACCAAATTACCGTTAAGACAGGTGACAAAATTACCTTTATTGATACACCGGGTCACGAAGCATTTTCAGAGATGCGCGCACGTGGTGCTAAAGTTACTGATATTGTGGTTTTGGTCGTTGCCGCTAATGATGGTATTATGCCGCAAACAATTGAGGCTATTCGTCATGCTCAAGCTGCTGAAGTGCCAATTGTTGTTGCTATTAACAAAATCGACTTACCGGGTGCTGACCCGATGAAGGTTAAGACAGCTTTGTTGCAACATGGTATTGCTGTTGAAGAAATGGGCGGTGATTGCTTGTGCGCCGAGGTTTCAGCTAAAAAACGCATTAATATTGACAAATTGGTTGAAGCTATTTTGTTGCAAGCTGAAATTTTGGATTTGAAGGCTAATCCGAACCGTGCTGCAGAAGGTGCCGTTGTTGAGGCAAAAATGGAAAAAGGTCGTGGTTCCGTTGCAACTGTGTTGGTACAAAAGGGAACACTTAAAGTAGGTGATATTATCATTGCTGGTAAAGAATGGGGTCACGTTCGAGCCATGTTTAACGAAAATGGTAAGAAAGTGTTTGAAGCAAAACCTGCTACTCCGGTTGAAGTTTTGGGCTTGCAAGGAACCCCTGCCGCAGGTGATGATTTTATTGTTGTTGCTGATGAAACTCAAGCTAAGCAAGTTACCAATTATCGTATTTGTAAAGAGCGCGATGCTAAGATTGTAAAATCTGCTAAATCAGCTATGGAATTGATGATGGATAAAATCAAATCCGGTGAATCTAAACATTTGCCGATTATTATTAAAGCTGATGTTCAAGGTTCTATTGAGGCTTTGGAAGGTACATTGAACAAACTTTCAACTGATGAAGTTTCGGTTCAGATTTTGCACTCTGCCGTTGGTCCGATTTCTGAATCTGATATTTCTTTGGCAAAAGCATCTCATGCTTTGATTATTGGCTTTAACGTACGTGCCATTCCGCAAGCTCGTGATGCTGCTCGTCGTGACGGAATTGAGATTAAATACTATTCCATTATTTATGATGTGGCAGATGACGTGAAGAAAGGTTTGGAAGGTATGCTTTCTCCTGAATTGCGTGAAAAACTTTTGGGTTATGCCGAAATCCGTGAAGTTTATAATATTACCGGTGTAGGTAAGGTTGCCGGATGTATGATTACCGAAGGTATGGTAAAACGTGGTGCCAAAATCCGCTTGTTGCGTGATAACGTGGTTATTCACGATGGCTCTATCGGACAGCTCAAACGCTTCAAAGAAGACGTTAAAGAAGTTCGTGAAGGCTATGAATGCGGTATCAGTTTTGAAAACTATAATGACATTCAAAAAGGCGACTTCATTGAATGTTATGAAATCGAAGAAATCGCCGCCAAGCTTTAAAATCTCATATAACGGGGAACTAGAGCAGTTTAGCGTCGTCTCGAAAAATTCATGTACCTTTTTGTACACTAGAATTTTTCTCGCTCCTAAAACCACTCTATTTCCCTCGTTCTCTGAGATTTTAGTAAAAAATCGTATAATGGCTGATTAAATAAAAATTTTGGCAAATTAATTGATAAGAGAGAAGATTATGCCTAATAAAGAACCATCACAAAGACAACTTCGCGTTAGTCAAGAAATCAGAAAAATTATCACTTCTGAAATCGAGCGCGGTGAAGTCAGAAATTTGCAAGGGATTAATACAATCGTAACTATCACAGATGTTACTGTATCTCCCGATTTGAAATATTCTACCGTCTATTTTATGACCTTGAACGGAACTTTTCTTAAGGAAGTTTTGGAAGGTTTGAATTTGGCGGCAAATCACTTTAGAAAAAGTGTGGCACGTAATACCAGTTTGCGTTATGTGCCGGAAATCATTTTCAAAATTGATGATACTTTTGCCGAAGTTGATAAAATTGAAAAACTGCTTCATGATCCGAAAGTTCAACAAGATTTGAAATAAAATTTAACAAAAGACCTCCGCAAGGAGGTCTTTTTTATTGTCTTTAAAATTCCTAGGTGTTAGTTTTTTTTCAGTTCCTAATTATTAAATTTAAGAATTATGTTAAGCAAAAAAAATCAAGCAAAATTTTTACCAACACCCGAGCTAATGGATGTTTATTTGAAAGATGAACAGTATATCAATTCTTTTAATGTGTTAGATAGAAATGTGTTTTTTGAGTTAAAATCTCTGATAACACCAAAAGAAAAACGGTCGGAAATTCAAGCTGCATTTGATACCCAAATGCCGGAATATATGATGTATTTATGGTCAAAAAAGTTTTCAGATGATGTTTGTTTGCGCATTAATTTAGATTGTTATGCTCAAGGAAATTTTGATAAAAAATTTACTATCTATGCAGAGGAAAACGGATATACCAGAGATTCTGATTTTTTTGATGTGAAGTATTCTAAAAAGCTGCAGAGCGAGGTTTTAATGGTTAAAACTGCAGAGGGTTATGATTTGTTATATAGCGCAGTCTGCGATTATATTGACTTTTTTGCTCAAGAAAGATAAACTTGCTTCAAAAATGAGGTTTATGGTATGGGTGTTTACGAAGAGTTTGCTCCGATACCAGTGAGGAGTTTGTTTGTTATCAAAGATGTATGTTCCAATCAACTGAAAGAATATGATCTTTGTCCTATGAAAAAAGGCACTTCTAAATGAAGTGCTTTTTTTATTGTCTTTTGGTTCGTTTTTCTATAAATTGTTCTTATCGTTTTATTATTAATCTTTAAGCTTATGAAACAAATTGAACCTTATGCTTATTTGAAAAAAGAAAATAAGATTTATTTATTGGAATTTTCTTTAGATAAAGGAAGGTATGAACTTATTGGAAAATATGATAATCTTTTTGATGGAAAGGATTATGCCGTTTTGGCTGATTATAATTCTTCCTACTTTACGGCAGTTTTCGTAAAGCAAAGAAAAATATATAAGGCAATTCAAGGAAACTTTGTCGGTTTTGGGAATGGTTTTATTTATTTTGAAAATGAAGATAAAAGGTTATTTATGCTTTCTGAAAACCGAAACATTATAGAAGTTGCTCATTCTTGTGGTATTTCTACTAAAATGTGGGAGAATGAGTATTTGATTTTTAAGTTGTCGGATAAAATGAAAGTAGAAATGAATAAGAAGTAACAAAAAAAGCGATTGGATTTTTCCAGTCGCTTTTTTATTAAAGTGATTTTTATTCAGCCGCTTTTCGAGCCAGCCAATTGTAAATTTCTTGCATGGAAAAGTTTCCTTCTGCTGCAAAATCTTCCGGATGCCATTGAACGCAAAGAAGCTTTTTTTCTTCACTGCCCCACGCTTCAGGAATACCATCTTCCGCCACAGCGTAAAGGTCTAAGCCAGACGGAATGTTGGATTTTAAAGCTTCTCTATGGCGAGAGTTTGTCAAAAAGCTTTTTGAATGGAACATTTTTGATAAGGGATTACCAGGAAGCAAAGAAACCCAATGTGCTAAATGAAGCGGACTTTTATGTATGATGTTTGTATGTTGTTTAACATCTCTGTCTAATTGACCACCTAATATGCAGGCCATTATTTGCGCTCCGGCACAAATTCCGAGAATAGGAATATTGTGTTGTCGAGCGATAATGAATGCTGTTTGGTAAGCTTCATATCTAGAGTTGGGTTTATATTCTTCTTTACCATCTTCATAGAAATAGTCAGGTGAAGAAAAAGATCCGCCCGGAAGAATTAAACCGTTTAATCCCATCATTTGTTGGACCGTTTTTTCATACGTTAGAAGCCTTAATTTTACTCCAGATTGAGCAATGCTTTTGGCATAGTTATAATCAATGGAGTAGTAACCACTTTCCCTACACATTAAGAATCCGACAACAGGAGCTTTAAGAGATTTATTTCCCAGAGCCGTATAATCTTCATCTTTGAGCAAAATCTCCGGTGTTTTCCCTGTTGCAATAGCATCAGAAACTTGTTTATCACTTACGCAATAAGCGTTGAACTTAGGCATATAAGCCGCAAAAAGTCTAATAGTATTTTTCATAACATAATAATTTAAATTCTGATTCTTTTATATGTTGTTTATGATGATTTGTCTATAAAAAAGCGCTTACTTTGTCTTTTTGTAAGCGCTTTGTTTTTTTAAGGTAGAGGGACCAAAACAAAATTGTTTTTTTGTTCCTCAATTTTGTAAGGTTTGCCGCCTAAATAGAGTTTACCTAAAATGCGGCTGGCTGTTTCAAACGGTTTTTTGATAATATTTTTTGCAAAAGCATCTATGCTATATACAAAGCCCGAAATGGAATCTGTTCCGGACCAACGTACAGTTGGTTGATTTTGCAAATCAAACACTAAAAAAACCTCTTTTAAAAAAATTTTTTCTTGAGCCAAACATTCTAATGCTTGTTTAGAAGATAAAATCTTGGGCTCAGGGTCTTTTCTTTGAGGTGATGCAGAATAATGAATTATGGAGCATCCACAAAATAACATTAAGCACAAGAGCAAGAAAAGTCCCAAAAAAACAGTAATAGTTTTCATAATATTAAAAAATTATAGATTATTGATTTCATGTTAAAAGCTTGATTATCCATAGTCAAGGATGCAAAAAACAAGTCACAGTTTTTTTGTGTTGACGAATTGAGGTTTTTTCTTATCCTAAAACAAAAAAAGATGAGGGAAAAATGTCCAGACGTAAAAAAGGTGAAAATATTAATGGTTGGCTTGTGATTGATAAAGACCGCGATATAGGCTCGACCGATGTTGTTAACTTTACCAGACGCTTTTTTAATGCCAAAAAAAACGGGCATACCGGTACGCTCGACCCTTTTGCCACAGGTGTGTTGCCGATTGCTTTCGGTGAGGCGACAAAGCTTGTGCCTTTTGTGACTGACGGCGAAAAAGAATATGAATTCATCATCCAATGGGGTGCGGAAACTTCAAGCGGCGATACCGAAAGCGAAGTTGTTGCCACCACGGATGTTTACCCGACAAAAGAAGAAATTTTAGCCGCTATCCCTCAGTTTATCGGCGAAATCAAGCAGGTGCCGCCTGCCTATTCCGCCATCAAAATTAACGGACAACGCGCTTATGATTTGGTGCGCAAAGGGCAAGATGTGGAAATACCGGAGCGAATCGTAGAAATTTATGATTTAACCTTGCTTGAAGAACTTCCGAATCATCAGGCTAAGTTTAGAGTCCGTTGCTCAAAAGGCACATATGTACGCACTTTGGGCATGGATTTGGCCCAAGCACTCGGTACTAAAGGCTATTTATTAGAGCTTAGACGTACCAAATGCGGTAAATTTTCTCTTGCTGATACGATTTTACTGGAAAATTTGAAAAAAATGGTGCATAGTGAAGATGCAAAAAAAGTTTTGCTTCCGGTAATAACTGCTCTGCGCGACATCGCGGAGTTAGCTCTAACCGAGGCAGATGCAGCTAAACTCCGTCAGGGACAAGCCATTTCTCCACGCTCTTATCAAGACCAAAACTTGAAAGATGGTGTGGCTGTTGCTTCTTTTGACGGTGAGTTGGTTGCCATAGTGCGAATCGAGGAAAAACGAATTTCTCCTCAACGCGTTTTTAATTTTAACTCTGATGCGGAAAATTCCGTATCTCAATAAAAGGAAAATATTGATGTCGATTTCTAATGAAAACAAACAAGATTTGATCAAAACTTATGCTATTAATCCGAACGATACCGGTTCTCCGGAAGTTCAGATTGCTATTTGGACTGCTCGTATTAACAGCCTTATTGAACACTTCAACACCCACCCGAAAGATAAACACTCTCGTTTGGGTTTGATGAAAATGGTTTCTCGCCGTCGTCACCTTTTGGACTACCTCAAAGGTAAGAGCGAAAGCCGTTATCAAGAAATCATCAAGAAATTAGACTTGAGAAAATAATTTTATGCGGTACCTAGAGCGAAAAATGCAAGACAGAAAAAATTCACGTACAAATACAGACATTTTTTCTATTGCTTTTTTAGGTGCGCATAGATAAAGTTTATAACGAGTGCGGAGATTAAAGCTTCGCACTCGTTTTTATAAAATCCTCTGGCTTTTTAGAGGTGAGATGTGTGGACTTAACTCTTAGGTAAAAATCTTTGATTATGGTGGTTTTTATCTAAGAGGTAAGTCCGAAAAGAAATATATATTATGAAAGGATATTGTATGATTGATTTTAAAGTTTCTCGCAGAGAAATGGAATGGGGCGGCAGAAAACTGGTGCTCGAAACCGGTAAAATTGCTCGTCAAGCTGAAGGTGCTGTTGTGGCATCTTATGGTGAAACCGTCGTTGTTGCCACAGTTTGCGCTGCTAAAGAAGTTGCTGCTGACCAAGATTTCTTTCCGTTGACCGTAAACTATCAAGAAAAGTATTATGCTGCCGGCAAAATCCCCGGTGGTTTTATGAAACGCGAAGGTAAACCTTCCGAGCGTGAAGTTCTTATCTCTCGCTTGATTGACCGTCCAATCCGTCCGCTCTTTCCGGATGCTTTCAAAAATGAAGTTCAAGTTGTTTGTACCGTTTTGTCTCATGACAAACAAACCGACTCCGATATCATTTCCATGATTGCCGCTTCTGCTGCTTTGAGCTTGTCCGGTATTCCGTTCTTAGGTCCTATCGGAGCTGCTAAAATCGGTTACAAAGACGGACAATACATTTTGAACCCAACCATTGAACAACAAAAAGAATCTTTATTGGAACTTTCTGTTGCAGGTACTAAAGAAGGTGTTTTGATGGTTGAATCCGAAGCACAAGAGCTTTCTGAAGAAGTTATGCTCGGTGCCGTTATGTTTGGTTTTGAAAACTTCCAACCGGTTATTCAAATGATTGAAGATTTGACTAAAGAAGCCGGTAAACCGCGCTGGGAAATGCCAACCTTCCCGAAAGAATTTGATGAACTCTATGAGAAAGTTGCTAAACAATTCCGCGCTAAATACGAAGAAGCATTCAAAGAAACCGATAAACTCAAACGTGGTGAAAACTTGGGAGCTTTGGCTGAAGAAGTTAAGGCTACCATTGATCCCGAAAATGAGATGGAAGTTAAATATGTTAACGATGTAATTGAAAAATTGATGCATCGTGTTATGCGTGAAGGTGTTTTGAATACCGGTCGTCGTATTGATGGTCGTGATACCAAAACCGTTCGTCCGATTTCTTGCCAAGTAGATGTTTTGCCGATGGCTCATGGTTCTGCTTTGTTTACTCGTGGTGAAACTCAGGCTTTGGTTGTTACCACCTTGGGTGCAGGCGATGATGCTCAAATTGTTGATGGCTTATTGGATGAATATAAAGAAGACTTTATGCTCAACTATAACTTCCCACCGTTCTCAGTTGGTGAATGTGGTCGTTTGGGTACACCAGGTCGTCGTGAAATTGGTCACGGAAAACTTGCTTGGCGTGCTATCCACCCGATGATGCCAAAAGATAGTGATACTTTCCCTTACACTGTTCGTGTTGTATCTGATATTATGGAATCTAACGGTTCTTCTTCTATGGCTACCGTTTGCGGTACAACCATGTCTTTGGAAGCAGCCGGTGTTCCGTTGAAAAAGCCAGTTGCCGGTATTGCCATGGGCTTGATTAAAGAAGATGACGGTCGTGTTGCTATTTTGACCGATATCTTGGGTGATGAAGACCATCTCGGCGACATGGACTTTAAAGTTGCCGGTACTAAAGACGGTGTTACCGCATTGCAAATGGATATTAAGATTACATCCATTACCAAAGAAATTATGGAAAAAGCTTTGGCTCAAGCTCATGAAGGTCGTATCCATATTATGGGTGAGATGGCAAAAGCTATTTCTGAACCACGTCCGCACGTTTCTGACAAAGCTCCACGCATTGTATCAATCAAAATTCCGGTTGATAAAATTCGTGAAGTTATCGGAACCGGTGGTAAAGTTATTCGTGAAATTACAGAAAAGACCAATACCAAGATTGAAATTACCGATGATGGTATCGTAAAAATCGCTTCTCTCAAAAAAGAAGATGGTGATGCCGCTCTTGAATGGGTAATGGGTATTGTGGCTGAACCTGAAGAAGGAAAAATCTATAAAGGTGTAATTACCAAGATTATGGACTTTGGTGCATTTGTTCGCTTCCTTGGCACAACCGAGGGCTTGATTCATATCTCTGAAGTGAAAAACGAACGTATTGCTTCTGTTTCTGACTTCTACAAAGAAGGTGATACCTTGTGGGTTAAATGCCTTGGTACCGATAATCGCGGTAAGATTAAACTTTCTGCTAAGAGAGTTAACCAAGAAACAGGTGAAGATTTGGAAAAATAATTCCATATTTCATGTCGATAAAAAAAGCACTCCTTGTGAGTGCTTTTTTTGTTTATGCTTGACCGGAGGATAAAAAAGTTATTTATTTAGCGGTATATGAAATCTTATTTATTTAATAATTATGGAAACAGGTTTATATATTGTGGCATTTCTTGTTCTGTATAGCTTATATGTCTATAATGAAATAAGATTGGCCAGAAAAAAAAGACGTCAACAGCAATGTAAAGATAATATTGTCGTGGCTCGATTGAAAAAAGAAGAAAACGGACTTTGGCTTTGTAAGTTCTTTCTTTGTGGGGACCATCTGGGGTATTTTGAAAAACAACCTTCTTCAGAAAGGGTGAAAGCTGTTGTGGTTGAATATAACAAACAAAATCAACTTTATAAGTTGGAAGAGTTTGTTGAAGATTGATTAAAAAGACTCGTCTTCTTGAAAAACAAGAAAACGAGTTTTTTTGTCTCAATTATTGACAGTATGAAGATAATGTGGTATTTTAATTTTAGTTAACAATATTATTAATTTTAAATTTTAAGAATATGGATTATTTGATTTTATGCTGTTTAGCTGCTTTAGTTTTGTTTGTAATATGTCTCCTTTATTGGTTGCCTAAATATGCCACAAAAGGAATAGTTGTGTTTTGTGAAAAAAAGGACATGCGAGACTTAAAAACAGTTGGAGATATGAGTGGCTTTATTTCAGCTCTTTTATTGGTCTTCTTTACCTTTTGTTGCTTTGTTATTTTTTGTGTCTGGAACAATTTTCAACAAAATTTAGTGCAAAAATTTAGTCGGTTTGAATTGGTTGTTTTTGCTTTTCTTTTGGTCGTTTTTATTGTTCGAATGCATATAATTAGAAACAAAGCGTTAAAATCCTTACATTCACTTTGCATAAATAATATTATAGAGGCTTCAGTTGAAACACAGCAAAAAGGTATGTGGATTTGCAAATTTACTATATATGGAGAAGTATTTTGGGGGTATTTGGATGAAAAACCTTCATTTGATATGGTAGAAGCTGCTGTTTTAAAATATGACAACAGAAGGAAAATGTATCGGTTGCAAGAGATGCATTAGTGTCTAACAATTTAAAATCTTTAATTTATGTTGATGATGTTTTGTTTGCTTTGCTTTTTATGTGGAGCATAAGTACTTATCAAAGGATTTGTGAATTGTAAAAAAACTCGTTTTCTTGAAAAAAGAAGACGAGTTTTTTGTTGCCTTTTTTTGATAAAAAATACTTGAAATATCTGAAAAATCGGTGTATTAGTCTGCTTAATTGTTTGAACACCCCTGGAGGTTTGAACAAGGATTGTTAAAATTTTTTATAAGGAAGTAATAAAATGTCTAAAATTACATTTAATGCTTTGGTTCGTGAACAAGCAGGTAAGGGGGCAGCTCGCGCATGTCGTAAAGAAGGTCGTGTTCCTGCCGTTATTTATGGTAACAAAAAAGATGCTCAAATGATTAGCTTGAATCCTGTTGAGTTGGAAAAAGCTTTGAACATGGCTGATTTTTACAGCTCTGATATTGAAGTTGTTATTAACGGTAAGGCAGAAAAAGTTTCTTGCCAAGATGTTCAGTTCCATCCGGTTTCTGACATGCCGTTGCACGTTGACTTCTTAAGAAAATAAGTTGTATTTTGGCTTATTAATACAGAAATTGCGGGAGAAAGTTTCCTCATGTACGTCTATGTACACTGCGGTACTTTCTCCCTTATTTCTTATTACTAAGCTCAAACTCCGCCTTATTTTAATAGCTCCTTTTTTGATGAGGATATAGATATGTTTTTGATTGTTGGTTTGGGTAACCCCGGTGCAGAATATGATAAAACACGTCATAATATGGGTTTTATGACGGCTGATGCTTTGCATTCTGCTTATAGGTTTTCTCCTTTTAAATCTAAATTTGATGGCTTGATTGCTGAAGGAAATATTAATGGCGAGAAAGTTTATCTCTTAAAACCCCAGACCTATATGAACCTTTCGGGTAATTCAGTTGTTAAGGCTGCTAATTTCTACAAAATCTTACCGCAAAATGTGATTGTTATTCATGATGATATGGATTTGCCGGTTGGTAAAATTAAAGCTAAAATCGGTGGCGGAGCCGGTGGTCACAATGGACTAAAGTCTATTGATGCCGCTATCACACCTAATTATAATCGCATACGAATCGGGGTTGGTCATCCGCAAGGAAATGGAGATGCCGTGGTGAACCATGTGTTATCTCGTTTTTCTAAAGCCGATGCAGAAGTGATTGAAAAAAATATTCAAATTATCTGTGAGACTTTGCCGATTTTGCTTAAAGATGGTATGGCGAAGTTTTCTGGCCAACTTGGAATGATGAAATAAGAAAAATATTGCTTGAAAAAGGCGCTCTTATCATATAAAACTCTGTTTAAGTTATTTAATTTAGACGGAGTTTTTTTATGGGTTTTAATTGTGGTATTGTTGGTTTGCCAAATGTTGGAAAATCAACCCTCTTTAATGCTTTAACACAAACTATTGCCGCTCAAGCAGCAAATTTTCCTTTCTGCACCATTGAGCCGAACACTGGTCGTGTGGCTGTTCCTGACAAAAGATTAGATAAATTGGTAGAACTTGTTAAACCAAAATCAGTCGTACCAACACAGCTTGAATTTGTGGATATTGCTGGCTTGGTTCAAGGTGCCTCCAAAGGTGAGGGCTTAGGTAACCAGTTCTTGGCTAACATTCGCGAAACCGATGCAATCATCCATGTTTTGCGTTGCTTTGAAGATGATAATATCACTCACGTTATTGGCTCGGTTGACCCAATCCGCGATGCTGAAATCGTTGAAACAGAGTTGATGATTGCCGATTTAGATTCTTTGGAAAAACGCTTTGACCAAGTGAACAAAAAAGCTAAAGGCGGTGATAAAGATGCCATTGTCAATGTGCAAGTAATGACCCCAATTATTGAGGCTTTGCGTGAAGGTAAACCGGCTCGTACCGCTGCTCCCGACGCTTCTAACAAAGATGCGTGGAAAGCCTATAAAATGTTGCAACTTTTGACCTCTAAACCGGTTCTTTATGTTTGCAACGTGGATGAAGAATCTGCTGCAACCGGAAATGAGTTTTCAAAGCGCGTGTTTGAAAAAGCTCAAGCTGAGAATGCCAAGGCTGTTATCATTTCTGCCGAAATTGAATCAGAAGTAGCGCAGCTTGAAACAGAAGAAGAAAAGAAAGAGTTTCTTTCTTCTTTGGGTTTGGAAGAATCTGGCTTGTCAAAAATTATTCGTGCTGGATATGATCTTTTGGGCTTGCAAACCTATTTTACTTGCGGACCCAAAGAAGTCCACGCTTGGACATTTTTGAAAGGTTCTAAAGCACCACAATGTGCCGGAATTATCCATACCGATTTTGAACGCGGCTTTATTCGTGCCGAAACCATTGCTTATGATGATTATGTTGCCTTAGGTGGAGAACAAGCTTGTAAAGAAGCCGGAAAAATGCGCTCTGAAGGTAAAGATTACGTCGTTCAAGACGGGGATATCTTGGAGTTCCTTTTCAACGTATAGAAAAAAGGCTTGTATAATGGGCGATTAGAGCAGAAACTGCAAATAAAATTTTCAGTCATTTACTAATATGTAAACTCTTTCAAATTTTTTCTGGTTTCTTACTACTCGCCACATTCTCCAAGCCTTTATAAAAGGTTGTTCTGTGGGAAGCTAATACAGATTTTGCGGATAAATTACTCTGTTATGTACCCTTTTGTACATTAGAATTTTTCTCGCTTCTAAAATCACTCTATTTTCCCAATTCCGACTAGGCTTTGTTGCGAAAGCTGTCGCATTCTGCCAAAGCCAAGTCTCATTGCGTCTCCTTAAAGAAAGCACATTAAGTGCTTTCTTTTTCGGCCGTTTCCGAACTTTTTCAAGCAGAAGCCAGCTTGACCGTGTCAGATTCTTCTCAATAAATATTTTTTTTGACAAAAAATTGACAATAAGAATTTTCTGTGCTATATGGAGTCGTAGAGAAACTATTATTTATTGTTAAATTTAAAAATATTATTGGCTATGGGAATTTTTGAATCTCAAGAATGGTTATTTGATTTAGTGTCTGATAAATTTGCTGATGTTTCAGGTCTTCGTACCGGAATTGAAGAAGATACCGTTGTTTATACTAAAAATGGTATGTCTTTGTGGATGAAACTTTGTGAAACTTTAAAAATCAGAGCAAATTTCGTTCCACACTTGATGACTGTTGAAGACTATGTTCATGAATGGTCATCTATTATAAAAAAACACAATGAGGCGAGAGCCATTTTTGTGGAATGCTTGCAGAAGTTTGTAGAGAACAAAACAGGGCATGTTTATGCTCCTGATGAATTGCTTTGTTCTGAGTTACAACCTAAATCTATAGATGAGGCTAAAGCAACAAAGTTGGAAAAAGATCAATATCTCCGTGAGGAGATGGCTTTTGCTAACAAAGTTGGGTCTTTAAAAAATGCGGTTCGAAATCATTATCGCTATTTTAAGTATGATACGCCTTTTTATGAGGCGGATACAATAAGTAAATTAACAGATGTACTCTTCGGGAAAGAGTATCGTTAATAATTGTAAAGATTTGCCACAAGTGTTTGAACAGGTTTCGTCGTGATGACGCGGCCTGTTTTTTTTGCTTGATTTTACACTTTCTTGGTTGTATTTGAATCCTATAATTTTTAGGAGAAGAATAGATGAGATTGGCGCTTTTTCAACCAGATATTCCGCAAAACACCGGTACTTTGTTGCGTTTGGGAGCTTGTTTGGATGTTGAGTTGGATATTATAGAACCATGCGGTTTTGTTTTTTCTGAGCATACACTTAAACGCTCTGGTATGGATTATTTACATTTGGTGAAATATCGCCGTCATAATTCTTGGTATGATTTTTTGCAATATCGAAAAGAACATCCGGAAGAATATGGTCGTATAGTTTTGCTTACAACCCATGCGAATGAGCCTTATTATAATTTTGAGTTCAAACCCAATGATATTATCCTGATGGGAAGAGAGAGTGCCGGCGTGCCGCAAGAAGTTCATGAAACAGTTGATGCCAGATTGCTGATACCCATGAATGAAAATGCGCGCTCGATAAATGTTGCCGTTTCTGCCGTGATGGTGGTTGGAGAATGTTTACGTCAGACCGACGGTTTTCCGAAAGTTTCTAAGTAATAAAAAAAACCCGCTTTTCAGCGGGCTTTTTTTATTTATCTACTTTTGTTCATTTCTAAGTTTTTCAAAAAGGCTTTGTAAGCCGCAGTCTCTATCTTTTGACCTTTGTCATTTTGTTTGTAAACAAAGTTTCCGTCTTTATCTTTTTTGTAAATCGGTTTTCCGTCTTTAACACCTTCAACTTCTCTTTCATATTTGAATTCATCAGTTAAAGTTTTTTCTCGGCGTGCATACAGTTCGCTGGCAGCTTTTTTATCTCCTTCTTTAGCTTGACCACGTAACTCACGAAGTTTGATTTCTTCTGCACTCATACCTTCTTGCTCGATGGCTTTTCTTTCTTCTGGAGATATATCTTTAGCGGCTGCATCAAGTTTGCTTTGACGATCTTGTATTTGTTTTCTCAATTCGGCAATGCGTTTCATTGCTGCTGTTGGCTCATTTTTAACTTCTTGTTTGTTTTCTGTTTTTGTTTCTTTTTCTTTTTCTGGAGCTGTTTTTCCTGCTTGAGCTTTGGCATCTTCTACCATTTTTTTCAAATCATCCGGCCAAGCAGCCATTTCTTCTGCTGTAGGACCATTAATGATTTGTGCGTTGCCTTGTTTGTAGCATGCTGCCAATAATTTGGCTTTAAATTCGGGTGATTTGATGTTACCAAATTCAATGGCTGTTCCATTGTTGACAGCCATACTAACAGCTTTTTCGAAGTATTTGCTATCAGGAATTTTTCCATCACTTCCGCGTAATCTAATGTTGTATGGTGAATCATATGTAATTTCGGCAGCAAAACCTTGTTCTTTACCATCTATAAAGCGAAAGCTCAGGCTATCTCCTTTGCTTGGGACGGAAGCATCCTGAAATTCCAGATTATTTTGTTCCCCCCAAGTGCGCCATTCTTTGGCATAGGCTTCTTTCCATAAGTTATCTTCAGAGGTTTTTTCCTTTTGCTCTTCAGCAGTTTCTCCTTCGTTTACAACAAGCTTTTTGACATTATTTTCATCTTTTTTATCTTCAACTTTATCTTCTTTGGAAGGAGTATCATTATTTTGTGAATTATCTTTTTCATCCTTTTTGGAGTCTTCTTTTTTTGTTTCATCTTTTTTATAATAGTCTTCAACATTGATTTTTTCGCCTTTTTCAAAGGCGGTTTTTAATTGCTCTAGTTTCTCTTCATTCAAAATATATCCTTGAGGAATATTCTTTTGAAATTCTTCTTTATATTCTTCGAAAGATTGAGCCATTTTTCTTCTCCAAAAGTTTTTTTTGAAATATTAATATAAATATATCATGCTTTTATTGTTTTGTCTATTTTTTTTGTTTATAAAAGGTGTTTCAGTTCTGTTAAATTTTTTGCCAATAAATAAGGATTACATTCTTTTTCAAATTTAAGTGTAACAGGAGCAACAGGTAGTCCTTGGCTTAATCTTTGTTGTGCCCTTTGAATATATTGTTCCAGTTTGTTAGAATTAGGAAGCAGATATTGAGCTTCTTTAGCAAAATGCATGGTGTATTCATGTCCAGGGTAAAATTCTGTGTCATCTGGTAAAGATTTTATTTTTTCCAAGGCAGAATACATTTCTTCGACTGTTCCTTCAAACAAGCCTCCGATACATAAATTGAAGAGCGTATCTCCGGTAAAAACAATTTTATCTTGAGGAAAATACCACAAGATATGACCTTGGGTATGCGCTGATACATCAATTATTTCAGCTGTACTTTCTCCGATGTTGAATGTTGATCCAGGTTCAACCCCAATATCTAATCCGGGGATGCGGTTAGAATCGTGTATATTTCCAACCACCTGACAATGATATTTTTGTTTTAGAACAAGGTTGCCGTCCGTATGGTCAAAGTGGTGATGTGTATTGAGAATATAACAGGGAGTTGTTTTCAGTTCTTCACATTTTTGAATGATGGGAAGTGTTTCTGAGGGGTCTACTACCGCGCTTGTTTGTGTTTTTTCATCAATTATCAAATAAGCATAATTGTTCATTATGCCAGCACGGCAAAGAATCGGATATACTTTAAGCATTATAAATAATCCTCAGGATTTACATTATCAATTTGTTCTTTGCTTATATATTGTTCTGCATATTCTTTATATACGCCTGAACGAATGAAAACATCATACAAATCGGGATCAATATGTCCGCTGTTTTTCATATATTTCATAATTTCTAAAACTTGAGATATTTTTTTAGGCTCTTTGTACGGACGGTCATTGGCAGTCAAAGCTTCAAAGATATCTGCAATTGCCATTATTTTTGCTGGAATTGACATCTGATCCCCGGTTAAACCATTAGGATATCCTTTTCCGTCAATGCGTTCATGATGAGCACCTGCATATTCGACAACATTGGAAAGTTCTTTGGGGAAAGGAAGAGCTCTTAACATATCAATGGTTACAATGATATGTTCATTTATTTTTTCTCTTTCTTCTTTGTTGATGGTGCCACTGCGGACTTTCAGATTGTATAGTTCACCACGATTGTATGGACCCCAAACATGGTCTTTTCTATTTTGTAAAAGATTTTCCATTTGAGGATGTGCTGCCGCTTCCAAATCATCCATATGGTCTCTTTCGGCCCAAGATATACCTTTAACACGGCTAAAATAACGGACGAATTGTTTTTTGCTGATTTCTTCTAACATTTCTATTTCTTTATCGGTTAGAGGAGTGTCTCCTATATTGCATTTTGCAACAAGGTCGAACTCAGCTTCAAGCTCTCGGATTTTGTTTACAAATTCAGCCTGCAATGTTTCTTGAGGAGCAACATTGGCCAAACGTTTTTTCAGATATTCAATATGAGCATCGCGACGTAAGATTTCAAAACGATTACGAATTTCATGAATGCGATTGTTTATGGTTTCCAGCTTGGTTGCTTTATCAACAATATATTCCGGAGTGGTTACTTTTCCGCAGTCATGTAACCAAGAGGCAATATTTAGAGCATACCAGTCATCATTGCTCATTTCAAAATCTTTTAATGGGCCATTTTCTTCTTGTACGGCTGCTGTTGCAAGCATACGAGCAATAACCGGAACTCTTTGACAGTGTGCTCCTGTGTATGGAGATTTTGCATCAATTGCGCGAGCCAAAACTTCAATAAATGACTCTAATAGCTGACCATAGTCTTCATTTAATTTGCGGTTTTCTAAAATCAAAGTTGCCAAATTGCATACGGAAGAAATCTCTTTTTGCATATCTTTGGTGAAAGAGATGTATTTTCCTTTTATGTCTTTGGGGTTGATATATTGTACAGCTCCGACAACGTAGCCTTTGCGGTTTACTAAAGGAATGGTCAATAAAGATACGGAAGCATAGTTATTGAGGGCATCATAATTGGCAAAGAAGGTGTTGTCTAACTTTGTGGAGGTGTAAATTTCGGGAAGATTGATAATTTCATTATTAATGATGCAAGTTTCAATAGCTGATTTTACTTGTTTATTTCTGCTTTCGGGAATGAATATGCTGGTTTGATATTGGTTATTATCTGAACCCAATTTGCGAATATGAAGTTTTTCGTTATAGCTATATTCCAGATTTAAAAATTTATCGTCTGCCAGAGTATAAAAAAATCCGGCTTCAGCTGAACATATATGACCAGCTAAGTCTATGATTTTGCCAATGGATACTAAATAGTCCGTTTCTTTGATTAGTGAATCGGATATATTTAAAAATTCTTCTAAAATTGATGAATCTTCGTATTGCAATTTCTTTTCCCAAAATTAATTATTTTTATATAATATATTTTTTATTTGTTAAAATTTGTATAAAATCATGAATTTATCAGCGTTTTCTAGCATATTTTTGATATTAAGTATTTAACATCATCTTCGCTGAGGTCTTCTCCGGCAGAACCATAAGACAAAATACGTTCAATTACTTTATGCGCAAATGATTTGCTATCATTTTTTTTGTAATCAAAACGGATGTCTTTTATGACTTTTAAGGCACTGAAAACAGCCGGAAACATAGATTTGGGAATGTAGGCTTTTCTTAATAAATTGCGAATCATAAAATCCATAGAATTGCTGAATAATATTTTACGGACTTCCATTATTGGGGTGTTTGAAAGATAAACTAAGGCATATTCAAAAAACTTTAAATCGCCCATGCATATTGCTCTAACAACAAGAGATGCTGTTAAACGATTGGAAGTGTAAAGCTCGTGAATCAGTTCTTCAATCTTTTTATCCGAACTGTATTCTTCTGATATTTTTAATGTTGTTTTTTCTTTTACTTGTTCAACAATGTCGCAAGCTATGTCATTCGGTAAGTTGTGCGTTAAAACCAAATGTCTTAACAATTCATCAGAAAGAGAATGAACAATTTTTTCTATGATGGAGACCGGAAGCTCTGAACGATAAACCATATTCTTTTTTATTTGTTCGCTGTCAGCGAAACGGTCAATAATGACATCGTAGGTATTTTCTCTGATTTTTGCACTTTCGTTTGAAACTAACACGCCGATAACGTCTTCAGAACAAGTTTCTGCAATGTAGTGAGAAATGTTTTCCGATAAGTTGGAGCGCATAGCAACAGCTTTTTGTTTATCAATATTTTGTGAATCTATAATATTGATGATGTCTTCTTGGGATAGGTCGGCATAGTATTTAATAAACGGCATAGAAACACTATCAACATCGTTTATTAAATCTTTTACAATATCGGATGGAAGGTTTCGACAATTCTTTAAGCTTTCGGCCAGAGATTCACGAACTTTTATCTCAACGTCTTTAACTAAAATTCGGAAAATTGCTTCAGCTAAATCTAATGCTTGGCCAGAAATTTTTTCAGAATTATAAAGCGCACTAACTTTCTGAGCGGTAACGGATTTATTTACCGCGTTGGGGTTTTTTGATAGCGTTACAATATCTTTTTTGCTCAGTTCGTTATTCATTTTTTTTGTCCGCTTTTATTCCTAGAATATATTATATTACTTTTATGTCAATTCTTACGTTAATTTTTTATGACAATTTCTTGTTTTGCTGGTTTACTTAGTGGAAGTTGGTAAACTAATTTTGAAGAATCAATGTTTATCAACTCATAAAAAGTTACGGTGTAATCTAATAACCCAATAAAGTTTTTTTGTGGTGAATAGAGTACAAAACTGCTGGCTAAAGATCTTCCGTCGATAATTTTTCTACGTCGTCTCATATCTGCTCTCAGTGTTCTCATATTGGCATAATTTACGTTTGAGTTTAGTTTAAGCGCAAAAGATTTCATAGCGTCATATAAAGAAGGAAACTTTTTAATGCTGTAGTTTGCTTTTTTATCTTCATCAAGCGGGAGCATGCCGCTTTTATCGTTCCATAAAATTTCTTTGTAGAGAGCGTTTCCTTCTTTTACAAAACGAGACTTTCCCCAATCGGTTTCAATGCCTGCAATCGCTATTAAAATTGAAGGTGGAATGATATCTATTTTCTCTTTGAGTTTGTAGATTAGAAAATCGGTTCTGGAGTTGTTTTTCAGCCGAGTGAAAACATCATATTTTTTTGCTTTCTCTTCTAGCCAGATGCTTTCTTGTTGATTTATTTTTTTGTTTTTTTTGTAGCTTGTTTCTATTTTTTCAAGTGCAGCTCTTTCAGCCAAAATTTCATTATTTAATTTTAGGGCTAAAGGAGACAAAATTTGGATGAATAACTCATTGTGCAAGTTTTCATCTTTAATTTGGTAGAAATCTTGCGGAAAAGTTTTTAAAAATATGGCTGGAACTTGCCAATTGTCTCGGGGAATATAATAATTGCTGTTGTTTTCCTTAAAAATTTTTTGAAGTTCAGGAATGCTGATGTTTTCAAAATATAAACCTTGATTTTCTGAGGCAACAGAAGGAAGCTCTCCAGAAGCAGGAAAACTTAGGAGAATGAAAGCGCCGCAAATTATCAAAGCTAAATGTTTAATCTTTATTCTCCTTTTTTTTCTCAAAGTTTCTGACTTCTTTTACTTGGGGAATGTAAGTTTTTAATATTTTTTCAACCCCTTCTTTTAAGGTAACCAAAGCGTAAGGACAGCCGGCACAATTACCTTTCATTTCAACATAGACAATGCCTTCTTCAAAAGATTTGAAAACAATGTCTCCTCCATCTTGTTTTACGGCGGGACGAATGCGCGCATTTAATAAGCCAATTATTTGTCCGACCACTTCATCATGAACTTGAGAAGAATCTGGTTCTGTATCAATAACGGTGGGTTCTCCGGTCGATAAATAATCCATGATTTCTGCTAAAATTTGCGGTTTTAAATCTTCCCAATTTGCAGAGCTTTCTTTCGTTATGGAGATGAGGTCTTCAGTGATGAAGATTGATTTTACACCGCCTAAATCAAAGATTTTTTCCGCTAAAGGAGAACGACGCATTATTTTTGAATCTATAAATTCAATTTTTCCTTGAGGAAGCATTTTTTGTGGAGGAAAAAAGTTGAGTACGTCTTTATCGGCAGTTTGTTGTGTCTCTATCAGCATTGCTTTTCCTTATTTCATTCTTTTGTTTTTGTTCAATGCAGAAATAATATCTTTATTTATTGTTTGTGCTTTTTCCATGTAATAGGCGAGATAAACCAAATGGTTGGGTGCTGTTAAACTATTTAACTCTGCATTGCGAATAGAAAAGGCATCTATTGAAGAAGCATCTTCCAATGCTTTTATGGTCTTTGTCCAAAGGATGTAAACATTTTTTTCTACCAAAATGTCTTTATAGTCATGTCCGATTGCTTTTAAAAGTAGATAATATGCGTAAGCTTTACCTTGGTTATAATAGAAAACATCGTCAGCTTTGAAATCGGTCCAACTGGAACTTTCTTCTCTGATTTGGTTGTCTAAAGAATCGAGAGATTTTTTTAAATTGCAGTTAACTTTCTTTAATATAAAAGCCAAATCTTCGGAACGACGATAAAAAACAATTTCATCATTGTTCAGGGCTTGGTTAAAAGCTATGAGATCTTTACGAGCTTTGCGATATTGGGTGTTGGCAGATGGAACAGGTGTGAATCTGTTGTTAGGAGAAAACATCCAGATTTTTCCGTCATATTTCAATAACTCTGCAGCGTTTCTCAAGACAGAGTTTTGCTCTTGATTAATGATAGGAGAATCTATTCTTTTGCTGAAAGAATTGATGATGTCAGCGGTTGCATTAATCATTCCCAATTGGAAGTTGGGCATGTTGTCTAAAAAGTAAGACGGGAAAAAGAACGGAACGTTAGCTGTCCATAACTTATCATTAACTTCTCGGTTAATGATAAAAGAAGCCATTTCAATTCCGGCGGATTGTTTGTTGTTGTCAGAATTTATTTCGTAACCTGTATTGCGATCCAATTCATGTGTGAACCAAGCTCCTAAGGGATAATACAGGCAGATAAATAGAACAAATCCAGATAAAAGAATGTGCCACCAAGATGTTAAAAAACGAAAAGTTGCCAAGAAAGATGTTTTTAATTTTTCCCAACTAAAAATCTTCCAGTTTAATTGTTTTAACCGGTCTTTTTGAGTGTTTATAAACTTTTTTATCTCTTCTTTAGGCATTCTTTTGTTTCTTTTTTATAATCAACGCTATGATTTCATTTATATTTAATGCTCCTGTCAGTTTAGCCGCAATTACAAAACTTGCAACTCCTATTACGCATAAACCCACAAGAATCAATATTTTTAGCCAATAAGTTTGATTGAGCCAGTTTCCATAATAAGCATTTAATCCATATTCGGCAGCAAAAATTATTCCGCCCATGATAAGAGAGCTGATAGTGATTTTGATGATTTGTTTTATCAAGCGTTGCTCAAATGTCCAGTATTGGCGCTTTTTGAGACCGTGAATATATTGGTACAAAGAAACATAGGCTGCAATTGATGTGGCAGTTGCGACTCCGACGTGACCAAATTTTGGCATAAGAGAGATGGAAAATATAAGATTGGCAATAAATACTACCATGCTGTATTTTACCGGCGTTTTAGTATCTCCCCTTGCAAAAAAATTAGGGGTCATGGCTTTGACCAAAACATAGGCCGGAAGCCCAAAAGAATAAGCTATAACAGCCAAAGATGTCATCTCAGTCTCCAAAGCTCCGAATTTTCCGTGTTGGAAAAGAATGTTGACAATTGGAGTGCTTAAAAAGATGAGCGCGACCGCTGCCGGAATGGAGAGTAAAGCCCCATATTCGCATGCTTTGGTTTGAGTTTGTTTTGCTTCATTTATGTTGTTTTCTTTTAGGTGTTTGGATAAGATAGGTAAAACTGCAACACTGATAGCTGCACCAACAACACCTAAAGGAAGTTGTTGTAGGCGGTTTGCGTAATAAAGCCAACTAATGGCTCCGGTTCCAACCAAAGAAACGATAATCGTATCAACCACCATATTTATTTGATAAATGCCAGCACCCAAAATACCTGGGGTAATGCGTTTGAAAAGTGTTTTTATTTCCTTATCTTTAATGATGTTGTTTATATCTGTTTGTGGTTTGATATACACTTTTTGACAATGTAAAAAATAAGTCAACCATAAAATCTCAATAAAACCGGCAAAGGTGACGCTGAAAGCAATGCCGTGAGCAGGGGTTAAACCAAAGGGAACAAAAATGAAAACAGCTCCCGTCATCATTAAATTTAAAATTACCGGAGCGGCTGCCGGAGCAGCAAATTTTCCCAAAGAATTTAATATTCCAGATTGGAAAGATACAATTGAAATGAACAATAAAAAAGGAAAGGTGATGCGGGATAAGCTAACGGCTAGAGCAAAATTTTCCGGATTGTCTGAGAATCCGGGAGCCATCAGACGAACTATCCATGGCATGCCAAATTCCATTAACAGAACAAATAAGGTTAAAATGACTGCTAAAACAGAAATAGCTTGAGATGCAAATTTTATTGCGCCGGCTTTGCCTTCTCCGGCAAGTTTTTGAGAAACCATAGGTACAAAAGCTGATGTGAAAGCACCTTCAGCAAACAGACTCCGAAATAAATTGGGTAACTTAAAGGCTACAAAAAAAGCATCGGCAATCATTCCGGCACCAAGGAAACGAGCCAACACCATATCGCGGATAAAACCTGTTATACGGCTTAATAAAGTGAAACTTCCAAATGTGGCAATTGATTTGAATAAGGACATACTTATTAACCTTAGTTTAATTGTTTATTGAATTTTAAGCATTCTAGTGTATTAATATGCTAAAAGCGAGTAAAATTCTTGATTTATAAAACGAAGATTTTGACTTTTATCCTTAATTTTTGTCAGATTGCGGTTGACAAATAAAAACAATATTGCGATAATAGACAAAAAAAGAGATAAGTATGAGGAGAAGTTTTATGACTAAATTGGATGAATTTTTTGCAAAGGAAGGTGACGTGAAAATATTGCACGAAAATCTGTATATTCCTGGTGCAATTAAAGAAAAAATGAAAGATACGGCAAGCAAAGATTTGTCTCAGCAAGATAAAGGTTTGATGCCGAATCAAGAAAAAATGAATGATATGGCAAGTGAAAATTTGCCTCAGTGGGTTAAAGATTTGATGCCGAATCAAGAAAAGGACGCTTTAATTAAGGGTTTTGTAGATGGTAGAATGACTGCACTTTCTATCGGAAAAAAAGATATGCTTGATTCTTTTGCCGCTAAATATGGTTTTAATTATGATACTTCAAAATCTAATATCATGATTAATAACATGAACAGAAGTCGAGATAGATGAGAGTTATTATGTTCTTTTGATAGAACTTCTCATTCTCATAAAATTCAGACCCTTCCTTTTGGAAGGGTTTTTTGTTGCTTTTATAAAAAAATGTGATAATAATTTTTGTCTAAATAATTAATTATTAAAATTTTTATTATGAACGTGAATGATTTTTATGAAAATAAAAAGCAAAAAACAGACAAAAGTTTTGCTTTTTTGATTGAACGTTGCTCTCGCTCTGAAGAGAATCCATATGGAATTAAATTGAGCCATGTTGATTTTAAACGCACAACAGTTGTCCTTTTGCCGGGAACGGCTGATGATGGTAGTGTTTTATATTGGTGTAACGGATTTTTGAAAAAATTAAGTGAATGTGTTTTTCAGTTCCTTCACTTTGAACAAAAGGATGTGCAAGTTTGTGCCGCAATTAATCATTTTGGAAAGTTTTTTAATCCGGATATGGCTCGTAAGCTTCTTTATTCTTTCTATTTGGATTATCATTCTTATACAGAACAAATACATAATTTTGATCAGTCTGAAATTTGTGAATATACTGTTCCAAATTATGTTGTTGATTTGTACGAGCAAATTGTTTTGCCACGTCTCTGTGATGAAAAGGACCATTTTTTTCCTTTTGAGAAAGCACTGCAAAATATGCAAAAATTGATTGTTGTTTGCTATTGTCACGGAGCATATACATGGATGAAAATTGAAGAACATTTGAATCTTTTGTTGATGGGAAGTAAATATTCTTCTCGACAGAAAAGACGCCTGCTTAAGAGTGTTACAGTTTTGGCTTATTCTCCCGATTGTCCGTTAGGTTTTTCTGAAACGCAATTTATTTCTATTGCATCTGCTTCAGATTTGACAATTCAACATGGAAATGGCTTTGTTCGCTATGTGCATAGAGGCTTTTTTGTTGAAGATTTTGGCTTGAGTTATTTAGCTGGAAATTGGGGTAAAATTTTTTATTGTGCTCAATATTCTAGAAGCGGAGTGGAGGGGAATCCTCGGATTGTAAAGAGAATTGATCCTGAAACATGGTGGCAAGAAAGAGAGAAAAAACAACCAGAAAAACCAAAAGAAGATGTTTATATCAATGAACATGCTTTTTTGGGTTTTACTCCTTACATTAACATGAGTAAGGCAGCTATAAATTTACAAAAAATAGGTATCTTTATTTTGATGACGGCTATTGAAAATAGTTTGGAAGATAAGCCAAAAAATCTTTCTGTTTTTAGTTTGGTAGGAGGAATAAGATATAATTTTTGGACGTGTTTTTTGGCGGCAATGAAAGGGTATTTTATAATGTTAAAATACTATCATTGGGCTAGAAAACCAAATAGATATAGTTTTGCCGATAGTGTTAATTTTGTGAGTTTAGATTAAAAAAAAGGTCGGAATTTTCCGACCTTTTTTGTGTTTATTATTCAACAACATCCGGTTTTTGACGTTTACGTTGTAACGGATCCAAAATGCGTTTTCTCAAGCGCAAGCTCTTTGGTGTTACTTCCAATAATTCGTCAGCTTGGATGTATGACAAACCTTGTTCCAAGGTCATTTTTCTTGGCGGAATAAGGTCGATGGCATCATCTTTACCTGCCGCACGAATGTTGGTTAATTGTTTAGATTTAGTTGGGTTTACTTCCAAATCGTTGGGTTTAGTATGTTCACCGATAATCATACCAACATAAACCGGAGAGTTGTGTTCAATGAACATCGGACCACGGTCTTGCAATTTCCATAAAGAATATGCAACTGCGGTTCCTGCTTCAGAAGAAATGAGAACACCATTGCGACGTCCTTCAATTTCACCTTTATAAGGTTCATAATCTTTGAAGCTGCGGTTCATAACACCTGTACCACGGGTATCGGTTAAAAATTCGGAGTGATAACCAATCAAACCACGAGAAGGTGCGTTGAAAATTAAACGAACTTTGTTACCGATCTGAGATGGAATCATATCTACCATTTCGGCACGGCGAGAACCTAACTTCTCAACAACAGTACCGGAGAATTCTTCATCCACATCAACAACAACTTCTTCAATCGGTTCTAACAAGTTGCCGTTTTCGTCTCTGTGCATCAAAACGCGCGGACGAGAAATGGAAAGTTCAAAACCTTCACGGCGCATGGTTTCAATCAATACGCCTAATTGCAATTCACCACGTCCGGCAACTTCAAAAGAATCGGTAGATTCGGTGCGAGAAATTTTCAAAGCGATGTTACCTTCGGCTTCTTTGCACAATCTATCCCAAATCATACGGGAAGTTACTTTATCTCCTTCACGACCAGCTAAAGGCGAATCGTTAATAGAGAATGTCATGGCCAATGTCGGAGGATCAATCGGTTGAGCCGGAATGTGTTTTTCAACTTCAAAAGCGCAAATGGTATCAGCAACAGTACCTTTAACGACACCGGCAACGGCAATAATATCTCCGGCGTGAGCTTCTTCCAATGATTCACGGTTCAAACCGCGGTAAGCCAAAATTTTGCTGATGCGAACACGTTCAACTTCTTTATCTTCTGCATTCAAAACTTTTACGGTATCGTTAACTTTAAGAGTACCCGATTGAACTTTACCTGTGAGCAAACGACCAACAAACTTATCTGCTTCCAAGGTTGTTGCCAACATGGAGAATGGTTTATCGGGTTCGCAGTTTGGTTCCGGAACATAGGAGCAGATGAGTTCAAACAAAGGAGTTAAATCTTTTTTCTCATCGTTCATATCTTTAACAGCCCAACCGTTACGTCCGGAAGCATACAAAACAGGGAAGTCAAGTTGTTCATCGTTGGCATTTAAGCTGACGAACAAGTCAAAAACTTCATCCAAAACTTCATCTACGCGGGCATCGGGTTTGTCGGCTTTGTTAATGACAACAATCGGTTTTAAGCCGAGTTTCAAAGCTTTTCCGGTTACAAACTTGGTTTGCGGCATAGGACCTTCTGAAGCATCTACGAGCAAAACAACACCATCAACCATAGATAAAATACGTTCTACTTCACCACCAAAGTCTGCGTGACCCGGGGTGTCTACAATATTGATATGGGTGCCGTGCCAGTTAACGGATGTGCATTTTGATAAAATGGTAATACCTCTTTCGCGTTCCAAATCGTTGCTATCCATAACGCAGGTTTCAACTTTTTGGTTATCGCGGAAGGTGCCGCTTTGTTTCAAGAGCCCATCAACCATTGTGGTTTTACCATGGTCAACGTGGGCGATAATGGCAATATTTCTTAAATTCATAAAATGTTTCCTCTCAAAAAGGCTTGTTATTTTTATTATGTGCCTTTTATCTTAAAATTCACCCTTAACATACCAACTTAAAATTAAAATACAAGATTTTAGTGTAATTTTTTTTGATTTTTTAATTATCCTTTAATTGGTTTATGACAACATATATGTATGAAAAAAATTATATTGTCATATTTTAGTGAATTATGATGCAAACAGATGCTTTATGGTACAAGTATTTACAATTTTGTTTTTTACCGGATTAGGCTTTGTTTTGCTTAATTTTTTGTATCAGCTGTTTATGCAAAAAATTTCTATGAGGTCTTGGTCGGTGGTTCGGATACTCGGTTATATTTTTACTGTTGTTTCCAGTGTGTTTTTTGCTTTTATGAATCCGGATTGGTTTCATAGTTTTGAAGGATATACTTGTGCCGTTGCTGTTTCTTGGACAATGCCGTTTATAGAAGAATGGTTGCTTCTTCTGGGATGGGATATGTTGAAACGGCCTCGTATGTCAGTATAAAAAAACGGAACTTTTCATGAAAAAAAGTCCCGTTTTTTTTAGTTTTTCTTTTCCTATACTCTTATGCCGTATTCTATCAGTTTCTTTCTGACAAAACCACGTAAAGAAACCTCAGGTCTGGCTCCATAGTGTGAAATTACTTCGGAAGCAGCAATACTGCCGATGATGGCGCATGTTCCTAAAGAGCGTCCTTGGATGATGCCATATAAAAATCCGGCAGCGTAAGAATCTCCGGCACCTGTTGTATCAACAACATCGGTTACTTTTTCAGCTTCTACAAAAGTTTGAGTACGTCCATTGACAATGACAGAACCTTTTTCGCTACGTGTTACTGCGGCAATTTCAACATGAGGTTTGATCATGTCTAATGTTTTGTATAAATCTTGTTCTTCAAACAAATCTTTGATTTCTTCTTCATTGCAGAACAAAATATCGACATATTTTTCTACAATTTTTTTGAATTCGGGACGATGACGGTCAACGCAAGAACAATCAGATAAGCTGAAAGCTACTTTGCGACCATGTTTGTGAGCCAATTTGCAAGCTTTTATCATAGCTTTTTGTGCGCTGTATGTATCCCATAAATAACCTTCCAAATAGATGATTTTTGCAGCTTTAATGATGTTTTCATCAATGTCGGCAGTGGAAAGTTTTTTTGCGGCTCCAAGGTAGGTGAACATGCTGCGTTCAGCATCGGGAGTAACCAAAACAATACTACGTCCGGTCATTGGTCCTTCGTTTAAAGAAGGCGTGTCAAAATCAACCCCGGCAGCACCAATATCTCTTTTGAAGAGTTGGCCTAATTCATCATCATGGACTTTGCCGATGAATGCCGGAGAGCCACCTAATGATGCCAAACAAGCAACAGTATTGGCTGCCGAACCACCACAAATTTCTCTTTCAGGAATCAAATCTTGATAGATTTTGCCGGCATCTTTGGCCTCAACCAAAGTCATTCCGCCTTTAACCAATTGGCGTTCGCTTAAAAAGCCTTCACCAACTTTTGCTAAAACATCAACAATGGCATTGCCGATGCCAACAACGTCATAATATGTGTTATCCGATTTTGTTATCATTATGAAAAATCCAAATAAATTAAACTTACTTTATTTACTTAATATAGTTTTACGGATTCTGCAAGGCAAAATAAAAGCCCTGACAAAATATGCAGGGCTTTTATTAAAATTTTTTTGACTATTAGTCTTTAGCAGCAGGCCATTCAGCAGCTTTTTCGGCGTTGAAGTCAATCCATTTTTGATCAGCATCGGCATCGTTGCAGATTGCGCCTTGTGGGCATTCAGAGATGCAAACACCGCAGTCAATGCAGACATCAGGATTTACAACCATTTGAGATTCGCCTTCGTGGAAAGCTTCTACCGGACAAACATCTACGCAAGATCTGCATTTGATGCAGGAATCATTTACTACAGATACCATATTAAAAAACTCCATGTAATTACATTAATATCAGAAGTTACTCTAGTCTGATTGAATTTAAAATCAAGCTTTTTTCTTTTTACAGCTTGCGAAATATATTTTGACTTCCCATATATATCAATAATCAGAAGACTTTGAGGAGTTTATAAAATGTCTGAAAAAATGAATTTTCAAGCTGAAGTCAGCAAACTCTTGGATATTGTGGTCAACTCGCTTTATTCAGAAAAATATATTTTTTTGCGTGAACTTATTTCAAATGCTAGTGATGCTTGTGATAAGCTCAAATATTTGGTTTTAACAAATCCGGATATTGCTAAAAGTTCAGGTGAATTTAAAATTAAAATTACTCCAGATGCCAAAGAAAACACATTGATGATTTCTGATAACGGTATTGGTATGAATAGAGATGATTTGATTAATCATTTGGGAACAATTGCAAAATCGGGTACTGCAGATTTTGTGAATAATGCCAAAGATAATGGTTCCAGCGTTGACTTAATCGGTCAGTTCGGTGTGGGTTTTTATTCTGCTTTTATGGTTGCTTCTAAGGTAGAAATTGTTACCAAAAAAGCCGGTGAAGACAAAGCTTGGAAATGGACTTCAGACGGTATCGGCGGATTTGAAATTGAAGAAGCACAAAAAGATGTGAACGGTACCGATATTAAACTTTATTTGAAAGAAGATGATAAAAACTTTACCGATACTATTTATTTGCGCTACATTATTCGTACATATTCTGACCATATTAACTATCCAATTGTTCTTTGCTTGGGTGAAGCCGGTGAGGAAAATGTGAATACCGGTTCAGCTTTGTGGGCACGTCATAAAAGTGAAATTACCCAAGAACAATATAAAGAATTTTATCATCATCTTTCGAAAAACTTTGATGAACCGTGGATGACACTTCACTTCAAAGCAGAAGGAAATATGGAATATACCGGTTTGTTGTATATTCCAAAACAAGCACCATATGATTTGTTTCAACCAGATAAGAAAACAGGCTTAAAACTCTATGTTAATAAGGTCTTTATTTCAGATAAAGTTGAAGAGCTTTTGCCTTCTTATTTGCGTTTTGTGGTTGGGGTTATCGACTCCTCGGATTTACCATTGAATATTTCTCGAGAAATGTTGCAACAAAGTGCACTTTTGGAAAAAATTCGTCACGGTACGGTTTCAAGAATTTTGAAAGAGCTTAAAAAACGTTCCGAAAATTATGATGATTATATGCTTTTTTGGAAAGATTTTGGAATTGCTTTCAAAGAAGGTATTTATGAAGACTTTAATAATCGCGAAGAAATTGCCTCTCTTTCTCGTTTTATGTCAACGCATGATACTGAAAAATATACTTCGCTTGATGATTATATTTCGCGAATCGCCGATGATAAAAAAGTTATTTACTATATTACCGGTGATGATGAAAAAGTTTTGCGTAACAATCCGCAATTGGAAGCTTTCAAAGCCAAAAATATTGAAGTTTTGTTGCTTACCGACCCGATTGATGAATTTTGGACTCAAACTTTGCAAAATTATAAAGGCTATGCCATCAAACACATCAATCAGGCAGATATAGATTGGAAGTTAGAACGAGACTCTCAAAAAGCAGCAGATGGCGATATGCAAAAGTTGATTGATAAGTTGACTGAAATGTTTAAGACCGAAGTAGGCAAAGTGGTTACAACCGATAAATTGACTAAATCTCCGGTTAGCTTGACAGTTGAAAATGGTCAAATGTCTATCCATTTGGAGCGTTTGATGCGCAATCATCAGCAACAAACAGCTTTTGCCAGCACGAGAATTCTTGAACTGAATCCGTATCATCCGTTGATTATCAAGCTTTCTGAAATGGTGGGTGAGAACAAAGATATGGCAAAAGTGGAAGAAGTGGCAAAAATTTTGCTTGACCAAGCTAAAATTGCTGAAGGTGAAGCTATTTCAGATCCGTCTTTCTATGCTGAAAAACTTTCAGAATATATTTTGAAAGCTATTTAATATTAATCAATTTTTATGCTTTTTAACGTACACTCCTTTATGAATGTAAAGGAGTGTACTTATGTTATATGCTGTTTTAGGTTTTATATTTGGTTGTCTTATTCCTTATTTAGCGCGCCGATTTGCAAAGTTTATGCCAGCTACATTTGCTTATGCGTTGGTTGAAATTTGTCGTCCCGGTAAAAGACTCTCTGCAGCCAAAAGACAAGATATGCGGTATAAAAAACTTAAAAATAAATTTTTATGGCACTCTTTTGTTTGCGGTATTGTTACTGCTGTTTTGTCTTTGATGGCATTGCTTCATTTTGGGGAAGCGGCAATAGGTTGGTATTTGTTCTTTATTTGGTCTTTGCTTTTGATGACAGAGATTGATTATCGCATGTTCTTGTTGCCAGATATTTTAACACTTCCTCTTTTGATTGTTGGTTTTGTTTATGCTGTTTTTGTTTCCGATTGGACTTTTGCCGCTGATAGTGCGTTGGGGGCTTGTTTTGGATATTTTATGCCGGTTTTTGCCAGTTTGCTTTTGGTTTGGAAAAACAAAGATATGTTTGGCGGTGGAGATATTAAGTTGCTTGCAGCTCTTGGGGCTTGGTTTGGTCTTGAAAGACTTATTTATACAATCTTGCTTTCTGTTGTTGTTTTTGTTTTGCAGTCAATTATTT
The DNA here is from genome assembly GCA_949295025.1 of uncultured Pseudomonadota bacterium. Taxonomy (GTDB): domain Bacteria; phylum Pseudomonadota; class Alphaproteobacteria; order RF32; family CAG-239; genus CAJLXD01. The sequence goes on from CASFJK010000001.1 coordinate 216,600, forward strand.
TGCGGCAGCGTGCCGGTGCTTATGGGCCGGCAGTGGCAATATCCGCAATTGTTATTGCATTCTATTTCTTTTAAGATAAAATAAAAAAAATTAAATTTTAAGGACAAAGGTCATGATGTTTGAAAAAGTAAAAAAATTGGTTGAGGAAAAGTTCTTTTATAAACAACCAGAAGATAAAAGAAAACTGAACCGTCTTTTAGAAAGTCATAATTTTGACTTGTTTATCATCTCTGTTATTTTGGTAGATGCCTTTGTCTTAGGGCTTTTGGCTTCTGATGTCTTTGATATTTATTATAGCCATCTGCTATTTTTGCTAGATAGATTGTTTATGGGAATTTTCATTATGGAAATGCTCTTAAAGATATATGTCTATCGCAAAGCTTTTTTTAAAAATGGTTGGAATGTTTTTGATTTTATTATCGTGGCTGTTTCATCCGTACCATACGCAAGTTCTTTAATCGTTTTGAGAACTTTTCGTATATTCAGATTGTTTAAATTTTTGGATCATTTCAAAAGTTTGGACAATTTGGTAGATACTTTTATTAAGTTGTTGCCAAACTTTGTATCTCTATTGGCTGTTGAAGCTGTTATCTTTTATTCATTCGCGGTTATCGGTGTGAGCTTATATGGTGATGTATTTAAAGATTTTTCAACACTGGGGTCAACATTGTTTGTTTTGATGCAAGCATTTACTTTGGATGGTTGGGCAGCATCAATTGCTCGTCCGGTGATGTTGGTTTTTCCTGATGCATGGCTCTATTTTACATCATTTATTTTATTATCATTTTTGATTTTGGTTTCTTTTTTGATGAATGCTATAACAACAGTAATGGACCATCTGAAAAAATAGGACACTATAAAAAAGAAAAGGCCTTCTGTTTTTTTGCAGAAGGCTTTTTCTTTATAGTTTGATTGTACCGTTTTTACAGAGTTCAATAACTTTCTGTATATCTTCAGGATAGAAAATATATTGTGTATACATGAACCAAACTGTAAGTAGCTGACGGTAATGTTCAACAGAAAACTCTGTTTCAACAATCGGATCACTTTCATCATGGTGTGGAAAGATTTTTCTTAATAAACTGTATTCCAGTTTTTTTAGTTCAGCGAATTTACTTTCATCAAATCCAAGCAGATAAGATCTGTGTTTGGATGCTTTTTCCATTTCCCGAAAATAGTGTTCAAGTAAAATATCTTTTTCGGGAATGTTGCTTTTTGGTCCAACTTCAGGTTCAATTTTGTAATCTTCTGAGACTTGTTTGATAATATCTGACAGAACCATGTGGCAAAAAACTTGGAAGTGTTGTTTGTATTTATAGTTTTCATCGGCTCGTAGCATTTGCACTTGAACATGCTCATCGCAAACCAAGTCTTCAAATAACTTATAATCAGGATGTTCCTGACCAAACATAACCCCAATGATGCCGAGAAAGTGTTTTTTTGTTTTTTCGGCCATTTTAATAGAACCGATAATACGCAGGATATCATTCTGCATTTTTTCAATAGCTACTCTATTTTCCATAATTAAAAAAATTAAAATTCATACATAATTATTTTTTTGAGATTCATAAAATAGATAGTTGTATTTTTATTGTCAAAAACTTTTTTAAATTTTTTTTCTTGTTTGCTTGACTTTGCTCTTCTTAATACCTACTTTCTGAATCAGAAAAATATATAATCATGGAGAAAAGTTATGGCTATTAAACCGTTACAAGACAGAGTTTTGGTTAAAAGACTCGATGAAAATACTAAAACAGCCGGCGGAATTATCATTCCGGATACAGCTAAAGAAAAACCAAGTGAAGGTATTGTTGAGGCTGTTGGTCCGGGAATGGTTACTCCTGATGGAAAAACTATTCCGATGACTGTTAAAGTCGGTGATAAAGTTTTATTCGGCAAATGGTCAGGCACTGAAATCAAAGTTAAATGCGAAGATCGTTTGATTATTAAAGAGCCTGAAATTTTGGCTATTGTTACAGAATAATTGATTTTGAAGTTTTAAACGAAAGGAATTAAAAAAATGGCAGCAAAAGATATTAAGTTTTCTACCGAAGCTCGCGATAAAATGCTTAAAGGTGTAGAAACTTTGGCCAAAGCCGTTAAAGTTACTTTGGGCCCTAAAGGTCGTAACGTTATTTTAGATAAATCTTACGGTGCTCCAAAAATTACTAAAGATGGTGTTTCTGTCGCTAAAGAAGTTGAACTCACCGATAAATTTGAAAATATGGGCGCTCAACTGGTTAAAGAAGTGGCTCAAAAAACTGCTGATAAAGCCGGTGATGGTACGACAACAGCTACCGTTTTGGCTGAAGCCATCATTAAAGAAGGTTGCAAAGCTGTTGCTGCCGGCATGAACCCAATGGATTTGAAACGCGGTATTGATATGGCTGTTGAAGCTGTTGTTGCTGATGTTAAAAGTCGTTCAAAAGATATTAAAACCTCTGAAGAAATTGCTCAAGTTGGTACAATTTCTGCAAATGGTGAACGTGCTATCGGTGAATATTTGGCTCGTGCTATGGAAAAAGTTGGTAACGATGGTGTTATCACCGTTGAAGACGCTAAAGGTTTGGAAACAGAACTCGATGTTGTTGAAGGTATGCAATTTGACAGAGGTTACCTCTCTCCATATTTTGTAACCAATGCTGAAAAAATGAGCTGCGAGTTTGAAAATCCGTTTGTTTTGCTTTATGACCAAAAAATTTCTAACCTTCAACCTTTGATTCCGGTTTTGGAAGCTGTTGTTCAATCCGGTCGTGCTTTGCTCATTGTTGCTGAAGATATTGAAGGCGAAGCTTTGGCTACTTTGGTTGTTAACCGTATTCGCGGTGGTTTGAAAGTTTGTGCTGTTAAAGCTCCTGGATTTGGTGATAGACGTAAAGCTATGCTCGAAGATATCGCTATTTTGACCGGTGGTCAGGTTATTTCTGAAGAACTCGGCATGAAAATTGAAAATGTTTCTTTGGATATGCTTGGTACGGCTAAACGCGTTGAAATCAATAAAGATGAAACTACTATTATTGACGGTGATGGTGAGAAAGATTTGATTAAAGCTCGTGCAGATTCAATTCGTAAACAAATTGAAGAAACATCTTCTGAATATGATAGAGAAAAATTGCAAGAGCGTTTGGCTAAACTTTCCGGTGGTGTTGCTGTTTTGCGTGTTGGTGGTGCTTCTGAAGTTGAAGTTAAAGAACGCAAAGACAGAATCGATGATGCTTTGCACGCTACTCGTGCTGCAGTTAAAGAAGGTGTTGTTGCTGGTGGTGGTACTGCTCTTTTGTATGCCGCTAAAGCTCTTGATGCTTTGAAACCTGCTAACCAAGATCAAAAAGTTGGTATTGAAATTATCCGTAAAGCAACTCAAGCTCCTATTCGCCAAATTGCTGAAAATGCAGGTGTTGATGGTGCCGTTGTTGCCGGAAAACTTCTTGAGCAAAGCGATACTAACTATGGTTACAATGCACAAACAGGTGAATATACCGATTTAGTTAAAGCCGGTATTATTGACCCGACCGAAGTTGTTCGTACAGCTTTGCAAGATGCTGCTTCTGTTGCCGGTTTGTTGATTACAACCGAGGCAATGATTACTGAAGCTCCGCAAAAAGAATGTTCTTGCGGTTGCGGTGGTGCCGGTGCTGCCGGAATGGGTGGCGGTATGGGTTTCTAACCAATCGTTCTTGATTAAAAAGCCGAAAGTGTTAATATACTTTCGGCTTTTCTTTTAGGAGAAATATGATGACAGATATGGTCAGTTTGGAGACCTTGAATAAACTTTTAGAAGAAGGAAAAATATCTTCAACAGAATATGAGGAACAAAAGAAAATTTTGTTTCGCCGGACTTTGCGCGAATCGGGAGAAAGAGAAAATCCCAAAAGTGGAATAATCTATATATTGTTGGCTTTCTTTCTTGGAACTCTTGGGGTGCACAATCTTTATGCCGGTTTTTGGAAAAAAGGTTTAATACAATTGTTTTTGACCCTGATGGCACCAATGTTTTTATTTTTACCCTTGATTGTTACTTCATTGTGGGCATTGGCTGAGCTTTTGTTTAAGCGTAAATCAGCTGATGGGCATATAATGTCAGGAAATCGCAAGTTGATTTGGTGTTTGCGTTTGTTTGCAATAGTTATTTTTATATCAACTGTGCTTTCGGCAAACTATGTCGATGTAACAATGCCTACGACCAGCGTAAGCGAAGAAGATTTATCTGCTATTTCTGAGATTGTGAATTCTTAGATTTTTCTTTTTGGATAAATTCATAGTATTTGGCAATTTTTAAAAATCTAAAATTGGCTAATACCAATGCTTGGATGTAGCCCTCCGTTCCAAGCAGGCAATATCTTTTACCAAAGTAATAATGCAAAAATTGGCGTGGAAATTCAGTAAAAATACGTAGTTTAGAAATTTTGCGTTTATTCTTAGCTAAGGTTTTGACCAATTCTGAACTATGAATATTATATTTTGCCGTAGCTTGTTCCAAACTCAAAATGCAAAAATGATGAATCTTATTTTTTAATTGTCCGATTTTTTGACCATCATCAACCTTAATACGGTCTTTGTTCATCAAATCTTCCGGCATATGGGCAAATTGGCGATTGTATAAACGCACAACATTGAAAGTGTGTGTAAAGCGACGTGGTTTTTTATCGTTCGGAAACATGTTGCAGATTTTGAGTTTATAGGCATTAAACTCAGGTGTTGTTTTTTTCCAAGCTTTTAATTCTGCTACCAACTCGTTAGATAAAACTTCATCAGCGTCAAGCATCAAAACCCAATCATTTGAACATTGCTTTTCAGCAAAGGATTTTTGTTTGCAATAAGTTTCCCAATCATGATGAATGACTTTGGCGCCAAGCTTTTTTGCAATTTCCGTTGTGTTATCTTTGGAACCACTGTCAACTATAATGATTTCATCGGCAACTTTTTGAGCTTGTTTGATTGTGTTTTCGATTCTGGCTTCTTCATTCAATGTGATGATATAAACGGAAAGCTGCATTTTTCTTTATCCTTTTGTTAGTTTATTGTAAAAATATGAAAAAAATTTAGGAAAAGCAAGGAAGATTGTGTCTTTATAAAAAAAAGTGAAAAAAATTAAAAAAAATGCTTGCAATATTTTTTTTATATGGTATTAAATATCTCGTTCTGATGATGCGGGCGTAGCTCAGGGGTAGAGCGCAACCTTGCCAAGGTTGATGTCGAGGGTTCGAATCCCTTCACCCGCTCCAATTTCTAAAGACCTCCACGAAAAGTGTTGAGGTCTTTTTTTTTATCTTAAGTTTTGTTTATGCGGGTGAAGGGATTGCATCCCTGTCTGGCTAGTAAGTTCGCTTTAGCTCACTAACAGCGCTACGGTCACTTAATTTGTAACGCTTTGTCGGCGAGGCTGTCGCTTGCCTTAAAGCTAACAAATTTTCGCCTGTCGTTAGAAAATCCTCCGCCGGAGAATTTTCTTTCCTTCAGCCCGCTCCAATTTCTAAAGACCTCCACGAAAAGTGTTGAGGTCTTTTTTTATCTTAAGTTTTGTTTATGCGGGTGAAGGGATTACATCCCTGTCTATATATCAACTTGAAAATATATTCCAAAAGATTATATTTATTGAAGTTGAAGGAGATAAGTACGATGTTGCAAAAAATTAAAGATTGGTTTGTTAAAGAAAAATCTTATATTGATCATTGGTTTGATATTGATGAGCGTTGGCGCTATTTGACTGTTGCTCTCACCAATGTGGTGTTTAAATATCTGGTCTTTTTTGTTTTGACAATGATGTATCATCAAAGCTATCAGTTGAATTTATTGCTCTCATGGTTGTTGTCTTCTTTTACGGCTTTTATCGGTTATAAGATTTTGGTCTTTGCAACTGAAGGAAACCATTTGAAAGAATATTTCAAATCAACAATGATTTTGGCTGTAGGCTATGTTGTAAATTCTTTCTTTTTATGGATTTTTGTTGAGAAGAACGGATATAATCCATACCTTTCCCAAGCTCTTATTTTGTTTGCAATAACCTTAGCAAACTTTCTGCTTTTTAAACACTTTGCATTCAAGCAGCAAAAATTGCATTTTTGGGAAAAAATTTATGCCGTTTTTGATTAAAATTTAATACGGACACCGGCGCTAATTTCGTTAACGGTTTTCAGATTATCTACTTCTTCTGTTAAAGCAGAGTAGTGATACATGGCTCGAATTGCCATATATTTGTTGAAATTGAATTGAAAACCGACGCCAAGACGCAGACCATCGCTTTCAAGATCGCGTAATTTATTTTCAATTTTGTAGTTTACATATCCGATTGAAGTAACAAAATCTAAGTATTCTGAGGTTGGAAGTCTTAAAATAAAATCGGCACCGTATGATGTTGTTTTAGATGTGAAATTATTGCCATTGATTGTGTCATCAGAAAATTGGTAAAAACCTTCAATACCAACACCATTAAAATCAAAACCCAGAACAGCGGCAATCATATCATAATTATCTTCCGCATAGGTATCAAACTCTTGACTGGTATCTATAAATGTTCTGTAAACATCTGCTCCTAATACCAAATCTGCTTGTGCTGGTTTGGATATACTTATCATCAAAGTCAGGGCAAATATTGTTAAAAACTTTCTCATATCTTCCTCGTGTTCTGGATTTAGTTTACATATAACATTATATTTTTTAATTGTCGACCCACTAAATATTTGAAAGTTGTTTTTTTTCGAGTTACTCTCATATGTATGTATAAAGGGAGACCAAAAATGAAACATACAATGTATTTGATGCGTTTTGCTTTTGATAAAATAGTAAACGGAACCAAGAGAGTAGAAGTTCGTCTTTTTGATGAAGAACATCAAAAAATAAAACTTAATGATGTTTTAGAGTTTGTTTGTCAAGAAACATCTGAACGCGTTGTCTGTTTAGTTCGAGGTATTTTAGTTTTTGAACGTTGTGATGATTTGGTTAATTTGCTTCCGGCCAAAGTTTTTGGTTATGATAATAAAGAAGAAGTTCGTTTGCGATTAAATCGACGTTTTGGTTTTGAAGAACAGCTACTTAATCATGTTGTGGGAATTTTGATTATGCCTCTACAAGTTTCAGAGTCAGAGCATGAAGATAAGGAGTATGTTGAAGAAGGACGAAACGCGGAAAGAGAAGAACGAAAGTCTTTTAAACAAAGTTTTTCAGAAGTAAAGCAAATGCTTAAAGAAGAAAAAAATTGGCATCCTGTTAGTCAAAAAATTGTTCATAGTAATGAGGAAGGTATAGAAGCAAAAGAAAAAGCTGCTCAGATTGAAAAATTACGTCGCTGTGGATTGGAAGATGAGGGTAGAGAATAAGACGTTTTGTTGCGGAAGTTTAAAATAACTCTTGCCAAAAAGACTAATAAAAATTATTAGTATCAAAGATATTGGAGAGATGGCAGAGTGGTCGAATGCGGTTGACTCGAAATCAATTGTGCTCGGTAACGGGTACCTAGGGTTCGAATCCCTATCTCTCCGCCATAACAATTAAAGCCATTTGTTTTATCACAATTTTTAATGGTGCTAAACCTTGTTTTTTTAGGTGGTGCTATGGGGTGATACAGCAGATGGCTTTTTTATATCCAAGATTGATGCTCAGAAAACACACTTATTATATTAGAGTCCAAGTCCCAAAATCTCTCATTGATATTACAAAAAAGAAAAATATAATATATTCATTGAATACTAAGAATTATCAAGAAGCTCTATATAGGGTCAGAGAAGAATCCTACAAAGTGGATTTGTTCTTGAAACATTGTGGAAGAAGCAAGATGTATGTGGAAAATGGCAAAAAAATTTTTTTCAATGATGAGGATTATAAACACTTTTTAGTCTCAAGATGGGTATTTTTATTAAAAGAATTAGAAAAAAATGAAGCCAAAATTAAAAAAGGCATTGTTACATATAAGGATTTGAGTTTCTACCAACCAGCTCAATTAGATGATGCAGATAGAGTTGAGGTTGTTGATACATATGATAATGATGGCAATCCTATTCAAATACTTAAAGAAGTTGTTGATGTGTGGGATGGCTATAAAATTAGAGAACCCAATAGTGATGTAGCTTATAACCCATCTGAAAATCATATGGAATATCAATTGTACCAATTCATTCTGCAAGAAATTCAGAAAATGAAGAATGAAGGCAAAATAGATTCTGATGTTGTTGACATATTGGAAGATGGGGGAGAATTGCCTTTCTTCAAAAATAAAACAGATTCTATATCAGAGTTAGATGATTTTTCTTCCAATTTTATTGGATGGCATAATTTATCTGATAGAATGAGAGAGTCTGAAAAATTGTTGTATGATAAAATTGAGAACATTAAAAATAAGACACCTGTTGAAATATCAATCTATTTTGAAAATATTTTAGCAATAGCAAGAGAAGTTATCAAGAACTCATCAATGAATAGAAAAATTGAGGCTAAACTTCCTAATTATGAGAAATTACTACAAAAATGGTATGATTATCAACTAGCAAAGGGTAGTTCAGTTAAGGATACCAAAAACCATATCTATAAAATTAATATTATTATTTCATTGTTAAATAACAAGAAAATTAAAGATATAACTAAAAAAGATATGAGAAATATTGAGCAGAAATTATTATTGTTGCCCAAAAATGCATCAGCCAAATATCCTAACCAAAAATTCAGTGATATTATTGAGAAAACAAAAAATAATAAGAATATCCCAAAAATCAAGCCCATCACTGTTAGAGACTACATCTCTATGTTCAGTTCATTTTTAAATTTTTTGGTTGATGAGGAAATTTTATTGTCAAACCCTATCAGAGACTACAAATTTAAATATGCTGTTGGGAAAAAAGAGGCCTATGAACCTTTTACAGATGAAGAATTAGCTTTAATTTTTAACCCTAAAACATTTCCTGAATATGTTGTGAAAAATGACACTAGCAAATACCCAGAGAGATTTTGGATTTTATGTCTTATCATCTTTTTAGGGTGCAGAGAAGATGAATTGTGTCAATTAGATGTGGCAGATATACAGTGTTTTAAAGGTGTTGATTGTATAGTTATTCAGCCATCATCTGATAAAGATAAAAAAACAAAAACTAAGCAAAAAAGGATATTACCAATCCCTCAAAAAATTTTAGATATTGGCTTCCTAGATTATGTAAATAACAGGAAAAATGATAACTGTAAAAAGTTATTTAACCTCAAACATAATCCCCATAATGGATATGCTCAGGAATTTGGTAGGTGGTTTGCCAGTTATCTGGACAAGATTGGTATAACTTCAGAGCAAAAAGTGTTCCATAGTTTTAGACACCTTATGAAAATGAACTATAGGAATAATGATATTTCTGATAGTGCCATTAAAATTATTGGAGGATGGTCTGATAATAATGGGGATGGGTTCAGTTGCTATGCTCAGGGGGCAATGGATATTGTTAAATTGAAGAAAATTGTTGATTCAGTTGATTTTCCAATGATTGATTTTGAGACTCTAAAGAATAGAACTGTTGAGGATATTGACCCTGCTTTTAGGTCTAGAAGGAGACCCAGAAAATCTATTTTGGGAAAATAAAATTTTTTTCATTTTATTTTTGCTTTTTGAAATATCTGTGTGGTATCTTAATATAAATAAATTTATTAGTATGAGGAAAGTCACACAGATAATTGTTGGTATTATTGTCTGTGAATACCAAAAATAGAACAGGCTTGCTATTTATTTTCCTCATACCCCACAGTATGGACTGAATGCCTAATGGCTACTTTCCATTGATTTTGCAGCAAAAAAATTAAAACAAAATAGCACCTAGAATAATCTAGGTGCTAAATCTAACCTTTTGCCAAATTATTAAAAAATTATATCAAAAAAAGGAATAATTATGACTAAAATATTTAAAAACAGAATTACTCAAGAATCACCATCAACTATTAGAAAATTAAAATCTTTGTTCATTAATATGAATAAAGATAAAAAACATAATGAAGATACACCATATGGATTATTTTCATTTACTTTATCTCCAAATAACAATATTGATGAAATAAAATTGGAAAAAGATTTTAAATCTATTTTATCACATTTTTATAAATGGAGATATGGAACAAAATGGAAATCTATTAAGAATATTCAATATAAATTTGAAGGAATTATTGAAAAACAAGCCTGTGGCATTAATCACATTCATTTAACAATTTATCAATTTAATGTTGAAGAATTATCTATTTTTGTAAGTTATATAACAAAAATGTTCAAAGAATTGTATTCAAAATCCTCTTTTAAAATTTCCAAAATTTATAATATAAAAGGTTGGGAAAACTATATTTCTCCTTTTAAAACCAATAAAGACAACTTTATATCCAAAATGAGAATAACTCCTCCTATCATTATTAATGATTTACTTTTTTCTCCATCAAAAAATGATAAATAATTATATCACTAATTAAGGATTTATGATGAATGAAGAATTAAAATTATTATATGAAATAGCAGATTGTTTAATAGCTGAAAAATTTATAAAAAGTTACAGAAATTTTAGCCTAAATTATCTAAATAAATGTCCTCCATATCTAAGTGTTCTGAAGTATTTACATAAAAAACCAAGTTTAAGGACTTTGTCTTTTCTTTTATATAAGTTGAATATGCAAAAAATTTATCCAGAAGTTCAATCTCAATTACATTTAATAATTAAAAATAAATTAGCATCAAAGGACTTGATATGAGGGAAGATGTTAATTTTGACAACTTAATAAGTAAAATAGATTTGATACTAAATTCACCCAAACCAATTCCAAACTTTATTAAAAAGGATAAAGAATTAGCTCAAATGTTGGAAGATTTGCAAGAAATTTCAGAATATGAGACACTCAATCAATTTGAGGAGTTATTTGATAAAGAGCCATTTTTGATGCAATTTTTGATAGGTGCTGATTTTACAAAACTTTTGAAAATTATAGATAGAACTACTATGAAATATGAGCATCTGGATGACTATACAGCTCTTCATATGATAGTGGTTAATCCTTGTATTGCTAATGTTGAAAAAACAGTAATTATTGATAGAATGCTGGAAATGGGTTGCAATATTAATCAAACATCAGCAAGAGGTGAAACAGCTCTATTTTTAGCAGTGAAGAGAAATAACAGAAAAATGATTGAATATTTGCTTCAAAAAGGAGCAAACCCAAATATTTCTAATAATTTGAGAATAACTCCAATGATGGTGGCAACATTTAATTCCCAACTCTATAATATGGCAATCCTCAAATTTTTTAATTCTCAAATGGGTGCAACCTGTACATCCTATCAGTTTGATGTTTTTGACATAGCAGAAATAACCAAAATCTCAAATACAATGGAAGTCTTGAGGGATTTGAGAAGAAGTTAATACTAAATAAAAAAGCCAGAAATAAATCTGGCTTTTAGTTTAAATAATAAATTCTGTTACATATCTATGAAGAGTAGTCCAGGTGCACCCCATTAATCTTGCTATTTCAGCTTTTGATACTTTTTTATCCAATAATTCTTTAATTTTATTATGTTTTTTCTTCAATTTTTTATAAGAAAACCCATAAGGTCTACCTAAATGTTTCCCCTCATTTTTCAATCTTTTTAATGATTCTTTTGTCCTCTGTGAAATTAGTTGTCTTTCAATTTCACTGGCAAGGGAAAAGGCAAATGCTAATACTTTACTCTGAATATCAGCCCCTAAATGATAGTTTTCTTTAACAGTTATAATTTCACACTCTTTTTCAAGACAAGTTTGCAAAATTCCCATAACTTCTAACATATTTCTACCAAGTCTTGAGATTTCAGTTGTGATTACTATATCTCCTTTTTTGAGCTTATTTAACAACTTTCCCAATTTTCTTTGAGCCAAAGGTTTTCTTGATGAAATAATTTCCTCAACAAATTCATTTATGCATAAATTATTTTTCTCTGAGAAATTTTTAAGTTCAAACTTCTGATTTTCACAATTTTGCAAATCAGTACTAACTCTAATATAACCATATATCATATTTAATCCTTTGTTATTACATTGATATTTATCAAAAATAACTATACAAAGGTTACAAAAATAATAGCTAAACTAAATGTCCATCTAGTTTAGCTATTACAAATAATGGTATTATAAAATAATAAAAAATATATTAAAGCAAGTTATTTCCTTGTTTTTCATATAATTAAGGTGTTTTAAGAGAGGTTTCCTCATTTATCATAATTTAGCTCTCCATAAATGGACATTTGTGGAGAGTATGTCTATGTCTTTAAAAGAAGAATATATTGCCAAACTTGATAAGATACCAACAGTATCATTCAACAAAGAACAAAAACAAATTGCTAAAACAATTATTGAAAATACTCCTGATAAAGATTTGGATGCTGTTTATGGTTTAATCACACAAAGAGTTAAGACAGGATTTGTTTTTGATGAAGCTCCTGAGGTAAATCATAATGCTGTTGCTCTTATTAAAGAAAATAGTACTTTAGGTATAAATGTTGATTTAGTGGGAAAACTTGAACATAAGTTAATAATTGGGGAAAACTATGATGCTTTAAAAAATTTATGTGCCACTTATATAGATAAAAATGGCAAAGGTTTAATTGATGTTATCTATATTGACCCTCCATATAATACAGAAGCAACCAAAGAAGATGGAAATGATTATAAAGAAGAAGTTGAAGCTAGTAAATTTGTTTATAGAGATAAATTTACCAGAGATGGTTGGTTAAATATGATGAATGAAAGGTTAAAACTAGCCAAGAGATTATTAAGTGATTCTGGTGTCATTTTTATATCTATTGATGATAGTGAGCAGGCATATTTAAAGGTATTATGTGATGAAATTTTGGGAGAAGATAATTTTATTGCCAATTTTATTTGGGAAAAAACACAACATTTTGGAAGACAAAAATTAAATAGTTATACAAATGGTGATTATATTTTATGTTATGGGAAGAATTTAAAAAGCAATGGGTTAAAAGAACTTTTGGTTGAAAAAATAAATACTCAATTGTTAGATGCTCCACTATATAATGCCTCCAATAATACAAAAGTCCTTACATTTCCTAAAGGTTCTGTAAAATTTAATTTAAGAGATGGTATATATAATGAGACAACATCATCTGATTATATATTGAAAAATCAAGTAAATGTTGTAAATGGAGTAAATGATAATGATTTTATGTTAGAATTTAAATCAAGATGGTCTGCAAAGACTGTAAAAGAAGAAATTGAAAAAGGAACAAAATTTTGGGTAAAGACACAGAGTTTTGCTATAAGAGCCATCTATTCTAATGATAAAGAGGCCAAAGTGTCTCCAAGACAAATAATTTTTACTAATAAGAACAATCCATACTGTACATACAGCAGATATGGAACAAAAGTTGGTACTAATGAAGAGGCATCTAGTGAATTAGAGTGCATTTTAAAAAATAAATTATTTTCATACCCCAAACCTGTATCTTTAATAAAATATCTATTATCTTTATTATTTGATAATAGCCAACAAAAAACTAAAATAGATGCCATTATCCTTGATTTCTTTGCTGGTAGTGGAACAACTGGGCAGGCTGTAATGGAGCTAAATGAAGAAGATGGAGGACAAAGAAAGTTTATTTTAGTTACCAATAATGAAAATGGTATTGGTGAAAAGATAACAAGAGAAAGACTTTATAGGGTCATCAATGGAGAAGGTAGTCAAGGTGAAAAGATTGATTGGATTTACACCAAAGAGAAGCCATATTTGACCAATAATAGTGTAAGGGTATTTAATATTGAAACAGAAGAGCTGACCTTACAAGATTTAGATAAGGCAGAAAAATTAAAAGACAAAGCAAAATTAGAATTTAAGAAACTTAATGAAAATTATAATATAAATAATGATTTTGACATCTATAATGAATTGTCAGCACTTAATCCACTAAAAAAATAGGATAATAGATTATGGAACTGACATCATTACAATTAAAGACAACAACAGATATCTTAAATTTATATAACCCAAATGAAAAGGTTATATGTGAATTTAAATCTCCAACAGGTAGTGGTAAAACTTTAATGGCATCTTATTTTATATCTGCCTTAATTGAACAGAATCCAAATGATAAGTTTATTTTTGTCATAGCAACCCCTTCTTCATCATCACTACCATACTTTTTTGAACAAAAAATAAACAAATACAAGGTTGATTTGCCATATTCAAATTTTGAGGCAGAGTATATCCAATCTCCATCATCTGCCAAAACAGATAAAACAGAAAGCATAGAGAAAATAATACCTGAACAAAATAAGGTTTATATTTTTGGAAAAGCTTCTTTTGGAAAAGGAAGAATATTAAGTGAATATGGAATCATTGATGATTTTGTAGTGTCAGCAATAGATAAAGGTTATAAACTCATTTATATTAGAGATGAGGCTCATATTGGTGGTGAAAAACAAACCAAAGATGAAAATTTTGAAACATTAATGAATAACAATGCTTCCTTTGTTCTGAAAATGACAGCAACACCAGATAATAACAATCCTTTTACAAAAAAAGTAATATTAAAAGAAAGCCAATTAAACAATCCTGTTCTAAATGATGGCAAGTGGCTATTAAAAACAATCCCAGTATCATTATTAGATAAAGATTTAGAAGACACAGAAATCTTGGAAGATGCTATTAAACATTTTAAAAAAATAAAAGAGGATTATGCCAAACTTAATATTGGTATTCATCCTGCAATGCTTATTCAAGTGGATAATGATGCTCCAACAGATAAAATTAAATCCCAAAAATTTAAAGAGGCACTGATTGAAATAAAAAAAACATTTGATGCTCATAATATTGCTTGGGTTCAATACTTTGGAAACAATGATAAGGATTCAAATAGAGTTTATAAAAAAGATTTTACTTTGGATGAAATTACTGAAAACAATAACATCATTGATGCTATTATATTTAAAATAGGTCCTTCAACAGGTTGGGATATTCCAAGAGCAAATATGCTTATTCAATTAAGAAATGTATCTTCTTCAAGTCTTAATATTCAAACTTTAGGAAGAATTAAAAGAAATCCATATCCAAATCTTGAATGGAATGAAACAACATCAAAATATTATATCTATTCTAATACCCAAAAAACAAATGATGATGTAAGTGAATATAATTATAAGGTTAGAGATAAATTTTCTACTGAAACATTTTTATCTATAGATATAGAAAATAAAGCAGAAATTAAAGATTCTAAATCCAATGAGGAATTTAAAAAGAATTTTAGCTCTTGGCTATATGGGGTGGAAAATCCAATTTTACAAGAAGTAGAGAGTACATTTATTGATAATCACAAGACATATAGAAAAGTTTTAAGTACTGCAAAAGGTAATCAAATTTACACAACAATAACAAATCCATTTATCTTTTTAAGAGACTACAAAAGGTTTATAACTGTAAATAAGCAATTGTGTGATTTAATAAAACCAATCACAGATATTTTTTGTGATAAACATAAGATTCAAAAAAAATTTCTAAATATAATATTATTGAATAGCCATAAGAAAGATATATTAAACATTATCTCAAAAACAAGAACAAGAAAGCCAAAATACAAGATTACAGAACATCCTTATAATCCTGTCTTTTACAAAGAGATTTATGAAAAAGACCAAGAAAAAAAGAAAATTTCAAAAAGAGATTATCTCTTTGGCATAAATGAAGATGATATGCTGAATGGAAATCAGCAACCACTAGATTCTACCCCAGAAAAAGTTGTATTTAATTTAATACAAAATTATACAGAAGATTATGAAGGTATACATATATGGGCAAAAAATCTAACAGCATCAAATATTTTTGGAGAATATTTAGATGATATGCTTAATGTTAAAAAAAGTTATTTTGACTTCATATTGAAATTTGAGAATGGCTTCTATCTTTATATTGAAGTGAAAGGAATACCGGATATCAATGCTGATAAAACAGAATTATTGAAAAGTGCTTATTCTGATTATTTTAATAAAAGAATTGATGATTTATTTTCTCCCAAATTAGCTATAGCTGTGTGGGAAGTTAATACTACAAATAATAACTATTCTATACATTCCTCAGTGTATTATGATAAACAAACAATCACAGAAAACTTAAATAAATTCTCTGCAGAGCAATTGTTGGATAAATTAGCCAATTTAAATATAAAATAAATTTACAGTGTTTTATTCAGATTAAGCTGTAAATTTAGAGTAGAGGCTGATTTAACAATTTTAAAACTGTAAAGTTGAGGTTAAAATACTTGACAATTTTACAGTTTTTATCTATTGTAAAGCTATGTATAAGATTTTAACTTTACAGGTGATGATATGATTTTTAATTATAAGAGAGTATCTACAATAGAGCAAAGCACAGAAAGACAGTTATTAAATATCAAGTGTGATAGAGAATTTGAAGACAAGCTATCTGGAAAAGACAGAAATAGGCCTCAACTAGAATTATTGCTTTCTATTATTAGAGAAGGAGACCTCATCAATGTGCATTCTATGGACAGATTGGCTAGAAATACCAGAGATTTGTTAAATTTGGTGGAAGAAATAACATCAAAAGGTGTCACTATAAAATTCCATAAGGAAAATCTGACTTTTGAAGTAGGTAAAAATGACCCATACCAAAAATTGATGATGACAATGCTTGGAGCAGTTGCTGAACTTGAGAGAAGTTTAATCCTTGAAAGACAAAGAGAAGGAATTGCTTTGGCTAAAATGAAAGGCAAATATAAGGGAGGAAAGCATAAATTATCTCCTCAAGAGGTTTCAGAACTTAAAGAGCTAGCTAATTCTCAAAAAATTTCTCTCTCAGAATTGGCAAGAAAGTATCATATATCCAGACCTACTTTGTATTTATATCTGAAAAATTAAACTCCAACATCCTAGTGCTGTTGGAGCTATTTAATGTAACATATATAATTATTGAAACAAATTCATATTTATTTATCTGAAAAGCCTACTTTTGATAAATTTTTTTCAAAAAAATAAAAAAAGAGGGCTCCTTTTTATTATTTGTTATGATAGATTTTTTATGGATGCTAAAAACTGTATAAACAGATAGGGTGGAGTTGGTGTTTTTGCCACTCCACTTTGTTTAATAAAAAAAATTACAGAGAACATAAATTATTACATAAGTTTAGCTTGCATTTTCCAACACATTTATTTTTTAACAGGCAAGAAGAACAGCTATCTATTTGAATGTTCCTAAACTGATTAAACACCTCTGAATCCCATACTTCTTTAATGGTTGAATTTTGCATATTAACCTTAAAATCACCTCTATCACAATCAAAAGAACAGGGATAAGCATTTAATTCTGAATCTATGTACATAGAAAATCTGGCTGCTTCACAAAAATCTAAGGAATTTTCTAAAACAGATTGGCATTTTCTTAGCAATGCTGGTGTGCAGCAAGTATCAAACCCTATTCTGAAAGAAAAATTATTTAATTGTACTAAATCTAAAAAATGAATAAATTCCTTATTCTGCAAGGATATTTCATTAATTTTATTTCCTAATCCAGTTCCTTTGTATAATAAAAATATAATAGCATTAATTCCCTGAGGAAAAAGATTATGTTCAAGCCTATATACAGCATCTTTTATGCTATTTTTAGAAAGGACATAATGAATATTTGTTCTGCATCCAGCTTTTACCAATTTATTAATTGCTTCTATTGTCATTGGATTAGATTCTTGACCATCTTTTAATGTAGTATAAAAAGAAACAGCTACAGCTCCACAATATGTTTTCATAGCAGATATTTCATTATCTGACATAAAGTATCCAGTTGTAGTTAAATTAGGGACAATATTATATTTTCTAGAAAGCTTCAGAATTTCTAGAAAATCAGGATGCTTGTTGGGGTCTCCTGCTCCACCTAAGGCAATTTGAAATGTCTTGCCAGAGGCCTCTTTAACAATTCTTTGAAAATCAATTAGCTTCATATGAGGTTTATGCTTTTTTATTGCACTTTGGTAACAATCAACACCTGCTTTTTTACAAATTCCTAATGAAGCAACATGACAACTTCCCATAATTCCAACATCTATTAATTCAGGAAAAGACCTTTGTACTGGGGTGGATTGAGTTCCTTCAATATCTCCTCTATAAAGGAAGCCATTTTTGGGGTTAAAAATTTCAAAGAAATTATATTTTGTATCTTTATAAATAATCATGTCTTACCAAATACAATTTTGCCCATCTAGAAAAAAATCATCATCATCTATTATAAAAGAATCTGTTGTAAAAAAACTAGTAATGATATTATCATCTGAATTAGTTTTTCCTACTAATATATAATATCCTGAATTTTTATAGCTTTTCCATTTGTTGGCAGTGCTTTTACCAAACATTTTCCTAACTTTATTATATGTTAATTTCTCTTCTTGATTTATTCCTTTTAATATGCATGAAGCTAATTGAATTCCTACCTCTTTTAGAGGAGAATCTTCTAAAAATCCTAATTTTTTGTACAGATTATCAACAGTGAGTTCTTCTTTACTCATAATTATGAAATTAGTTGAAGAGCTATTTGTAACAAAACCATTTCTAATTTTCATTAAAACTTTCTCCAAAAAAATCATTAAACAAATTTAGAAAAAATTCATCCTCTGTCAGAAATTGTACATTATATTCATTAACATCATTAAGATTGGTATAATAACAATTATGTTTTTTAAAATAACAAATCTCTTTTTTAAAAAGTTTATGTCGTATTTTTAAATAGTCAGAAAAGCTATCAAATTCTTTTGAATAATACTTATGATACTCTTTTTTTAAACTAACTGCATATTTAGCATATCTATTAAACATTTTTTCTACAATCCTAGCAGCATAAGAACCTTTTTTAACCTGAGCCATTTTTAAAAAAGAGTTTAGATTGCTATTCTTTTTAGTCTTTATGTAATATAGAAAAGCTTCATCATAATCATTTTGATTCTTGATTTTTAAATATTTATACATTTTCCTTTTTTAATTCCCTGATAAAATTCTGACATCTTTGTTTTAAAATGCTACAGCTACTTTTTTTTGTAATATTATCTAATATGATTTCAATATTTTTATATTTTTTAATCAAATCATACAAAAAATTTTTTTTATGATAATCATCTGATAAATAACAAATCAAAATCAATTGTATAAAGATATCTAAATTATCTGCTAAAAGTTTTCTATCTACTACTTCTAAAGATTTACTGCTTACTACTAATAAAGCACCTATATTTTCATAATTCATTAAGATATTATAAAATATATCCAAAGAATAACAACCATGTTGCAACTCATTAATTACTAAAAATTTAAATAATATAAATATATCATTATTTGCTAATCCAAATCCTGTATATTCTTTAAATACTGATAATATATAAATATATTCAAAATCTAACAACTCTTTGTTACAGTTGAAAATAATGTTAAGTCCCATATTAACAAAAGTTTTGTTTTCATTATTGTTTATGGAGAATATTCTTTCTTTCAAAAATTTGTTAATAATTTCCAGACATAGAATAGTGTTGTTCTCAGCTCTAAAATGAGCATATGAATAAGTCAGGATTCCTTCAAATGGAGAAAGATGAGATTGTTGCATTTTAGTCAATGTATCAAATAATAATTGATAGTGTTTCATATTTTCATTTTGACAATTGGATATTAAATATTTTGCTATGCAATAATCTCTTAACTCATCAAATACAAAATAAAACTCTTCATCAGCCTCTTCACTAATAAACCCTTTATGTTTTATAATTTTTCTGCTCATTAATAAGTTTTCATCACATATTTTTCTAAATTCATTTAATTGAAAAGAGGTTAAATTTAATCTACTTCCACAAATTTTATCATAATTTTCTTGTTCAACCATTTTTGAGATTAATCTGTTGATATATAAACATATGTCAGGAACTTTTGTTTCTAGGTTATGAATAAAATTTTTATAAATTTCATATCTATTTAAATTAACAAAATTGTCTTTTTTATTTTTACAATATTCAAAAAAGATTCTCATTAGCAATAAAGAATTCATCAAATAATGAAAAATATTATAACTAATTTTTCCTTTAAAATTATAATAAGCCTTGTAAGTTTGATATAAAAAAGAAACTGTCCTAGGATTTATATTAGAACTTAAATAATAATTTTCCATATCATATACAAAAGGAGAAATTTCTGAATCAATAAAAATTTTATTATACCTTTCTTCAAAGTATTCACTTCTGCAAGATATTAAAATTTTTATTGTTCTAAATTTTAATAAGTTATGTAACAATTTAGGCAAAGTATTTTTAAATTCAGAACTATCATTTTCATTAATAGCATCTATTACTATGAATAAATTAGTTCTCAATATAATATTTTTAATATTAAGTAAATTCAAAGAAAAATTTGGAAATATTTTAATTGGCAAGTGTAACTTTTCTAACAAATCAGCCTCTACATTAGACAAATCTCTAGAATTTACAAATACACAAGTATTTTTTAACTTTATAATTAAAGAAACTAAGTTACAAAGAATACTGGTTTTCCCATTTCCAGCACTTCCTTTCAATAATACCAGTCTCTCTGTTGCAAGGACTACTTTTCTCAAAATTTTTTCTAATTGATATTTTTTTAAGGAGCAGTTATGTGTATTATCTTTTTCTCCAACATCTAAATTTATTAACAGCTCTTTGTTACAGGGATATTGGTTATAAAGTTCTTTATTTTTTTCTATACATTTTTTTATTTTGTTAAGAGACATAATTTTATTTAATTTAAATGAAATAGCTTTATTCTTAATATGAGTCTTAAGGAAATTGCCATTTTCATCATTATATAAGTTATTAAAATCATTAATGATTCTAGTCTTCCACTTTCCTCCATATACAAAATATCTTAAAGATTCTTTTGTCTCCCCTAATTCAACATATAAATCTTCTAAATATTTTTCTTCTTTTTTAAATTTATCAATTAATTTTTGAGAGTCTTTATTAACTAGTTTTCTATTAAAAAATAGATTTATAAAGGGAAGAATCAAAATGAAAAGAAGTGTTTCAATATTAGAGAATAAATCTTTAATATCTATTATGTTTTGTAAATAACTTGGTAATTCTATCATTTACATAGTTCCATTCTTTAATAACTCAGAAATTACTTTATGCATATTTGTATAAGGATTAGAGTTTTCATCTAAATCCAATTCTTCTGCATTTTTTATAGCAAAATCCAAACCTTCCTTTAAATCATTGAAGATATCTGATTTGGCTTTTAGCTGAGGCAATTCATAAGCTGTTTTGAATTTTTTATTATATAAATTTCTAAAATATTCACAGCATTCTTTAGCATTTAAAAATGATTTACTGGTTTTTTGAATATGAAGTAAAAGCCAATACTCATAACAAGGAACAGAAACAGCTTCAATAAAACCTTCTGTCCTACATTCTTGTATTACCCTTTTGAATTCAACATCAGAACTATCATCCTTGTCAAAAAAACAGTAAATTTTGACAAACTCCTTATCTATAAAGGAATTATATTTTTCTTTTGCTGTTCTTAAAACATTATCAGGACTTGTGCCATAAGCATTTTCTGCTTTAATGTTAATTCCTTTTGCTTTTCCCAATCCTTGCATATAGTATTTGGAAGATTTGCTATCTTCACAAACAAAAAGATGTAAAGGTTGTAACTGTCTATTTCTTTGAGACCTTGCCATTATTTAGTCTCCATTTATATGAGGAACAGCACCAAATATACCATACATATATTCATTATAAAAAGTGCCTTTTCTTCTTTTAATCTGTTTGAAGTCACTTAATGAATACAATTCACTGGAATATCCATTTTCTTTTGATGTAAACCAAATCTGGTCTCTGGTTAAGTGTTCTCCATCCATTAAATAATGAGCATGAGAGGTAAAAATAAGTTGAGCTCCCTTAGGATTTGTTTGGGGTGAATTGAACAAATCTACCAAATACTTTACTAAATGAGGATGAAGAGAATTATCCAACTCATCAATAAAGAGCACACTTCCTTTATCTAACACCCAGAAAATATCTTCAGACAGACACAGTAACATCTGAGTTCCATCAGATTCTTCTAACATAAAGTCAAAAGTAATCTCCTGTCCATCCTCACTTTTATGTGTTGAATACAAACCATCTCTATTTACAATTAATTTTGTAATAGGAATATCTGCTTTTCTTAAAAATTCAGCTTTTTTCTGTAAATTAGATTTAGAAGACAATATCTTATCTTTCAAAACATCTTTATAATCAATGCTAAGAATATCAATATCCATAATCCAATTATATATATCTAAAATATGCTGGTCTTGATTATTTCTATTGTTGACTAACTCACTGACAAGAAGTCTTGTCTTAATAGTCTGTTTTGCTATTTCTTTATCTAAACCATAAGGGCTATTAAAATCTTCAGAAGTCCTTTTAAATAAGCACTTCTCTCTTTTATCTTCTTCTAATTCTGTATAATAAGCTTCTTCTTTTACAATTCCATTATCATTCAATTCCACAAAATATCTATATGCTGTTTGATTTTTTATGAATTCAAATTCAAAAGTTGAATTTTTATTCTGCTCACTTAACTTATAAGCAGGAACTTCCATTTGCTCATTAAATCTCTTTAAATAACTTACTTCCATTAATCCCTGAAAATAAGAAACAGCATGAATAAAACTTGATTTTCCTGAAGCATTAGCTCCAAAAATTGCAGATGTTCTATAAACAACAGGAGATTTTTTATAACCTGTCTCTATTATATTATCTACTTCTCCATTATTGGTTAAGGGCTCCATAGAAAATTCAACTTCATCCTTAAAACTTTTATAATTGCTAAATTTAAAACTTATCAGCATATAAACACCATTCTTTGCAAATTTTTAACATAGATATGCATCTAATATATGAAATATATATAAATAAGTCAAGTTATTATCAAATAAGATTTTGTGTAACATATTGCTAAATCTCAACAGTTTCTAATATAGATTCATTAATTTTAAATAGAATTAAAATACTATTCTCTAAATAATAGATAAAGGAGTATAGTAAAAAATGAATGAAACAGAGCTTGCTTGGATAACTTATAGTTTATGGTTTGTTATTGGACTTCTTGTATATCTTTATGAGCAAAATGAAATTATTATAAAAAACAAAACAATAAAAAAAATCCAAATAAAAGTATCTAAAATTTATGCAAAAATGAATGTGTTATATAATGTAAAATTTATGATGCTATTATTAATTCTGTATATTTTCATTCCTCCTTTATTTATTGAGTCTTTTTTAACTTCTATATTTGGTGAAGCCTATGGAGTATGTTTTAGAGATGAAATATGTAGTTACTCTTTGGTCTCATTACTTATACATCTTTTTATTACTGCAATTTTAGTTTGTTTATTCATAAATAAAAAGTATGTCCAACACTATAGCCATATATATAAAGCAAAAAAATACAATAGTTTTTAACTAATTATTTTTTTTGGAATTCATTATTTAAAATAAAAGAAAACCATTTATAAAAATTATTATTGCATTCAAGTGCTAAATAGTGTATATTTTGAGGAAAATTGGAGTGATAGAAATGTCAATTTTGTGTTGTTAAAACAAATGGTTATGTGGCAAAAATTTTACAGTCCCTATCTCTCCGCCATAAAAAAAGCCTGCAAAAGCAGGCTTTTTTATGACTTATCGTTCATTTCCTTTTATTAATTGTTTTTTTATAGGATCTGAAAATGGACGGAAACGTTTTTTCCCCAGAACCTCAAAATCTTTTTCTCCAGGGTAATAATTTAAATTGCTAAAAAATTCTTGTATTTTTAAATTTTGTTTTTTTATCCCGCCTGTTCTCATTTCATATAGCTTTTTTTGGTAGTACGGAAGTTGTTCTTTTGAACTAAATCGCACTACATTTCTCATTATCTCTAAACCGTTATCGCGGGCTTTGCGGTCATAATCGAACTCAGACATAAACATTCTCATACCCATATCGAAGAAAGCTCTTTTATTTTCTGTATCTAAAGCCATAAGATTTGCTCGTCCGTTGTACTTTTCTCTATAAGTACATAAACCGGTTTTTTTGAAGATATGCATTGCTATAATTTCAGAATTTTCTGCTGAGTAACTTACAAATCCGGTTTGAGCGGCTAACCTTGTTATGTCTGTGGAGGTAATTGATAAGCTACATCCTAAATAAAAAGAAGATTTTTGAAGCTTTTCAGGATTTTGGGCAATCTTGTTTGCTAAGTATCTGTCTTTATCAAAATCGTCATCTTGGCGGCTGTTTAGTATGGAATAATATTTTCTGGCTCGATGTGCTCTTGCGCATTCTTCTCTAAAAATATCGGCATTATAGCCATCAGGTATTTTAAAAAATAAATCTTCTGTATCATAAGGACCTTCAGTAAGGATTTTTTCTTTTTCTTTTTTTCTTTTTTTCCTTTGTTCGCTTATTTCTATGATGTCTTGGATATTATTTTTTATGTGTTCACCTAATTTTTGTAAAAAATCAGGGTCGTTCATAAGCTTTGCATCCATTATAATCTCCTTTGTTTATATATTTTTATAGTTATATATCATATATCATACACAAAAAAATATTTTTGTCTATTCTTGTTGCAAATTTTGGAGAATAATGGCTGTTAGTATATTTCTAATCCCATTTTTTAAACACAAAAAAGACGGCGAGTAAAATCAGAGCAAAGCCGACAAGGTAGTTCCATTTTAGGTCTTCTTTTAGATATAAAATTGAAAATACGCAAAAGATAATGATGGTGATGGCTTCTTGCATGATTTTTAATTGAGCGGCACTGAAAAACTCATGTCCGATACGGTTTGCCGGAACTTGAAAAATATATTCAAAAAAAGCAATACCCCAACTGGCTAAAATCACAAGCCATAATGCTGTGGATTTAAATTTGAGATGACCATACCAAGCAAAGGTCATAAAAATGTTTGATATCGTTAATAAAATTACAGGATAAAATTGTCTCATCTTTTTTCTCTTTATTTATATTGTTTTTCTAAATTTAATAGTTTTTGTTTAATATCAAGTCCGCCGGCGTATCCGACAAGTTTTCCGTTGCTGCCAATTACACGATGACAAGGAATGAATATGGCAATGGGGTTTTTATTATTTGCTAAACCTATTGCTCGATATGCTTTGGAATGGTTGATGCTGATAGCAACATCTTTGTAACTTGCCGTTTCTCCATAAGGAATTTTTTGTAAAGCTTGCCATACTTTTTGTTGGAATGTTGTGCCTTGTGGTTGCAAGTTGATGTCAAAATTTTGGCGTTTGCCTAAAAAATATTCTTCTAATTGTTTTTTTGCTGTTTGTAGAATGGGAATATTTGTTTCGTTTGGAAAATTTTCGGATTTTGAAATAAAGCGGCAGCCGATTAATTGGTCTCTTTGGGCTTCTAACAATATTTTTCCAAAAGGTGAATCTAAGGATAAATGGAAAAACATTTTTCCCTCATAAGAAATTGAGAATATGACTGGTTTTGGCTATGTCGGTTGACACTTTTTTAGCTTCTTCTGCGAGTTCCATATTTTCATATATATAGAGAGCATCATGAAAATATTCCAAAGCTTCTTCCAACAGAGCTTTATCTTCTTTATTTTTGCCCAGGCGATAATAAATCTCTCCGATATGATTTTGAATGCGTGCCCATTCTAAAGGATCTCTTTTTTCTGTGATTACCTTCTGTCGGTTTTTAAAACAGGTGATTGCCAGTTCAGAGATATCTTCACTGTTACTAAAGTTTCCCAGCAGGGAAAGCATGTGAGCAAGTTCTCCTTGAATGTTGGCCCAAAACTCAGGAAAAAGTGCATAGGTATATATTTTTTCGGCTTCTCTTAATTGGAAGACAGCATCACGCAAAGCTTGAATATCTTCTTTTTGCCGCCAATAAGTGTAAAAAAGTTGGGACAGGCGGTATGAAATATATCCGTAATCGTAGGGATAATTATATTTACTTAAATATTTTTGAGCTTGACGAAAATAGCTGATTGCATTTTTCAGATGGTTAATCGGACGTTTGGGAGAATATTCGCTAGAGGCATCAAAAAGTTGTCCCATGTGATTGTAGATGCAACCTAAATGAATGGGATTTTTGATTAAATCTTGATGGCTGAGAGCCGTATCAAACAAATTTTTGACAATTTTATAATCTTTTCCTTCGCCGCGATCATAAGCATAGCTCAGATAGATGATGCCTAATAAATTCATGATGTAAGGCATATATTCTATTGATAATGTTTTGGCAGAGTTGTCTTTTGATAATGAATTGATGATTTTTTTCAAAAGGAATTTCTTTTGAATTTGAGTTTCTTTGTTATGTGGGTTGATAGCGCTGATAACACCGCCATAAATCAAGTTGTTTAATGCAGACGGAAAATCTTTTTCAGAGCTGCTTAAATCTGCCGGAATATAAAAACTATCCATTAAAGAGATAAACGCATTGTCATCTTTTTCATATTGTTTGGAGTTTTGGAAGTTGATGCGAATTTTATCTCCTTCACGATAACCCCAGATCAAGACATCTGCTTTGGTGCGGTCAATGATGTTTAAGCCGCGGTCAATTAAATCAAATAAGGTACGGCTGTCTAAGTTTAGAAAATTTTTGGGGAAAGGATCATCAAAATAGAAAACCTGCAATCCTTCCATCTGTTCTAGTTTTTTAGCAATAATTTCGCCACTGCGACTTTCTACATTATCAGAAAATTCAATTACGCCAACTTTGAATTTGATTAAGTTGTTGGCATCAAAAACGAATTCCGGTTCTTCTTTTTTGTGACCGGAGGAGAAAAACATTTGTTTTATTTTGTTTAATAACTGCATGTCAATCTCTGTTTATGGTGTTTTTGAAGTCGTTTATATTTTGGCGTAAATCATTCATAAATTCTTGATTTATTTCTTTGATATTTTGGTTCGGTTCATCCCAATGTTGAAGTTTGTTTAAAAACCATGCAGCCAAAAATAATGATGCGATGGGCAGAGAGGTCGCATTGGGCAAATAAGCTTGGAAACAACTTAAAATTATGAAAAGTAGTTGGATTTTGATTATGGCAAAACAAACTTGCTGAGGAGCTAAGCCTCTAATGTGGGCTTGATAATAAATTGTGTTGGAGCTTAATTTATTATAGCGATCTCGTAGGGAAAGTTTTTTCGCAAGACTTTGTAGTAATTCTAAAGCAAAGAGGGTTAGAATTATGGAAAAACATGGTGCTAAATTTTCTGAACTACCAAAGACCATTAAAGCTCCTAAAATAAAGCCGAATATTTTGCAAGAATTATCGGTTAATTTGATTTTTGCCGGACACCAATTGAAAATCATAAAGCTGCCATTGATGGTCAGTAAACTTAGTCCAGCTAAGCCATAGAACAAGGGGGCAGCATCTAAAAAGCACAAAATGACTAAGGTTAGAAGATAAGCCGAATTGAATGTTGCCAAGATGCCATCTATGCCGTTTAAAATAAAATAAAAACAAGAAAAAACAGACCATAAAATGAAGATTAAGGTACGATCGGCCCAAAAAGGAATAATGCCGTTAAACATTAAAAAATCTTGCGGTAAAAATGATATTGATACGGCAACGGAAAAAATGAGTGCAATATCTAAAAACTTTGCGGTTTTGGAGAACAAGCTCAGTGTGTAGCATATTCCAGCCAGTAAAAGCGGAATGAATGTTTCTGTAGCCCTAAAATCATGAATAAAGTCATCTTCAATGGGGGTGATGAGATAAAGTAGTGATAAAAACACAACACAACATAAATAGATTGGAGCAAAAGCTAATTCTTTTTTTAATACATTTGAAGACACGGTTTTTATTTTTTTAGAATATAAATAAAAACTTACAAAGCTTAATGAAAAACCAACAAACAAGGTTATTATTGTTAAAATTAATTGATATGTCATGACCTGTGCCCGTTTATCTTGTTGTTGCTATGGTTATATCTTGTTTTTGTGTTTTCTTCAAGTATCAATCTATAATTATGCCTAATCTATTTTTTCAAAATATAATCATAATTTTCTTTTATCAGGCGGTTTAGTTGCGGAATTTGATATTTATAGGTTTGAGCTTTTGTTCTCAGCATGCTGTATAATTGTCCTAAGCGAGAAGCCTGTTCTGTTGGCGATTGATGATTGTTTTTATAGTAGAAACTGCGAGGTGTTTCTAATAAGGTTCTTAAAATTTCTTCTTCTGAAATTTTTACTTTTTCAAACTTTGCTAATTGGCAAAGTTCTTTAGCTGCTGTTTTAAGCAGTTCTTTTTCTTCTTTATTATTAATTTGCTCTGAGATGTGGTGTTTGGGAGCGGAAATTAAATAACCGATAATTTGAGCCGCATTGTTCTTCCAAAAATTGTAATTATCTTTCTCGTTAAAAGTTATTTTTAATTCGGTTGCTTTTAAAATTGCTTCAATGGGTAAAGGTTCATCCGTTTCCTGAGGAGCTGATAAAGTTATTTCAGGAAGAAGCCCGCATGCCGTCAGGTTTGAATTGTTGTTGAGAAGATAGCCATTAAAATAGGCTTGATAAAAAAACTCTCCAAACAAAGGTCGGATTAATGAAAGATTGTCAATTTGGTTAAAACATACGATAGGAACATTTTGACAATATTGCGGTGAAAGAAGGGTTAAATGAGCTCGTAACGAATTGTTGTTGCAAGAAATTAAAACAGCAGAAGGTGTTTGCGAGATATGAGAGCAAGCATTGAAAGTGTAAGAATTTTTTTGCAGGTTATATTCTTCTTTTAAAGATATTTCAATTCGTTGATATTCAAAAACAGGAGCTTTGGTGGTTAAAAGGATGGCTTTTTTTCCGCCGGCTTGTAATTTTGCCATTAAAAATAAAGCTAAATCATTATCTCCAAGAACATAAACAGGGTGTTCTTCTGTTGAAATATTGTTGTTTTCAATATCCGGTTGAGTGTGATTTTTTTTGAAAAACATTTAAGCTTCCTTTTTTAGACGAGCAACAAAAAACGAATCTGTACCACCATAGTTTGCCAAGTGTTGAGGCAACGTACGGATAAATCCTTCTTCGGTGATTATTTCAGCCAAATCGTTTGTTCCGCAAAGCTCTTGAGATGTTATTGGTACAATTTTGAAGTTTTGATTATTAGCCAGAAAAGCAGCAATTTGCTTTTCCCCTTCTAATTTGGAAATGGAGCAGGTGCAATAGATTATGATGCCGCCTTGCTTTAAAATTTTAGGTGTTTGAGATAATATCTCTTTTTGCAGTTCGGCTTGTTTTTCAACATCTTTTAGGCGTTTGATGTGCATCAGTTCGGGGTGGCGGCGAATCGTGCCGGTAGCAGAGCAGGGAGCATCTAACAAAACGGCATCATAACCTTCTTCTTTATAGTTCTTAATATATTCAAGTGCATCTGAGCAAACAACTTCAGCATTAAAATGTAATCTTTGCAGATTTTCTTGCAATTTTTTTAAGCGTGTGGCAGATATATCCAAAGCCGTAACTTTAGCTTCCTTATTAATTAGTTGGGCGGTTTTACCTCCGGGGGCGGCGCACATATCCAAAACTTTTTTATCTTTGATGTTTGGCAGTGCTTTAACAGCCAAAGCAGCAGCAAAATCTTGTACCCACCAATCACCGTTTTGATATCCTTCTAAATCGGTGATTTTGCCATTATTTTCCAAACGAATCGTATCTGAGGGTAAAAGTTTTCCCCCTAGGGTTTCTGCCCAATGTTGGGCATTGCTTTTAACGGTGATGTCGAGCTTTGGTTCAATCATGGCTGCCGATTGGATTTTTTGAATGGTCTTTTTGCCATAATCTTGATTCAAAATATGAAAAAATTCAGGCGGAAAAAACTCTCCTGTTTCTTCTTTTTTGAGTTCTTCTTTTTGTTTGCAAATGTTGCGTAAAACCGCATTAACAAAGCCGCCCACATATTTATCTGCCAAGTGTTTGGTTATTTCTACATATGAATTGATTACGGCATAATCAGGTGTGTTGAGGTATAAAATTTCGGTTGCGCCGAGAATTAAAGCATATTGTCCGTTAATGGCTGAGGCGGGGAGCTTTTTCTTTATGAATTTTTTGAGAGTTTTTTTTATGAAAACCAAATGCCGAAATGCCGTTAAAACTAACATATTGGCAAAAGCCGAATCTTGCGCAGAAAATTTGTTTTGTTCAGTTTTGACTTCACTGAAAAAACTTTTGTTTTCTAAAACTTCTTTTAGCATTTCTACCGCCGTTTGGCGAATGGTACTCATAATCTTGCGTCCTGATATATTTATCTGATATTTTGTTGTATTCTAGTGGAAGTTTTGCATTAAGTCTATTGTGTTTTCAACAAAATTATTATAGGTTTAATTAATTTTGAAAAAAATGAAGGAAAATGACGATGAAAAAGTTTGTCCCTCTGGTGATAATCGGTGCATTTCTGCTTGATGGTTGTTCCTATATGCAACAATGGAATCCATGGGCTGAAGAAAAGCCGCAAGAAGAAGTTCGCGAATCGAATGTTAATCTGTTTTTGTGGCAAGCATCTCTTGACAAATTGGGCTTTATGCCCATTCAAAGCAAAAATCAAGAAACAGGGGTGATTATAACCGATTGGTATAAAGAATCCCCAAATGCTCTGGAGCAGTTCAAACTTGAAGTACGTGTTTTATCTAAAGAATTGCGCTCCGATGGCGTGAAAGTTAGCGGTCAAAGTCGAAGATTTGTTAATGGAAAATGGCAAACAGAAGACATGTCGTTACAAATGGAACAAGTTATCGAACTCTCAATTCTTAAAAGAGCAAGAGTTTTATATCAGAAAAGTTTTAATTAATAAAAACAAAGACAAGGTAAAGTAACTATGTGTGAAAATTGTGACAGATATAATGGTAAGAGCTTTGATGAATGGTCTAAAGAATGGAAACTGGAAGACCGTTACAATTTTAAAGCAATTGAAAAAAAATGGCAGTCCATTTGGGAAAAAGAAAAAGCCTATAAAGTAGAGATTGATAAAAACAAAGAAAAATTTTATGCGTTGGTAGAATTTCCTTATCCGTCAGGTGCCGGTTTGCATGTTGGACACCCGCGCTCTTATACCGCTTTGGATGTTATTTCTCGTAAAAAACGCATGCAAGGCTTTAATGTTTTATATCCGATGGGTTTTGATGCTTTCGGTTTGCCTGCTGAAAACTATGCCATTAAAACCGGTGTGCACCCTGCTGTTTCTACCAAAGCCAATATTGAAAACTTTACCAGACAATTGAAGTCTTTGGGTTTCAGTTTTGACTGGGACAGATGTATTTCTACTTGTGATCCGGAATATTATAAATGGACACAATGGATGTTCATCAAATTCTTTGAAAAAGGTTTGGCATACAAAGATAAAATCGCAATCAACTGGTGCCCGAGTTGTAAGGTCGGTTTGGCTAACGAAGAAGTTGTTAACGGTTGTTGCGAACGTTGCGGTGCGCAAGTTGTTCGTAAAAATAAAGAACAATGGATGATTGCCATTACTAAATATGCAGACAGACTGATTAATGACTTGAAAGATGTGGACTTTATTGACCGCGTTAAATCTCAACAAATCAACTGGATCGGTCGTTCCGAAGGTGCCGAGCTTGACTTCGGTTTAACTGACAACAATGGCGAATCTTTGGACCGTAATTTAACCGTATTTACCACTCGTCCGGATACGGCTTTCGGTGTGACCTATATGGTTATGGCACCGGAGCACAAATTTGTTGCCGAATTGATGGATAAGTTTGAAAATGCTGCCGAAGTTCAAGCTTATGTTGACGAAACTGCGAAAAAGTCTGATTTGCAACGTACAATGACAGATAGCAAAACCGGTGTCGAACTCAAAGGTATTAAGGCTAAAAATCCTTATACCGGTGACTTGATTCCGGTCTTTATTTCTGACTATGTTTTGACCGGTTATGGTACCGGTGCAATTATGGCGGTTCCGGCACATGACCAACGCGACTATGACTTCGCCAAAGCTTTCAATTTGCCGATTATTCAAGTTTTGGATGGCGGTGATATTTCTGAAAAAGCTTTTGAAGAAGATGGTCCACACATCAATTCCGGTTTCTTAGACGGTATGAATAAAACCGATGCTATGAAGGCTGCTACTGATTATGCGGTTAAGAACGGTTTTGGACAAGCTAAAGTAAACTTTAAGCTGCGTGACTGGGTCTTCTCTCGTCAACGCTATTGGGGTGAGCCTATTCCGATGGTTTATTGCGAAAAATGCGGTTGGCAACCCATTCCGGAATCAGAATTGCCGTTAACCTTGCCGGAAGTTCCAGATTATCATCCGAATGATGAAGGAGAATCTCCGCTTTCTAAAGCCGGCGATTGGCTTAATGCCAAATGTCCGAAATGCGGCGGTCATGCTCGCAGAGAAACAGATACTATGCCAAACTGGGCTGGTTCTTCTTGGTATTTCTTACGTTATTGTGATCCGCACAATACAAAAGAATTTGCATCTAAAGAAGCATTAGACTACTGGATGAATGTGGATTGGTACAATGGCGGTATGGAACACACCACATTGCACTTACTCTATTCTCGTTTCTGGCACAAATTCTTATATGATTGCGGTTTGGTTCCAACCAATGAGCCATACAACAAACGTACTTCTCATGGTATGATTTTGGCTGAAAACGGCGAGAAAATGTCTAAATCTCGCGGTAATGTTATCAACCCAGATGATATTGTCGATGCTTATGGTGCTGATACTTTCCGTTTGTATGAAATGTTCATCGGACCATTTGATCAAGTGGCTATGTGGTCAGAAGAAAGCTTGATGGGGGTATACCGTTTTGTGAACAAAGTTTATGGCTTGTTCAAGAAGGTTGCTAAAGTTCAACCGAATGAGAAAGATTTGCGCGCTATGCACAAATGCATTTTGGAAGTGACCGAACGTATTGACCAAATGAAGTTCAATACTGCCGTTTCTTCTTTGATGGAATATGTAAATTATATGAGCTCTATGGAGAAAATTCCTGAAGAAATGTATTTGAACTTGCTCAAACTGCTTTCTCCATTTACACCGCACTTGGCTGAAGAAATGTGGGCTCGTATGGGCAAAACAACTTTGGTTATTACTGAGGCTTGGCCGAAAGGTGATGCAAAACTCGCACAAGATAATGAAGTGACCATTGCTGTACAAATTTGCGGTAAGGTTCGTGGTACTATCACCATGCCGAAAGATGCTCCTCGTCCTGATGTCGAGGCTGCAGCTTTGGCGGTTGAAAATGTGAAACGTCAACTTGAAGGTAAAGAAATTAAAAAGATTATTGTTGTTCCGAACAAAATCTGCAATATTGTTGCCTAAAGCAAATTGAAATGAAAAAACACGCTGAATTTTATGTTCAGCGTGTTTTTTTGTTTGTTACTTAAAAGCATTTTCCAATATTGAAAAGTCAAGACGCATAATATCGGCTTTACCAATTTCAATTCCTAGACTTTTAATAGCTTTTTCTTTTGCTTCTTTATTTCCACGGAAGATTTGAAAATATAAAAGCTTCTTTTCGCTTGTTTCTTGTGCTGCAATTAAGCCGGCGGCTCGGTTCATTGTTACCAAGTGTCTTTCTAAAAGCTTTTCATCGGTTCCCATTGCTAAAACATTAGCAAAAGGAATGTCCAATTTTCGTGATAATTTTCCGCATTCATCTGCATAATGTTTTTTCTTTAAGGCTTCTTGTCGTTCGCGTTTCAAGGCATCAACATCTACCTGAGCTGCACAATCAATCAGAAATTCGTTGTTTGATAAAACTTTACAAAAGATGTTGGTATCTTCTTGAAATTTCCAACAAATTTCTTTCAATATTTTTTTTGTGGCAGGGGTATCAAAATTGACCTTAACCATGAATTGTTTAGGCGATAAGTTTTCCTGTTCACGAAAGATGAACGGCGGTTTGAAGTAAAATCGATGCGCCTTTCCAACCTCATCAATAATATTTCTGAAATTGTTTAAAACACAGCTACTTATTTCCGGATAGACCGTGAGCCATTTTTTGTGCCATGAAATCATGTAACCAAAGTGGTACTCAATTTCAGTATTGATACTGTCTTTTTGCATAAAATTCAGGTTCTTTTCTATTTTGAAAACCCATGTTCCAGGTTGGATTGAGTTGCTGATACAGAAACTTAAACCTAAATTTTGTAAAACAGCCAGAAGTTCTTCTTTTGTTTTCATAATTATAAGTGTTAGAGTTAATATATTCAAGATAATTATTTTCTGGTTTTAAGATAAACAGATAAATGTGTTTTGGCAATAAAAAATCGTTGCCTTGCGTAGGATTTATGTTAAAGTTGGTTAAAGTTTGACAATAAGGATTTTTTATAATGAAAAAATGTTGGCTTTTGTTTTTAGTGCTTTCTATTTCAGCTTGCGGCTTTGAGCCTCTTTATGTGCAGAAAAAACAGGATAGTTTGTGGTATTTTGGCGGTGAGTTCGATAGTTCTATTTCATCAGAGATGTCTAAAATTAAAGTACAAACAATTGCCGGGCGTTTTGGTCAACAGCTTAGAAATGATTTGCTGGATATGCTAACGCCGCTTGGAACCCCAAAAAAACCAACTTATCGTTTGTTTGTTGATGTTACCCCGATTGAAATTACACAACAAGCTATGCGTGATGATATTACGGCAACACGAGAAAGAGTTCGTTATAAAGTTAAGTATCGTTTGCTTGGAGCAGAGAGTAGTGAAGTTTTGGTAAGCGGAGATAGTATTGCATATGTCAGTTATGATATTTTAGCAAATCCTTATTCAACAACTTTTGCCAAAAAGAAAACAGAGTCAAATGCAGCTTCTATTATTGCCAATGATATTACATTGCGTTTAGGTGCTTATTTTCATGCTCGTTTTAAGAAAGGAAATCAACAGTGATTTATAAACAGGCACAAATAGATAAGTATTTGAAAAAGCCTGATTTATCGGTAAAAGCTTTTGTTATCTATGGGTCAAATGATGGTTTGGTTAATGAATATGTAAAAAAATTGATTCAGACCGTTTCTAAAGATTTGTATGATCCGTTTTCTGTTGTTTATTTTAATTGTGCCGATGTTTTGGCTGATATAGGTGCCTTGTTTGCGGAATATACCAGCCAATCTTTGATGGGTGGAAGACGAGTAATTGTGGTTAAAGATGCTGACAATAATCTGACTAAGCATCTTAAAACCTTGTTTGACGGAACTCCTTCAGATACGTTGATTGTTATATCATCAACTTCATTAAACAAAAAATCTTCTTTGGTTGCTTTGGCGGAAGAACGAGATGATATGGGCTTGATTGCTTGTTATGAAGACAGAGATGAAGATATTTTTGCCACGGCACGTTCGATGTTTATTGAAAATGGTTTGACCATTAATAATGAGGCTTTGCAACTGCTGTGTTCTCGTTTATCTAATGACAGAAAAACTAATCTCGGCGAGATTGAAAAACTTATTACTTATATGGGTGATAAGAAAAACGTCAGTACGGATGATATTCAAATTTGTATTAGTGACCAATCTTCTGCAAGTGGAGAAGATGTGTGCTATTTTGCAGCAAACGGACAAACGGATAAAGCACTTAAAGCTTTTAGGCGCTTGATAAATGAAGGAAATGAACCTATTTCAATTGTGCGTTCTCTTTCTTATCATTTTAATAAAATATTGACGGTCAAAGCTTTTATGGAAAAGGGAGATACTTTAGATAAAGCTGTTTTTAAGTTGGTTCCTAAAATTATTTTCTTTAGAGAATCTAGTTTCAAAAGACAAGTCTCTATTTGGCAGAGAGAGCGTATTTTATCAGTTTTAGAGTTGCTGTTTAAAGCAGAAAAAGATTGCAAAACAACAAATATGCCGGTGGAAGAAATTGTTTCTTATACCATTATGCAAATTGCATCGGCAGCAGCTAAGCTTTCAAAATTGGCGTAAAATAAAAAGGGTATAAACCCTTTTTATTTTTTTTCGGGGGAGTTTTATAAAAATATAAATTATTCTCCCTTGGGGGCAAAGATGAGCCACAAAGCAGAAATTCCAACGAGAGAGTAAATGATGTTGGCAATTAAACCAATACCAAAAATAGCGGCAACCAAATCAAATTGAGCCATGCCGACCAGGCCCCAGTTTAAAGCACCAATCAAAGTTAAAATATAGGCAATTTTTCTAATCATTTTCATGTTGTTTATCCTTATAAAAAAAGGTTGGTTGTTTGTAACATCTTTGATATATGTATGAATATGATATTTTCAATGGGATAAAAAAATGTATAGTGAAAAATTTCAAAAATTTATAGATGTATGGGTAAAAGAATATGCTCAAGAACGTAGTATTGATGAAAAAATTTGTGCCGATAAAGATGGAAATCCTCTTCCTTGGTATACCTATCCTGCAATAGAATATCTGGTGCAATTTGATTATCAAAACAAAAAAATTTTTGAATATGGTTGTGGCTATTCTTCTGCTTTTTGGGCAGAACGAGCTTTGAATGTTACTTCTATTGAAGATAATCAGACATATTTTGAGCGCTGGAAAAAAGAATTCAATATGCAAAATTTGAATATTTGCTATAGAGAAGAGGGCGAAATTTATGAAAAAGCTATTTTTGAAGATGAAACAAAATATGATGTGATTGTGATCGATGGTAAACGTCGTGAGGAATGTGCTCAAGCTGCAGTGCAAAAATTGGCAGATGGCGGAATGATTATTTTAGATGACAGCGATAGAATTAATACTAGTCAGGAATATGTGAATGCAGCAGAAATTTTAAAACAAGCCAATCTTTTGCAGGTTGATTTTTATGGCTTTTGCCCAATGAATAATTACACCAAAACAACTACGATTTTCTTTTCCAGAAATTTTAATTTTAAATCTCTGTATAAAGTGCAACCGATTAATGGTATTGGAAATTTATGGAGTATGGGGCGTCGCGCTCGTAAAGATTTTTTCAAAAAGTTTGGATAATAACAAAAGAAGCCTATGGGGCTTCTTTTGTTTGAACTTTTGTAGCTTTTGATGATAGATACAACTCCCAAAAACCATATAGCCAGATTGTAATAATACAGGATAGCGTATATACTCTGGTGTTTGGGTTATAAATTAGATACAAGATTCCTCCCATAAGGGAAAAGAAAATTATCCAAATGATAAAAGCAAAAAAGTTTGCTCGTGTTTTGGTGAAAGCATGTTTCTTCCTTTTCATATTATTTTATGTGTTTTGAGTGTTCTAATCATAAAATCCGCATAGAGTTTTTTTTGCAAAAATGTCTATGCGGATTTTTTTTCTTAGTTATGATTGAGGCTGCCTTCTGTCGATAGGAGCCTTTTTCATTTCATATAGCATAATTCCCCATGTTATGAGAATTAAGCTTATTACATAGGGTCTGGAAACTGAGTTACACAGGCCGTATACAACACCGGTAATACTGGCTAAGGAGCCGAGTAAAAGTAATAATACAGTTGCTTTCATGTTTACATAAATTTAAAGGTTAATAATATTTTGCTATAGAAAATATTATGTCTTAAAATTTTATGTGGCAACAAGTTTTTTAGAGAGAAAGAGATTTTATTTCGTAACGCAGTTCATTTAGGCCGTTTTTCTTTTCTGAACTGGTGGCCAAAACAGTAACATAAGCTGCAGCATGTTTTTTGATAATCTTCTGGGTTTCGTTT
The DNA here is from genome assembly GCA_949295025.1 of uncultured Pseudomonadota bacterium. GTDB lineage: Bacteria > Pseudomonadota > Alphaproteobacteria > RF32 > CAG-239 > CAJLXD01. Next base: position 254,231 of record CASFJK010000001.1, read on the forward strand.
AAAACTTTTTCTAAGGCTTTAGCGCTTATTTTATCGGTTTTGGTTAAAACAATTTGGTAGGTTACGGCAGCTTTGTCCAACATTTCCATAATCTCCAAATCAACCTTTTTAATGCCGTGACGCGAATCGATTAAAACAAAAACACGTTTTAAGTTTACGCGACCTTGCAGATAGGCAAAAATAAGGCTTTGCCATTGTTTTACCATGCTTTCCGGAGCTTGGGCAAAGCCATAACCGGGGAGGTCAACAATGTGGATTTTGTCGCCCAAATTAAAGTAGTTTAGCTGTTGGGTGCGTCCAGGGGTGTTAGAGGTTTTAGCTAAACCTTTTTGACCGGTCAGCGCATTGATGATGCTCGATTTGCCAACATTAGATCGTCCGGCAAAAGCTACTTCCGGAATTTCGGTTAAAGGAAGCTGCTCTAACTTAGCCACCCCGAGTACAAAGGTGCAGGGTTGCTTGAAAAAAGCTTCGGCTTCTTTTAAGGACTCTTGATTATACTCGGGGGTGGCAAATTCCATTAGTCTACTCCGTTTTTGCGCATGATAGCTTTTTGTTGAAGAATTGATAAGATATTACTAAAGCTCCAGTAAATGACCAAACCAGCGGCAAAGTGACCGAGCATGAATGTGAAGATGAGCGGCAATAACATAAACATGCGAGCTTGATCTTTGTTGGTGGGTGCCGGATTGAGCTTTTGTTGAATGTACATGGTGATACCCATGATAATTGGCCATACACCAATATCTAAAAAGCCAGGGACGGGGAAGTGGATGATTTCGGAGATTGTCAATGGGTCTGGTGCGGACAAGTCTTTAATCCAACCAATGAAAGGGGCATGACGAATCTCAATAGAGATATTCAAAACTTTGTACAAAGAGAAGAATACCGGAATTTGGATGAGCATCGGCAAACAACCTGCAGCCGGATTAATTTTTTCTTTGCGATAGAGCAACATAGTTTCTTGTTGCAATTTCATTTTATCATCACCATAGCGTTCTTGCAATTCTTTGATTTTTGGTTGCAACTTCTTCATTTTAGACATGCTGTCAAAAGACTTGCTAGCGATTGGATACATAACCAAGCGGAGTAAAGCGGCAAAAAGCAAAATTGCCCAGCCCATATTGCCGATGATATGGTAGAAAAAGTCCAAAATGTAGAAGAACGGTTTGGTTAAGAAATAGTACCAACCAAAATCAACAGCCAAATCAAATTTTTCAATATCATATTGTTTTGTGTATTTATCTAACAATTTGATTTCTTTAGCACCGGCAAACATTTTCAAATCAACCAAGCCAACAGAACCATTGTCAATTTTTTGTTCGCTTCCAACGTAGTCAACCTGATAGCTGTTTTTACCGGTGTTGCTGAATTTGACTTTGCTTTCGCTGTTTTTATCCAAGATAAAGGCAGAGAACCAGTAGTGATCTGAAAAACCAGCCCAGCCACCGTTGGTTTTGAATTCTTCTTTTTCACCTTTTTCTAAGTCTTTATATTTGATTTCTTCCAATGAAGAATCAACAACGCCAGTCATACCCTCATGAATAATGGCACGATTGGCATTTTTGGGGTCATATGCACGTTTAATTAAACCAAACGGATATAAGCTGATTTGTTTTCCAGAGTTGTTTTCTACGGCTTGTTCCAAGGTGAACATATAATCTTTATCAACGGAAATTTTACGAATGAAACGAATACCTTGTCCGTTATTCCATTCCAAAACAATCGGGGTTTCAGGAGTTAATTCCTTGCCTTTTACGTTCCAAATGGTGTTGCTGTTAGGCAAACGAATGCTTTTATCCATAGAAATCCAACCAAAATCGGCATAATAAGCATTCTCGGTTTTGGCAGGAGCAAAAAGCTCAACATCTTCGCTATTGGCATCTAAAGTTTGTTTATATTTATCAAGATAAAGCTCGTCAAAACGACCACCTTTTACGCGAATGCTACCGAGTAATGTCGGGGTTTTAATTTGGATGCGCTTGTCTTGATTTATAGCTTCTTTTTTATCAAGAGGGGTTTCATCAAAAACAACAGTGTCGGTTTTGATGTTTTCTTCAGTCTCAATACTTTCTTCAATTTGTGGAGCCGGTTGGTTTGTTTTTACCTGCTCTTTAGGAAACAACAAATTGGTTACAAAAATCACGATAATGGACGCGATAACAGCAAGGTATAAGCCTTTTACATCATCTTTCATTCTTTTAAACTTCCTTTAATTAACGTCATGTTTCAAAAATTTTTTCTTTAATTGCTGACGCGGTCTTAAAATATTCTTATTTAATTTCTCATAATCTAGTGGATTTATTTGTGTAAAGCAAGGGTTTATCTTGGGTTATGCTTGCTTTTCTTTACATTTGTCGGAGGAACGGGGTCATAGCCGCTGCCACCCCATGGATGACAACGCATTAAACGTTTGCAGCCAAGCCATACGCCTTTAAAAATTCCATGCTTTTCAATAGCTTCTATCATATATTGTGAGCATGTAGGTTGGTAGCGACAAACACCGGGACATAAGGGCGAAAGAAATTTTTGATAAAATTTGACCAGTAAAATCAATATTTTTTTGATGATTTTGGTCATTTGGAGGCTTTCTTTGCTTGCAGTTGAATATTGATTTGTTCAAGAGCGTTTTGCATATTTTGTTTGAGCTTTTGAAAATCGCAAGTGGCGGTGTTGTAGCGCCCGATTAAGACATAGTCCACACCGCTCAAGGCTGTTTGTGGAAAAACTTCTCGAACGGCAGCGCGTAATCTTCTTTTGGTGCGGTTTCGGATATGGGCCTTGCCCAATTTTTTAGTAGCAGTGTAGCCAATCTGGCAGCAATTTTCTTGCTTAGATAAACTAAGAGCCGCCTGTAGGATTAAGCCGGATGTAACCACTTTTAATCCCTTAGAGGCGACTCTAACGAAATCTTTTCTCTTTTTTAAGATAAAAACTTCTACCATAACGGTTCCAGACTAGGCTGAAAGTCTTTTACGACCTCTTGCACGACGTGCTGCCAAGACTTTACGACCACCTTTGGTTTCCATACGAGTACGGAAGCCATGACGGCGAGCTCTAACCAATTTGCTCGGTTGATAAGTACGTTTCATTTTTTTTCTCCGGTTGAGGCGGATTGTTCCGCCGATTGTTATTTATTATTTAAAGGTTCTCTAGGAGAACCTCTCGGAATTAATGTCCTGATTATCCAGAACACTCGTTTTATAAATTTAAAACCTGTCAAAGTCAATAAAAAAAGGACTTAAATTTTTGATTTAAGCCCTTGTTTTTATTTTTTTATGATTTTATTAACGGCGATCACCCATCAATCTTAAGAGATAGATGAACATGTTAATGAAATCCATATAGAGATTCAAAGCACCGGCAATGGCTTTGCGAGCTATTGTGTCTTCATTGTCTGAACCGTAATAAATTTGACGAACGGCTTGAGTATCATAAGCGGTTAAGCCTGTGAAGATTAAAACACCGATAACAGATACGGCATAGCTCAAACCAGGGCTTTGGAAAAAGAGGTTAATGAGGGAAGCAACAATTAAGCCCCAAACACCCATAATTAAGAAAGAGCCCATTGCGCTCAAATCTTTTTTAGTGGTGTATCCATACAAGCTCATACCACCAAACATGGCTGCTGTAATTAAGAATACGCGTGTGACGCTAGCGCCTGTATAAGCCATCAAAATCGGAGTTAATGAAATGCCCATAACGGCAGAAAATCCCCAAAACATGGCTTGAACTTGTTGTAAAGTTCCGCGTTGCAATACCCAACCAAAGGCAAAAACCATAATGAGCGGGGCAAACAAGAATAACCAGCCTAAGCCGCTCATGCTGGCGCCTTGCGGAGTTATGTTAAAAAATAAACGAATCAAAGAAGTGTTGGCAACAAGATATGCCGCCAGGGCGGTTAAGCAGAGACCCCCGGTCATATAGTTGTACACTTTGAGCATGTATTGACGCAAGCCTTCATCAACATAAGTTTTGGCTTGTGCATTTACTTTAGTTTCCATAGATATTTTCTCCTGTTTAATTGTTCTAAAAAATAATATAGGTAAAGTTTTTGCAAAAATCAACCGCTCTTATTCGTACATGTATAATTCTTTGCCGTGGTTTTTGAGCCATAGTCTGCCTTTGGAAGCATTTGGGCAAAGTTTTTTTACGCATTGCCAAAACTCTCTCGAATGATCTTGATGCAGAAGGTGAGAGACTTCATGGGCAACCAAATAATCTATAACATATTTGGGAGCCATACTGATGCGCCAGTTATAATTGATGTTTTCTAAACTTGAACAGCTTCCCCAACGAGATTTTGTATCTTTGATACTGACAGAGTTGACATGACAACCGATTTTGGCAGCTAGAATTTTAGATTTTTTGAATAGCTCATCTTTGGCATTTTTCTTAATAAAATCACAAATGCGACGATGCATAAATTCTTTGGCTCCCGAAACAATCAGATTATCTTCATCAATCAAAACACCGCAGCGTTTTTGCGGACAATGATTTATTATATATTCTTTGCCCATGATGGAAATTGTTTCTCCATTTTCAAAGCGTTTGGCAACGGGTATTTTTTGTAGATTTTCTTCCAGCCAAGCACGATGCATTTCAACAAATTCTATAGCTCTTTTAGCACTGCAACGTTTGGGAAGAGTTAAAATAGGCAGACGTTCTTTGGCATCAATCCGCAGTGTCAAGCGTTTGGCTTGAGCGGATTTGATAATTTTGATATCCATATTCAGAGCGGCTTGAATATCAAAGGTCTTGCCAGTCAATAACGTAATTTTCATAGTCTTCTATTCCCGTTTCAGATACGGTTTCGCGTCCTTGTAAGGACATTTTAGCTTCGTGTACACTCTTGGCTTTTCCGGTGATTAAGGGGTGCCAAGATGGCAAATCATAGCCATTGTCTAAGAGCCAGTATGCGCAGGTTTTGGGCAACCAACGCGGTTTTTCCCTGATGGCAGCCAAATCGATGTCGCGGCAATCGGAAACTTTTTCAAAACGATGTTCATAAATGCGGCATAAACAACTTTTGCAATCTAAGAATCGGCAACGCGTATTGGTGAATTTTATCTTGCCTTTAATCTCAATTTTGTTCAGGCAACATTTACCGCAACCATCGCAAAGCAATTCCCATTCTTCTTTGCTCATTTCTTCCAGTTTTTTCTTTTTCCAAAACTCCGGCTCGAATCGGTCAAGGTGGTCAAAGCGGCTTTGCGGATCATATTCTTCTGAGGCAAAATTTTTATTGTCTGAACTCATGGTTCTTCGTCCTCCAAAATGTGATCTTCCCATTCTTCCTCGGGAACAAAAGTTTCGGAAATACAGCGGTTTTTGATGCTATGCTGTTCTTCTAACGGTTTGCCCGTTATCAGAGGATGCCATGGCGGCAAGATGCCTTTTTCTACTAGCCAGCGATAAGCGCAGTTTTGGGGCATCCAGCTGATTTTATCGACATTGTCTTTATCAAGCTTCAAACATTCCGGCACCAGTTTGCAGCGGTTTTGATACTCTGTACAAGTGCAGTTCTCATGATTGAAATAGCGACAAACCAAGTCGGTATAATAGACTTCATCACTATCCTCATCTTGCAATTTTATCAGGCAGCAACGACCACAGCGGCAGCAAATGCTTTCCCATTCGGCTTTCGTAAAATCGGATAATTTTTTGTGTTGCCAAAAATCTTTTGTCACTCTTTTTTCCTTATGTTAAGAATTGTTATGCTACTATACAGCAAACAAAGTTTAAGGAGAATTAAAATGTTTGCTTGGTTAAAAAATTTATTGTTAAGCACTCCGGTTCAAAATACTTGTTCTTGTTGTTCAAAAAAATGTGAACAGTTAGAAAAAATGCGACAACAGATAGAACAAGGACACCTTGATGATGAGCCTGAAAAACATCCAGAGGCTTATATCATAAGTTGCAATACACCGGAACATGAATATACAGGCAAAATTTTTGGTTCTGTTTTTTCTTACAATGAGGTGATTGTTAATGGGCAAAAACAAAACAAAGAATAATTATTCTCCGCCGATTTGGTCTGGCAAATATTCTTCTTTTGCCAAGTTTCCGAATTGGGTAAATTCGCCATTCCAGAAGAGTTGAATGGTACCGGTTGAGCCATGACGGTTTTTACCGATAATAACTTCAGAAATGTTTTGTGTGGCTCTGACACGGGCTTCCCATTCTTCATGGCGTTTTTGAAGGTGTTCAGGTGTTTCAGAGGCTTTTTGTTGAGGCTCTTCATTTTGAAGATAGTAGTTTTCTCGATAAATGAACATAACACTATCGGCATCTTGTTCGATAGAACCGGATTCACGCAAGTCGGACATTAACGGACGTTTGTCATCTCTTTGTTCTACACCACGGTTTAATTGGGAGAGGGCAATTACCGGCAAGTTTAATTCTTTTGCCAAAATTTTTAAGCCACGAGAGATTTCAGACAATTCTTGCACACGGTTGCCTTCGGTTTTTTTGCTGCCGCTACCCATAATCAATTGAATATAGTCAATAATGATTAAGCCCAAGCCTTTGTTTCTTTTTAATCGGCGAGCGCGAGTACGAATGGAGTTGATGTTCAAACCCGGAGTATCATCAATGTAGAGTGGAATATTTTCCAACTCACGAACAGCAGCGGCAATGCGTGTGAATTCGGCATTGTCCAACTCGCCGGTACGCATTTTATGAGCGTTGGTTTGAGTAACGGTGGAAAGAATACGGCTGGCTAATTGGTCAGCAGACATTTCCAAAGAAAAGAAAGCAACACCCTTTTTGCTGGGGTCTAAGTTTTTGTTGTGATACATGTAATCGGCAACATTATAAGCGATATTTGTTGCTAATGCAGTTTTTCCCATAGCCGGACGGGCAGCGATAATAATCAAGTCAGAGTTATTCAGACCACCGGTTTTATTATCCAGAGCATCTAAGGCTGTTGGTAAACCAGATATTTTTCCTTCTTTTTGATATGCTTCTTCAATATTGCTTAGAGATATGCTTAAAGCTTCGCCAAAGTCAACAAAACCGCCTTGATGTTCACCTTGGTTGGCAAGTTCAAATAATTTTTTTTCAGCCGACTCGATTTGTTCCATGGCATCCGAATCGATGTCTTCTTTGCTGGCTTCGTTCACAATATCAAAACCAGTAGCAATTAATTCGCGGCGCAGATATTTGTCATAAATAAATTGTGCATAATATTCGGCATTGGTTAAAGGTGTGGCACTATCTGCCAGTTTAACCAAATATTTATGACCACCAACTTCATTTAAAGTGCCTTCTTGTTCAAAGTAGTTTTTTAGCGTGATAACATCGGCAACATGACCACGGGTGATGAGCTTGGAGATAACTTCAAAAATTTTGGCATGAGTCGAATCGGCAAAATGTTGTGGCTTTAAAAATTCCGATACTTTTTCATAAGCTTTGTTGTTGGCTAAAATAGCACCTAACAAGGCTTGTTCAGCTTCTATATTTTGTGGAAGTTTACTGACATCAATAGAGGTATCCATGGTCTTCTTTCAATTAAGTTATTTGCTGCAGATTTTATAAACAAAAAAAATGATAATGACAATCTAAATTCTACATAGAGGTTTGTGAATATTGGGGATAAAAAAATACCTTCTCAAAAGAGAAGGTATTTAGAACTTTTTTCTGAAGCCAGATAATTATTTTGCTTTTGCAATTGTTTTTTTGATTTTGATAGCTTCATCGCTCAATTTGTTGTTAGATGTAGATTCCAAGTAAGCATCTAAACCGCCATTGTGTTCAATAGAACGCAAAGTTTTTGAGCAAACTTTCAATTTGAAAATTCGGTTAAGTTTTTCACTCAAGAGTGAAACAACTTGTAAGTTAGGCAAGAAACGACGACGGGTTCTATTGTTAGCGTGGCTGACATTGTTGCCGCTCATAACGCCGGTGCCTGAAATATCACACTTTTTAGCCATTGTTATTTTCCTTAAAATTTATCTTTTGAACAGAACTTGTTGCTTGTTAATACATAGATTTAGACAAATAGTCAAGTGAAATTTTGTAAAATGGGGGGTAAAGGTGCTAAAAAGTGCAAAATTTTGCTGGAAAAGTGTGCTGAAGCGGTGTATGAGTATGAATGTTTGTTTGATGTACCCGTAGCTCAGTTGGATAGAGTATCGGCCTCCGACGCCGAGGGTCGTGGGTTCGAATCCCTCCGGGTACGCCATAAAACAAAAGAGGCTGTTTATCGGCCTCTTTTGTTTTATGTTGAGTAGCCGTCGGATTTGAGCCCACGAGAAAGTGGTTCGACTAGGAGGAGAGGCAGACGGGAGTATGCCGGTGAGGGCAAAGCCCGAGCGACGACGAAGCGGCGCCGCAGGAGCCCATCCCTCCGGGTTCGTTCTGGCTTGTAAGTTTGCAAGCTCACTAACTGCGCTGCGGTCACTTGATTTGTAACGTTTTGTCGGTGGCGTTATCACTTACCTCAAAACTAACAAATCTGCGCCTTTCGTTGAAATAATCTCCACCGGAGATTATTTTTTCCTCAAGCCCTCCGGGTACGCCATAAAACAAAAGAGGCTGTTTATCGGCCTCTTTTCAAAATTGAATTTTACTCTTTTATAAATGGCTTTACAAAGCGGTCAAATTTGCGTTCGTTGTTTTTGGACCAGCCCATAATATATTTATCGCCCATGCAAAATAGCGGGGTGCCGATGCTTTCTAAGTTAAACTTATCTCCACAGGCTTCAAAAAGTTTGTAGCCTTCGGCTTGATAAACATCAACTTTGGTCATATCTAAATCAGGATATTTTTTATTGATGTATTCCATTGCATAGTGACAGTAAGGACATCCGTCATAAAAGAAAAAATAAATTTTGTTGTTATCAATTTTAGCTTGATTATCACAACCACAGAGAATTCCAATTATCATAAAAAGGGCAACGATGTGTTTTTTCATAATTTTTTTCCTTAAATGGCTTTAATTAGTATATAATAAAAAGGGCTTTGATTTTGTCAAAGCCTTTTTTATTAGTCTCCTATTAAAGGTTCGGGTGTTTTACGAGAAGATTTTCCTTTTGTAAAAACATTGTCGCTTTCAGCTTTGCCTTCTACTTGCAATTGAGGATTTACAAAGTTCATATTACCTCGTTCGTAAAAATAAAAGTCGCGGCGAATGGCTGCTTTATCTTTAATTGAAAGTTCGCTCCATTCTTTTTCACTCATTCCGTAAGGATAGGTTTCCGGTGTGCTCGAACAAGCCGAAATCAAAGCAAACATTGCTAAAAGTAATAACTTTTTCATCTTATTCCTCCTCACATACAAATTTAAGTATAGCTTATTTTTATTCGTTTGAACAGATTTTTTTTGATTATATTAAATTTATTTATAACGCAATAATTAATTGAATCTTTAGAATCTCGACGTAACATCTTACCATAACGAAAACGAATCTGAGTCAGACTTTGACGCAAATTTCGTTATGGAAAATGTATTAATTATATAAGGACAAGTTATATGTTGAGTTTGAAAAAAATTGGTGCTTTTGCTGCGAGCATTGCTATGCTTCTGACAGCTTTTGCCGGTTCAGCTCAGGCTTCGGAAATTGATTTAAATATTCCAATGCTTGATGTTGACTATAATATTTTCGGCTATGCAATAACTGGTTCCCAAATCTTGTTCTATGGTTTGGGAATTTGTTTATTGGGCTTTTTGTTTGGTCTTTATGAATTTATCAAAATTAAAAAACTTCCGGCTCATAAATCTATGCTCGATGTTTCTAATTTGATTTATTCTACCTGCAAAACCTATATGAAACAACAAGCCAAACTCTTGGTGGTTCTAGAAATCTTTATTGCGGCTTGTATTTTCTATTATTTCTATGGTTTGCAAGAAACACCGCTTTCCAAAGTATTTACCATTTTAGGTTGGTCAATTTTGGGTATTTTGGGCTCTTTCTGTGTGGCTTGGTTCGGTATGAGAATCAATACTTATGCAAACTCCCGTACCGCATTTGACTCTCTTAAAGGTCAAGCTTACTCCGTCATGAGTTTGCCTCTTCGCTCCGGTATGTCTATCGGTGTGATGCTCATTTGCGTTGAACTCGTCATGATGATTGCCATTTTGCTCTTTGTTTCTCGCGAGAGTGCAGGTGCTTGCTTTATCGGTTTTGCTATTGGTGAATCTTTGGGGGCTTCCGCTTTGCGTATTTGTGGTGGTATCTTCACCAAAATTGCCGATATCGGTGCTGATTTGATGAAAATTATTTTCAAAATTGACGAAGATGATGCGCGCAACCCAGGTGTGATTGCCGATTGTACCGGAGATAATGCCGGTGACTCCGTTGGCCCAACTGCCGATGGTTTTGAAACCTATGGTGTGACCGGTGTGGCTCTTATCAGCTTTATCGTGCTTGGTGCCGGTATGATGTATATGCCAAACGGCGAACTTGCCATGATGCAAAATGGTATTGATATTCAAGCTCGTCTCATAGTTTGGATTTTTGCTATGCGCTTACTTATGATTTTGACCTCTATGGTTTCTTATTGGTTGAACTCTAAAGTCAGCAAAGCCATTTTCGGTAACAAAAAATCTTTCAACTTTGAAACACCTCTTACCTCTTTGGTTTGGTTTACTTCCATTATTTCCATTTTGGTAACCTTCGGTGTTTCTTATGTGATGATTGGCAATATGGGTGAAGATTTGTGGTGGAAGCTTTCCATTATCATTTCTTGCGGTACTTTGGCTGCAGCTTTGATTCCGGAATTTACTAAAGCTTTCACTTCTTCAAAATCTAAACATGTTCAAGAGATTGTTAATGCTAGCCGTGAAGCCGGTGCTTCCTTGAACATTATCTCCGGTATTGTTGCCGGTAACTTCTCCGCTTTCTGGAATGGTTTGGTTATTGTTGGCTTGATGGCTATTGCTTACATGACCTCTATTGAAGGCTTAGATGCATACATGGTTTATCCGACCGTATTTGCCTTTGGTTTGGTGGCTTTTGGTATGCTCGGCATGGGGCCTGTTACCATTGCCGTTGACAGCTATGGTCCGGTTACCGATAATGCTCAATCTGTTTTTGAACTTTCACAAATTGAAGACATTAAAGGTATTAAAAAAGAAATTGAAAAAGATTATGGTTTTACTCCTGACTTTGAGCAAGGTAAACAACTCTTGGAAGAAAATGATTCTGCCGGTAATACCTTCAAAGCTACAGCTAAACCGGTGCTCATTGGTACGGCTGTTATCGGTGCAACAACCATGATTTTCTCAATCATCTTATTGTTGAACCTCAAATTGATGCTTCTTGATCCAAATGTACTCTTTGGTATGATTTTGGGTGGTGCGGTTATTTACTGGTTCTCCGGCGCATCTATGCAAGCTGTGTCTACCGGTGCTTATCGTGCTGTAAACTTCATCAAGAAGCATATTAAACTTGATGGTAAAACTGCTGCTTCTGAAGAAGATACCAAAAAAGTGGTTAAAATCTGCACACAATATGCGCAAAAAGGTATGTTCAATATCTTTATTGTGATTTTCTCTTTCACAATTGCATTTGCTTGCTTTGATGCTAACCTCTTTGCAAGTTACCTCATCTCTATTGCTATCTTTGGTTTGTTCCAAGCTCTCTTTATGGCTAATGCCGGCGGTGCGTGGGATAATGCTAAAAAGGTAGTTGAAGTTGACTTGCATGAAAAAGGTACTGATTTGCATGCAGCTACCGTGGTCGGTGATACGGTTGGTGACCCATACAAAGACACTTCATCTGTGGCTTTGAACCCGATTATTAAGTTCACAACATTGTTTGGTTTGCTCGCGGTTGAAATGGCCGTGGCTGCTCCGCGTTGTGTTTCTTTGGGCTTGGGTATTGCCTTCTTTATCATTGGATTGATTTTTGTATTGAAATCTTTCTATGGTATGAGAATCGAATCTACCAAAGACTAGAAAATATTAAATATTAAAAGAATGAAGGTCTTGGATCCAGACTCTGAGACCTTTATTTTTGCTTGACAAAACAAGCATTTCATGGCTACTTAGAGTCCGATTAAAAATTATGATGTTTAATTAAATTATTAAAGCTATGGTTACAAAAAATTTGTTAAGACTGCAAATGTTTAATGTTTTACATGAAAATGTCTTATCTTCCGAAACAATTGAGTATTTAAAAAAGAATCTCAGTGAAGACGAGTTGGGCGCGTTGGTATCTATGTTTATGGATAATTCAGATACGTGGAATTCTGATTTGAAATCACAACGAAAATTTGATGACCGTAATTGGTTGATTGATATTGCTCAAAAGTATAATCAAGTTTTGATGTCATTGGATGTTAGCTTTATAACCCAAGGTTCATATGTCGTTCTTTTGGATGATGTTTTGCTCTATCTTAAATTTAGGTTAGAAAACAGCGATGTTAGTACCAGAGAGGTTTTTGACGCAGTATATGAATATGTAAGAATCTTGCGTTGTCGTTGTGATGTGCAGGCAATTCCGGTTTTAGATTCAGAAAACAAACTTCTTTCAAAAATCGTTGAAAATTCTGAGCCGGAGTTGAATCTGCTTGTTATGTCTCTGCTTTGTTGTTTTTCTTTTGATGACAAAAATATCCCTTTGGTTCAAGAGTTTTTGAATAATAAGAAGCATTTGATTCTGTATTATTTGAAAATATTCAATGTGGTCGGAAAAATAATTTTATTTAAAAAGAAAAGGTCTTAGGTTTAGCCTAAGACTTTTTCTTTTTTTGATGTGTTTTCTTTAGTTTTGTATCTAGTCGATCTTCTTCAATGCCAACCGGATCTTGATGGATGATGATGACGGCGTTAGGGTAAACTTCCCAGATGTTGTCTTCAACCATTTCGGTCATGTCATGAGCGGCAGAAAGAGGCAAATCACCATCTAGTTCCAGATGAAATTCAAACATATATTTGCCACCTAAATCATGTGTTCTTAAATCATGTATGCCTTTGGCAAAAGGAGATGAAAGAACAATCCTTTTAATGTCTTTGCGAATCTCGGGAGAAAGTTCGGCATCCATAAGTGTTTTTATTGATTCAGCAGCGATTTTATAAGCATTATAGAGTAAATAGCCAGAAATTCCGATGGCGGTTACACTATCAAACCAAGAGATGCCAAACCAAGAAACAATGCACAAAGAAAGGATAATTGAAAGATTGGTCATCACATCAACCATGTAATGTGCACTATCTGCCTCAATGGCTTTAGAATCGGTCAGCTTTGTAACATAGCGCTGGAAGGCTATAAGTCCGAGTGTGGAAACCAGAGCAATAATCATAATCAGAATACCAACGGTGGTTTGTTCTATGGGGCGAGGATAAATTAAACGGTTGATGCCATCATACATTACAAAAATGCCTGAACCGGCAATGAATGCAGCTTGTACCAAAGCAGATATGGATTCCGCCTTGCCATAACCATAGCGGAAAGAATAGCTTTCTTCTTGGGAAGAAAAACGAACCGCAATAACGGTGATGAGCGAAGCCCCAATATCGGTTAAAGAATCTATCATAGAAGATAAAACCGCCAAAGAACCGGTATAAAATGCACCGAATGTTTTTAACAAACATAGGCTTATTGCCAGAGTTAGGCTGGCTGTTGTGGCAGATTTTTTCAAACGATTAATTTGTTCTGCCGTCAGATATTTTTGTTTCATAGACATGTTTTATTTTTTCCATATTCTTTTGTTCTATCTCATAGAAGTTACCTTGCATATAGGTGGCAAATTTATTTAAGGTTGCATCTTTAGGAAAGGTAATAAATTGATAAGATACATAATATTTATTTTCTTTTTTCCAGAAAGACAAATCAATTTTTTCATTACCCTCTACAGCCAGTTTAAGTGTGAACATAAGCTGCGGATTTTCCAAATTTTCTGTACTGTTAATAATTTGGGTATTGAGTAAATATTTAGCCAAAGCGGCGAGAGTATCAATGTTGTTGATATCGTTGCAACTCAACAACCGTCCAAAACGCAAATCCCATAAACGACTTAAGGTCCATTCGTTGGCATTGGTTGAAATATCTATCAATTCGATAGCGGCAAGCCATACTTGAAATTGGTTGTCAAACTTGATGTAAGCAGCTCTTGTTCCTCTGCCAATTTCAATGTCATATTTACCAACTTCAAAAGACAAAATATTTTCATTTTTATCATTGTCCAATTCTATTCTGATGTTGGGAGAACCCTTTATGCTTATGGGTTGCAAACCAAAATGAGCAAGATTTTCTGCTTTATCTGATTTTTTTTCATAATAGCGAGCCTCAATTAACGCACTCAGAAAACTGCGCATTCTATCTTGCATTACCATAAGATGAGATTCTCCTTGCAGTTTCCATTCATTATCTTGTTTATAGAATGTTAGAGTCTTATCATGGCTTTGTAGTGTGACGGTTTTTACATCGTTAATTTCTTCTGCCAAATTGGGGAAGAGGGGCTTATTTTCATAAGTGTTAATGTTGTTATTTTCTGTTAAATAAATGGAAGCAATTCCGGCTAAAAGCAAAATGAGAGAAACAGCAGCCAAATATCCTAACTGTTTGTTGGGTAAGAATGTTGACATATTTTGTTTGTTTTGCTTGAGTCTTGCTCTTAAGAGCCAAAAGCTCCAGAATAAAAAGATGATGAGCGGAACGGCATAGATATTGGTGAATTTGACGTAAGCATCAATTTTATCTATTTGGTTGTTCAAGTTAAGACGGATATCTCTTAAATCCAAACGTAACGAATCTAATTGTTTGCGAATATTGGCTATGATAGAAAGTTCGTCAGGAGTAAAAGTTTCTCTGCCTTCAAATTTTTTCTTGTTCCATATTTCGGCAAGACCGGCTTTGGTTTTATCCATCTTCTCTAAAATTTCTTGCTCTTTGATGGTGAAATCTTGTCTGGCTTGGCGGCGAATTTTTTCAACAGAAGCAAATTTTCTCGGTTGAGCTGATTTTCCACGTAGTTCTATAAGGTTTTCTTTGCCGATAAGTACTTCTAAGGCATTGAGCACAAAGTTAACATTGTCAAAGACGGGAACAATGATATTACCATCTTGAGTATTGATTGTGCGAGACCAAAACGTGTCATAAAGAAAATCGGTATCGGCAACAGCAATAATTTGGAACGGATGTTCTTTTGATTTGCTGATTATGTGAGCTGCAATAATTTTGGCATATTTATCTTTTTTGAAGTTGCGTAATAGTACGTTGGGATCTTGTGCCGTTTGGGCCCAATCGGCAGATACGGCAGCTGAGTTTTCACTTGATTTAAGCAAAGGGATGAAAATTGTATCAGCGCTTTCTAACGGACTGATTGTGGCAGCAGAACTAACCAATAGTTTTTTTAGATTATATGTTTCCGGAATTTCGTGGTTGATTCCATCTTCTAAAATATAAAATTGTAAAATATCTTGAGTATAGTTAGGTGTATTATTTTCATTGCCTACTTGAACCGTTAGTGAATTGTCAAAATCGGCAACAGCCATATCTCCATTGAAGCGGAAGCCCCAACTTAAATCTAAGCCGCCGAGATCAGAAGATATAAATTTTTCAGTGACAGGGGCAAAAATGCGTTCAGAATCAGTTGCAACATCTAAAAAAGCTAAAATTTTTCCACCATTATCAGTATATTTCCGAATCGCAGAAATCATGTCTTTGTTTAAATCTCGCGGATGAATTAAAATCAGGGCCTCTAAGTCTGAATTAATGTCTTGAGGTGTAGAGATGGATTTTATGTTATAGAATTTTTCCAGTTGGTTTATTATCTCCCATCTGGGGGAAGCAACATTGGCTATAACGGTATCAAAAACAGGTAAGGTGCTCAGAATGCCAATCTTCTTTTTAGAAATGTATAACCGATAAATGGCTTCGGTTAAATCTTGTTCCAAAAACTGTTGGCGTTCAATGGCAAAGAAGGGTATATTAACTTCTTCATCCAAGCTGTTGCTTAGAGTTAAGCCGAAATAAGCGGCTTCATTACTATCAATTAAAGGAATTGCTTTCAGACCACCGGTGATTGCATGATCTTCAGCATTGCTAAATGGTTCCGGATTGTAAATTTGATAATTGAATTTGTTGTTAGAATATTCGGTATATTGTTTTAACAACATGCAGGTCTTGTCAAACATCAAACGGTATTCGGCATTGCGTTTTCCCAATTCTGGACTGTAGTATAATTTAGCCGTTATCGGTTCGGGAAGATTTTTTAATATTTGTTTTGTGGTATTTGTTAAAGCAAAGATTTTTTCTTGAGTGAAATCATATTGCCAAGAACGTGCTAGATTGTTGGCTAAGAGGTTGATGCCAACAAACCCCAAAAGCATCAGGATAAAACTTATAATATAGTAAAAACGGTTGGTCGAGGCAAAAATGCCGGCAGATCCTGAGGTGCGGAAATTGATGATGATGATGGTTGTTAAGTTGAATAATATCATGATGGATAAAAAGAATATGATATCTCTCAATTCAAACAACCCTTGTGTGATGTTGAAAAAATGAGTTTCAAAACTGAAAGAAGCAATCATATCAATGATGGCTACAGGAGCAAAAAGTCTGAAAAAGGATAAAATGTATTCTAAGCCGCAGAGCATGAATACTAAATTGGCGACAACGGCTAATACCAGAGCTGTAACCTGATTTTTGGTTAATGCTGACATTGTTTGAGAAATGGATAACATACAGCCGGCAATCAGAAAACTTCCGATATAACTGATGAAAATAACTAAATTGTCCGGATTGCCTAATATATTTACCGTTATCCAAAAGGGAAAGGTTAAGACAAGAGCAATGCCGCAAAATATCCAGGATGCAAAAAATTTTCCTGTAACAAGAGAGAAAGTTGAAACAGGCATTGTCATAATTTGCACAATGGTTTTGGTGCGAAATTCTTCAGCCCAAAGACGCATAGAAATGCCCGGAATAAATAAAAGGTATAACCACGGTTGGTATGAAAACATGGATACTAAGTTGGCCAATCCTCGGTCAAAGAAGTGTCCAAAGTATAGAGCAAAAGAGCCGTTTAAGATAAGAAAAGCTATTAGATAAACATATGCAAGAGGTGAGGTGAAATAGCGTATTAATTCGTTTTTGCAAACTATCCAAAGATTTTTCATTCGCATACTCCTTGCGTTAGCTTTTTAAAGGCAGTTTCTAAATCGGTACAATCTGCTTTAAACAGAATGTCTTTCAGCGTGCCGTCGGCAATAATTTTTCCTTTATTGATTAAAATGATACGAGTGGCAATGCTTTGCGCTTCTTCCAGTAAATGAGTGGAAATTAAAAAAGTTTTGTTTTGGCCCAAAGCTTTTATCAAATTGCGCATATGTTCTTTTTGGTTGGGATCAAGACCATCGGTTGGTTCATCAAGAAGCAAAATTTCAGGGTTGGAAATAATACTTTGTGCAAAACCAACACGTCGTAAATAACCTTTAGAAAGAGTTTCTATTTTTTGAGCAAAAATTTCTTTGATTTTAGCGGTTTCAAGAACTTCTTCTATACGTTGTTTTTTTTGAGCTCCAGAAAAACCTCTTAATTCTGCCATATAGTTTAAAAATTCACGGACAGTTAAGTCCGGATATAATGGAGAACCTTCAGGCAGAAAGCCAATGTGCTTTTTAGCTTCAATCGGAGAAGAAGAAATATCTTTTTCCAAAACAAAAATTTTTCCCGAGCTGGGTGCAATAAAACCGGAAATCATGTTCATCAAAGTAGATTTTCCGGCTCCGTTTGGACCCAAAATAGCAATTACTTCGCCTATTTGAGTTTTAAAACTTATATTATCAACGGCTTTGTTATTACCAAATGTTTTGCTTATGTTTTGTATGTTTAGCGTGAAAGTCATAGATTATTCTTTCAATTTAGATATTTTTCCTTCAGCAATATGTTTTATTTCAGCTTTAATGTTGATTGTATTCTCGGGAGCCTTATTTTGTCGTAAAGTCTGAGCAACAAGATTTAGGCTTGGTAACAAATCTTTCTTAAAGTTTTTTTCATAACTGTCAATAAGGGCTAAGATGGCAGCAGCAGACAAACCTCCATCGTATATTCCTGCTTCTGAACCAATGTAAAGAATATCATTATATAATTCCGGTTGAGATGTTAAATCAGGGGTATACAAAGCACTGATGCGGTAGTTGCTGATGCCTTTTTCATGCAATGTTTGCATGAGCTTATCACTTTCTTGCGGAGAGCCAATCAAAACATAAAAATCAGTGTCATTATTGATAAGCATGTTTAAGATAATATTAAAATTATCTTGTCCTTTTTGATAAACAGCTCCTCGGATGGTGTATTGGTCTGATAATTTTTGGTTGATCATTTGAGCCAGTTGTCGATAATTTCCTTCAGCCAAAATGATTAGACCAATATTTTTAATGTTTTTTCCTTTTAAAATTTTATCCAGCAAATTTATTGCTTCTTCATATGATGTGTGGACAGAGAAGGTGTCTCTTGTTTCATTATTTAAGGTTAATAAAACTTTGGGTTCGGGCGCTATTTGAAAACTTAATACAGCTTTTGTCTCCGGTGGTAATGAAACCGGATTGGCAATGTCGATATATGTCACTTCATACTTATATCCGGCGCTGGCATCGGCCTGGCGTAAAGAATTTTGAATGGCTTGCTGTGCGGCTAATCCCAAATGACTTTCCGTGCCGGAGAGAGGTAATTCGGCTGCTATTTTAATAACAGGGCGGACAATGGTGTTGCTTCTTTTAGGTTTATATGTCGCTGCAAATACTGTGGCTAAAGCCGTAATTACAGCAATGGCTAAAAGAATGATTTTGGTTCTTGTTGTCATGATTGACATGTCTTTATCCTACTTTTTATTGATTTCATATAGTGTGATAGCGGCCGCTGTAGATACATTTAAGCTTTCAACAGTGGGAGATATGGGGAGTTTTACGGTTGTGTCGCAATTTTCTTCAACCAGACGACGCATACCTTTGCCTTCAGATCCCATAACAATGGCGATTTTTCCTGTTTTATTTATCTCTGAAATATAAGTTGTGGCATAACCATCCATTCCTATAACCCAAAAACCACAATCTTTTAATTGGCTGATTGCTCTTGATAAATTGGTTACTCTGCAGATTGGCAATTGCTCTATCATACCGGCAGAGGCTTTTGCCATGGTTCCTGTTTCAGTGGGAGAGTTTTTATCTTGGACAATCAGAGCCAGTGTATCAAAGGCCACGCAAGAACGAATAATGGCGCCGATGTTTTGAGGGTCGGTCACTTGGTCCAGAATTAAAATGTGACAATTTTGTTTATCTTCTGCCAGCTGGCAAATTTCATCTAAAGTGTAGTTTTCCAGCTCTTGACACTGCATGGCAAATCCTTGATGCACAGCATCTCTGGGGAGCATTTTATCAAGTTCTTTGCGGTCAATGACAGAAATAAGACCTGTTGATACGTTGTTTTTTAAGCAAGCGCCACGCAGTTCTTCAAGATTTTCTTTACAGCAAAAAATTTTATGAATTTTTCTTTTTTTGTTGTTTATTGCAGATAAAATTGCATGGCGTCCATACAATAAGACTCCGGCTTTGGGAGCAGGTGCGGAAGTGTTGAATTTCTTTGACATTACTTTTTACTCTGTATGTTTTTATTTAAAATAAAAAGTAAAGGACTTCTATTAAATTTGCAACAGAAAATAAAGTTTATTTTTATTCCTTACTTTTTCTTTTTAATAAAGAAGATAATATATTGCTGATTGGAATTCCAAGTCTATTGTCATTTTCGGAATCAATGATACCAATTGCTTGCGTTAATTTTTCAATTCCGTTTGGTTGAGATGCATCTATACGGATACATTTACAACCGATATTGTCGGCTAATTTTTGATCAGCGCTTCCATCACCAATCACCAAACATTCATTCGCTGGAGGAGGGTTGCCGTCAAACATGGCAACGAAAGCACCAAGATTGGGTTTCTCTCTGGCTTTGAGGCTGGCAATATCTTCATTGGGGTTGATTTTAGGAGAACCATATATTTTATCAAAAAATGATTCCAATCCCAAATGTTTGACTTCTTCTTTTAAATATTCAGGGCTTTTACTTGAAATAATATGAAGTTTTACATTGTTATTACGACAATAACTCAACAAGTTTACGGTGCCTTCTATGATTGATGCATCTTTAATATGATTTTTTTCTATATAATCATAAAATGTGAAGTGGGCTCGTTCTATTATTTTTTCCATCTCTTTTTGGGAGTATTGTTTGGGACCATCTTTTGTTTGGAGAGTGTATGGTTCTCCTTTGGCAAAAGATTCTCCGCATAGCATATAGCCAAAAATTTCACTCTTAGGTTTACCTCCAGTTAGTTTTTTTATTTCTGAAGGTTCTTTGTGAGCCATGTTAAATGTATCAAAAACGTTATCGTAAGCGTTTTTTGTGGTTGTTAACGTGTGAGCTAAAGTTTCATCCCAATCGCAAAGCAAATGTTTTATAGCCATTTTATTGTCCTTAATTTTTTCTCTTATTGTATCCTTTTTATGGAGGTTAAGCAATAACTTTTCTTAAAATGCCATCTGCTTGAGCTAAAAGTTGTTCCGCTTCTTCTTTTGAAATGTTTTTTATAGCCATAACACAAGCTGTTTTGACTTTTTTGCCACTGGCTTCCAAAATTTTAGAAGCTTCATCATAGGAAATGTGAGCTATTTCCGAAACAATTCTGGTGCCTCGATCAACCAGTTTTTCGTTCATCATGCGTAAATCTATCATATAGTTTTCATAGGTTTTTCCGATACGAATCATGGCGCCGGTAGAGAGCATATTTAAAATCATTTTTTGAGCTGTTCCTGATTTCATGCGAGAGGAGCCGGTGATAGGTTCTTCTCCGACGACAGGATTGATAAAGATGGAGGAAAATTGTTTTAACTTTGCTTCCGGATTAGATGAAATTCCAATTGTTGTACATCCGAGTTTTTGAGCTTCTTGCAATATGGTCAATACGTAGCGAGGTCCCCCATTAGCAGAAATTCCGACAATTACATCTTTTTCGGTTGGAGCAAAATTTTTTAAATCAGCTATAGCTAATTCGGCACTGTCTTCAGAGTTTTCTATAGAAAAACGTAAAGCTCGATCACCACCGGCAATGTAGCCGCAAACCATGCCATGCTCAACACCAAAAGTTGGCCAGCATTCAGAAGCATCTAAAACGCCTAAACGTCCACTGGTGCCAGCTCCAAAATAGGCTAATCTTCCACCACGGCGGAATGCTTGAGCAATTATTTCAATGGCTTCTGCAATTTGTGGCAATGTCTTTTCAACAGCTAATGCTACTTTTTTATCTTCATTATTTAATGTTTTGGCAATTTGAGACGCGTCCATTAAATCAATATTTGTGGTATCAGGGTTTCTTTTTTCTGTCAGTGCAGTTTGGGACATATAAATACTCCTTGTCTTTTTTTTAGTTATTTTTCGTTTTTAAAGGTAAAAAAAATTCTAATCTTGTAAGAATTTTATTAACAGAGAAAAATAATTTTTAAGTTAAAGTAAAAAATGTGTTGACAAATGCTGCAAAATAAGGTTAGTTGCGTATCAGTGATTATCTCTGAGGAGTGTTCCTCACTACCTGATGTTTTTTATAGAATGGAGGGGTGGCAGAGCGGTCAAATGCAACGGACTGTAAATCCGTCGACTTTCGTCTACGATGGTTCGAATCCATCCCCCTCCACCATTAATTCAGGTTAACTCTCGATAAGAGGCGGATAAAGCGGGTGTAGCTCAATGGTAGAGCAGAAGCCTTCCAAGCTTATGACGGGGGTTCGATTCCCCTCACCCGCTCCATTTTCTTTCTCCCCTTCTTACCGAATCGTATTAACAACAAAAACAATTAGGATCTTTAAATATGGCAAAAGAGAAATTTGAGCGCAATAAGCCTCACTGCAACATTGGAACCATCGGTCACGTAGACCACGGTAAAACAACCTTGACAGCTGCAATTACAAAAGTATTGGCAGAAGAAGGTGGTGCAAGCTTCACAGCATATGATCAAATCGATAAAGCTCCTGAAGAGAAAGCACGCGGTATTACCATTTCTACCTCACACGTAGAATATGAAACAGCAAACCGTCACTATGCACACGTAGACTGCCCGGGTCACGCTGACTATGTTAAAAACATGATTACCGGTGCAGCTCAAATGGATGGTGCAATCTTGGTAGTATCAGCAGCAGATGGTCCGATGCCGCAAACACGTGAACACATCTTGCTTGCACGTCAAGTAGGTGTACCGGCATTGGTAGTATACATGAACAAAGTAGACCAAGTAGACGATCCAGAATTGTTGGACTTGGTTGAAATGGAAATCAGAGATTTGTTGAGCTCATATGACTTCCCAGGTGACGAAATCCCAATCATCAAAGGTTCAGCTTTGGCAGTATTGGAAAACGGCGATCCGAAAATTGGTCATGATTCCATCATTGAATTGATGAAAGCAGTAGACAGCTACATTCCGCAACCGGAACGTCCGAAAGATCAACCGTTCTTGATGCCGATTGAAGACGTATTCTCAATCTCTGGTCGTGGTACCGTAGTAACCGGCCGTGTAGAAAGAGGTGTATTGCACGTAGGTGATGATATTGAAATCGTAGGTATTAAACCGACACAAAAAACCACATGTACCGGTATCGAAATGTTCCGCAAATTGTTGGATGAAGGTGAAGCCGGCGATAACATCGGTGTATTGCTCCGTGGTACAAAGAGAGAAGAAGTTGAACGTGGACAAGTATTGGCAGCTCCTGGCACCATTACTCCGCACACAGACTTC
>CASFJK010000002.1 GCA_949295025.1 uncultured Pseudomonadota bacterium
GGCTTTTTGAGTTTTGCCGGTTGGTGGATGTGGATATTGTGGCAAGAATTTCAAAATCCGTTTTATCCATTTGCCAATGCATTGTTTAAGTCTGAGTGGTTAACCTTTTCAGATTTTTCTGATCATAATTTCAGGCCTAAAAACTGGATGGAATTTCTTTTTTGGCCGTTTATTTTGTCGCTGACATTGTATCGTCCCGAAGGAAACGGAATGTTTGTTTCTGATTTTAGGTTTTTGATTGTCTATTTGGTATTTATTTATTTTATTGTTAAATGGATTTATCAATATTGCCGCTATAAAAAGATAGACTTTAATGCACAATGGGCTTTTTTGATTGTGTATTTGTTGGTTCTTTATGTTTTGTGGACATACTTTTTCTCAATATCCAGATATTTTGTGGTTGGAGAAATTTTGATTGCCTTTGTTGTAACACAAGCACTTTTTTCTAAGAATTTTTCTTCAGTGCTTGGAAAAGGGTTATATTTTTCTTTTGATATATTTATTTTGTTTGTTTTGCTCTCAACACCTTATTTTTCTTATGAATGGGGCTCAAGAGCAGACTGGAAAGAAAGATATTTGTCTCATGATGCTTATATCGGAATTGAAAAGCTCAATATTCCTGATGATGCTTTGATACAAACATATAATTATCCGACAGCTGCGTTTTTTGCCTTTTGGGCAGATAAACAACCAAGCCTGAAGGGGGTAAATATTTATCAGCAATTGTATTATAGAATGTCTGAAACATCTGACTTTGTCGGGAAAGACTTTTTTAGAACACTAAAGCCTTGGCAACAAAAAAGAGATGAGATTGTGGCTCAGCATAAAGGTCCAAAATTGTTGCTTGTTGCCAACGGAATGACACATCGGGTGTTGAATATGGATTTTATCAGGCATGAAGCAGCCAGAGGTATGAGTTGCTATTTTCTCTATAATAATTTGCTATCATATATTTCTTTGTGTGCTCCCAAAGAAATTGCAGACCAAGTTTTTGTTAATAAAGGAATGAAAATCTATGAAGATAAAAACTGATATAAACAAGAAAAAAATTGCTGTAATTATTCCTTGTTATAATGAAGGAATTGCCATAGCGCAAGTGGTAAAAGATTTTAAAAAATATGTACCCGAAGCAAGTATATATGTTTATGACAATAATTCTACCGATGATACGGTTGCCAAGGCAAAAAAGGCCGGTGCTATAGTTCGGACAGAAAAATATCAAGGAAAAGGTAATGTCGTTCGTCGTATGTTTGCTGATATTGATGCCGATATTTATGTGATGAGTGATGGCGATGAAACTTATGACATTAAACGCACGCCAGATTTGATTAGAGAGTTGATAGAAAATAATTTAGACATGGTCGTCGGAGCCAGAAAAGAGGTTGATTTGGCGGCATATAGAGTGGGACATAGAACCGGTAATATTATTTTGACCAAATTGGTGCAGAAGTTCTTTCACAAAGAATTGGTAGATATGCTTTCCGGTTTCAGAGTTTTTTCCAGACGTTTTGTAAAATCTTTTCCGGCGCAGTCCAGTGGTTTTGAAATTGAAACAGAGTTAACAGTTCATACATTATCTTCTCGCATTCCAATGACAGAAGTTGAAACGGATTATTTTGCTCGTCCGCTTGGTTCAGAAAGCAAATTGGCCACTTATAAAGATGGCGCCAGAATTTTGTTGATGATAGTAAACTTGATAAAAGATGAACGTCCAATGCTGTTTTTCAGTAGTTTTGCCGCTTTGTTTTTTATTTTATCTTTAATGTTGGGTGTTCCTGTTGTGGAAGACTTTTTTGAAACACATAAAGTTCTTCGTTTTCCAAGTGCCATTTTGGCAATGGGATTGATGTTGATGTCGGTGATATCTTTGTTGGTTGGTCTTGTTTTGGATAGTGTGAGCAAAAGCCGAAAAGAAGTGCGCCGTATGGCATATTTGAATTATTCTTCAGAAGGAGAAAATTAATTGCAATATGCCGGTGAAGATAATTTAGATGTTTTGCGTTTGGCAAAAAACTATAATCAAGCTTTGATTGATGATATTCTTGATGATTGTGATGCAAATTGCGAACAAATTTTAGATTTTGGCGCAGGAGAGGGATATTTGAGTGCTTTAATTGAAGCCAAAATCAATAAAAAAGTATTGAATATTGAACCGGCGGAGAATTTGCAAAAGTTTTACCAAGGAAGAATGCATAAAAAAACATTAGATGCCATTGCAGATAATTCGGTGGATTATATATATTCATCTAATGTGTTAGAACATATTGAAGACGATGCGGCAATTGTTGAGGACTTTTACCGCAAGTTGAAAAATGGCGGGAAGATTTTTTTGTATCTTCCGGCTTTTAATGTCCTTTATTCTTCTATGGATAAAAAGGTGGGACATTATCGTCGATATACAAAAGATATGTTGCAAAATTTGTTTGCAGATAAGACAAAATGGCAAATTGAAAGGCTTTCTTATGCTGATTTTGCCGGATATTTTGTGACGTTGCTTTACAAAATTATTGGAAATAAACATGGCGATATATCTTCTAAAAGTGTGCGCTTTTATGATAAATTTATTTTTCCCATAAGTCGGATAATGGATAAACTTACCAGAGGTAACGTTTTAGGCAAAAATGTTCGAATAACTGTTAAAAAAATAGGTTGAAAAGAAAATTTTGATGTTAAATCATAAATATGTATTTTTAAAATATGTGGCTGAGATATTGTTCTTTTTGTCTTTGTTCGTTGGGCTTGGAATTCTCTTTTTGAGTTTTTTCTTTGGAAATTTGACGGCAGAACAAATTATATTTCATATTTATTATGCTAAAGAAATTTTTGCCTTAAAAGGTATTTATCTCAAAATTTTTGTATCTTATGCTTTGGGGTTATTTGTAATTTATGTAATTTTATATTTTATATTGCATAAGCTCAAAACAAAAGCTTTTTTGATAATTAGTGTTTTTATGTTTGTTTCGGTGTCAATTGTTGCTTTTGTAAAATTTGATATTGCCAGTTATGTTTATGGAAAATTTTCTTATTCTGATTTATATGAGAAAAATTATGCTGAACCTATAAATGAGAATTTTTCAATAAATTCAGATTCAAAAAATATTGTAGTGTTTTTTTTAGAATCCATGGAAAGTAAATATAATGTCTTATTAGATTCCATTCAAATACTTGCATCTCCCCAAAACTCTATGGGTAAGTATTATCAAATATATGGAAGTGATTGGACAATTGCTGGCATGGTAACTGCTTTGTGTGGTGTTCCTCTTGATGTGGATGTGTCTTATAATCAATATGGTAGCAATTATAATTTTTTACCAAATTTGGTTTGCCTACCCGATATTTTAAATTCCCTTGAATATAAAAATTATTTTGTTACTTCAGGTTCATCGACATTTGGCGGAAAAGATGTTTTTATGAAAGAGCATGGGATAAAACAAGAGCATATTTATGATGTTAATTATTTTCGGCAACATATGAATGGAAGATTATATGGTGGTACTTGGGGGTATCCAGACAGTTTAATGTATGATTTTTTAAAAAGACATATACTTGCATTGCATGACAAAAAAGAACGTTTTTTTATTGTGGCAGAAACAGTAAATACACATTATCCATATAATCATATAGAAAAAGATTGCAAAACAAAATACCAAGATTGGAGAGATGCTGTTCTATGTACGGATAAGCAAATTTCTGATTTTGTTCAATGGTTTTATCAAGAAGGTTTAGATAAAGATACAATATTATTAATCATTGGAGATCATTTATCTATGGACAAAGATATTGCACAAGCAATGTCTTCTTTTTCCGGTGAGAGAACTATTGCAAATGTTTTAATAGCAGATCAAAAAACTCTCAAACCAAGAAAATTTAGCGGCGTGGATATAATGCCAACTATTATAGATGCAGCTGATATTTCTTCTAAATCATCCAAGCTTGGGTTAGGTGTTTCTTTATTTGATGAAACTCAGCAAACATTAGTTGAGAAATATGGTTTAGAAGAATTAAATAAGCAATTACGAAAAAATAGTCTTGTTTATGAAAGTTTTCTAAAATGAAAATAAAATACATTAAGTTCATTATAATATTTTTTTATTTGCTTTCATTTCTTATGTTGTTTTTTTCATTGGGACTAAATCTTGTTTTTGATGAAGTTTCTATGGAACAGATTATTTTTCATATAAAATATGCAAAAGATGTCATAAATATTGAACTTGAATATATTATTTTTCTTGCTTTTTTAATATGTCTGGGAACAATATTTTTGTATCAAATCACAAAAAATCTTAACCCTAAGCTCGTTTTAACAGGAAGTGTGTTTTTGTTTATTACTATTTGTTTGGGATTTAGTATTAAGTATGGTTTTTTTGCTTATATTAGAGGGCGCTTTGACTACTCTGACTTTTATGAAAAAAATTATGTGCAACCCAAATTGGAGGATTTTTCTGCTAAATCATCTTCGAAAAATGTTATAATTTTGTTTTTGGAATCTATGGAAACAATATATGCAGATAAGAACATTTGGGGGGATAATTTATTAAAAAAACAGTCTCATATACAAAATACTATGGGAAAATATTATTCTATAAAAGGCAGTAACTGGACTGTTGCTTCTATGACAACGGTTTTATGCGGTGTTCCTCTCAATGTAGAAATTGGTAGGAATCAATATGGTGGAGAAAAATATGATTTTTTGCCAAATTTGATTTGTTTACCAGATATATTCAACCAAATTGGTTATAAAAATTATTTCATATATGGAAGTTTTGCTCATTTTGGCGGAACAGATACTTTGTTTAAAAGTCATAATGTTGAAGCTGCTAATATATATGATTTTCGGGATATGATGATGTTTTCTCAAAAAGTTTTCGATAATAAATGGGGATATCCTGATAGTATTATGTATCGTTTTTTACAAAAAAAAATATTGGAACTTAAAAATAAAAAAGAAAAATTTTTTATTGTATCTGCAACAATTAATACTCATCATCCGTACATTTATTCTGATGATAATTGTTCATCTAAATATCATGATTGGAGAGATGTTGTTTCTTGTGCCGATAAACAGGTTTCTGATTTTGTTCAATGGTTTTATCAAGAAGGTTTAGATAAAGATACAATATTATTAATCATTGGAGATCATTTATCTATGGATAAAAATATTGCACAAGCAATGTCTCCTTTTTCCGGTGAGCGAACTCTTGTAAATATTTTAATAGCAGATCAAAAAACTCTCAAACCAAGAAAATTTAGCGGTGTGGATATAATGCCAACCATTATAGATGCTGCCGATATTTCTTCTAAATCATCCAAGCTTGGGTTAGGCGTATCTTTGTTTGATGATAGCCAACAAACATTGATAGAAAAATATGGGGTGGAAAAATTAAATAAGCAATTACAAAAAAATAGTCTTGTTTATGAAAGTTTTCTATAATTTTTAAGGATTTTTATTGTTGTTGTTTACTTTTTGTTGATGATATTGGTATAATCTTTTCAAAAATTGGATTTACTGCTTTAAGGAAAGTAAAATGACAGATAAAAGTTCTTTTGAGGTTTTTAACAGCAGCCTCGTACCTATGGTTATTGAACAAACATCAAAAGGCGAGCGCTCTTTTGATATTTTTTCAAGACTTTTGAAAGAAAGAATCATCTTTCTGACAGGAGAGGTGAATGATGAGATGTCTGCTCTCGTTTGTGCGCAACTTTTGTTCTTGGAATCTGAAAACCCTAAAAAAGATATCTTTATGTATATCAATTCTCCCGGTGGTTCTGTTACTTCGGGTATGGCAATGTATGATACCATGCAATATATTTCTTGTGATGTTAATACCGTCTGTATTGGTCAGGCTTGCTCTATGGGCTCATTCTTGCTTGCTGCAGGCACAAAGGGAAAACGCTTTTCTTTGCCAAACTCAATGATTATGATTCATCAGCCGAGTTCGGGTTTTAAAGGTCAGGTAACAGATATTGAAATTCATGCCAGAAATTTGGTTGAGTTGAAAAAACGTATGAATAAATTATATTCTCACCATACAGGACAAAAACTTTCCGTTGTTGAAAAAGCTATGGAAAGAGATAATTTTATGACTCCTGAAGAAGCTTTGAAATTTGGCTTGATTGACCAAATTGTTGCTAATCGTTCCGAAATTGTTGCAAAATAGGATTATTGAAAATGAGTGAAGATAAAGATAATGGCGAATTGCATTGTTCCTTTTGCGGTAAAAGTCAGTCTGAAGTAAAAAAACTTGTGGCCGGACGAGGTGTCTATATTTGTGATGAGTGTATTGAAGTTTGTATCAATATTGTTGCCGATGAAATGGCTGAAGAAGCAAAACGTGAAGGCGGAATTGATGCAGAAAACTTGCCAACCCCATCAAAAATTAAAGAGTTTTTAGACCAATATGTTATCGGTCAAGAAAAGGCTAAAAAGGTTCTTTCCGTTGCTGTCTATAACCATTATAAGCGTTTGAATAATATTGATGCTAAAAAAAGTGATGTCGATATTTCAAAATCAAACGTTATTTTGATTGGTTCTACCGGTTCAGGTAAAACATTGTTAGCGCAAACTTTGGCAAAAATTTTGGATGTGCCGTTTGCCATTGCCGATGCAACAACTTTGACAGAAGCCGGTTACGTGGGCGAGGATGTTGAAAACATTATCTTAAAACTGGTTCAAGCAGCTAACTATGATATTGAAAAAGCTCAACGCGGTATTGTTTATATTGATGAGATTGATAAAATCACTCGCAAAACAGATGGTCCGTCCATCACACGAGATGTGTCCGGTGAGGGTGTACAACAAGCCCTTTTAAAAATTATTGAAGGTACGGTTGCCAATGTTCCGCCACAAGGTGGTCGTAAACATCCGCAACAAGAGTTTTTGCACGTAGATACCACCAATATCTTGTTTATCTGTGGTGGCGCTTTTTCCGGTTTGGAAAAAATTGTGAGCAGAAGAGGTAAAGAATCTTCAATTGGTTTTGGTGCAGAAGTTCGCGGTCCGGATGAAAGACGCGTTGGCGAAATTTTGCAAAATGTTGAACCTGAAGATTTGCTTAAATATGGTTTGATTCCTGAGTTTGTCGGTCGTTTGCCGGTGATTGCCACTTTGGAAGATTTGGATGAAGAGGCTTTGATCAAAGTGTTGACAGAACCTAAAAATGCATTGGTTCGTCAATATGAAAGTTTGTTTAATATGGAAGATGTTAAACTTACTTTCACTAAAGAGGCTCTGAAAGCCATTGCTAAAAAAGCTATTGAAAGAAAAACAGGTGCTCGTGGTTTGCGCGCTATTATGGAAGAGAACTTGCTTGAGTTGATGTATGATATTCCTGACAAGAAAGATGTTGAGGAAATTGTCATTGATGAAAAAGTGATTAACGATAAAAAAGCACCTAAATTTGTTTATAGAAAAGAAAGCAAAAAGTCTGCCGAAAATAAAAAATCGGCTTGATCATTAAACAGAGGAAAGAAGCCGCAAGTAATTGCGGCTTTCATTTTGATATGAAATTGCATAATATTGATATTTTAATAGAACAAAAACAACTTTATGCAGCTTATGAAGTTTGTCTGCAAAAAGTACAAGGTAAAACTTTTTTTGAAGATTTTGCCAAAGAAAAAATTAAGCATTCTATGCAAGTGGTTGGTGCTGGCAACCTGCTTTTGAAACAAGAAAAAAGTTTTCAAAACAAAGGAGAAGAGTTCTTTCGCCTTGGAAAACTGGTTTGTCTGTTTCATGATATTGGACGATTTAAGGAAATTTATTTGCTTTCTCAAGATGCTACTAAACACTACAATCATGGTCATTTCAGCTATGAAATGCTTAAAGATTTAGGTTATACAGATCAGCGTTTGCTCCTTCCTGTAAAACGTCATGGTGAATTGCCGGATGCTTTGGAAAATGATATTGAATTTCAGCAAATGCCGGAAGGAAGACAAAAACAAGAGACACGTGAGCTTTATGGTTTCGTGAAAGATGCAGACAAAATAGCTAATCTATATCTGATTAAGTATGACGAGCGTATTTTTAAAGATTTGTTTTTTGAATATTTGACCAAAGAAGATAAATATGCTCCGATTTCTGAAAGAGTTTTGCAAGCGGTTAAGGCGCATACTTTGGTTAGAAGAGGTGATGAAAAATCTTTTTCAGATCGTATAATTCAAATTTTGTGTTTTGTTTTTGAAATTTATTATCAGCCATCATATGAGTTTATTGTTAAACATAAACTTTTTGATAATTTGTTTGGATATTTATTGGAATATTGCCCAGATAAAGAGCAGGCACAATTTGTCTGTGAACATATTAGAAATTATTTAAACAGCAAAATGTTATAATTTATTTATCATAGATTTTGAGAGGGCGATGACGGCATCAAAATTATCATCATCGCAAACTTTATTACGGCGAATGTGTCCGCATTTTGTGCATTTTTGAGTAAGGATATATTCGCCATTTTTCATTTCAACAGCAATAGGCTCCATCAATCCGCCACAATCTGCAGCTCTGTCTCCAGGGTTGATGTCCACATGCTTACTCCACAAGCAATTCGGACAATGGTTTGTATAACCATTACCATGGACATATGTGCCGCAATGCTCACAAGTAAAATCTTCAATTTGGCGGTTAAATCTTTTCATTTTTTTGCTCCTTATCCGCAAGTTAAACATTATCTTTGATTTTGGCAAGAAAATTTTGACGCAACAGCAATTTTAAGCTATAATTTGAAAAAAAGGAAAGATATATGGACACTATCTTACAATATGCAGAGTTTATTGCGCAAAATTTGCCGGAATGGAATCATCAAAAAGCAAAAGATGATAGTGAAATTTCTTTGCAAAAACGGCGCTTTCTGATGAATGTGGCGAAGATAGCCCGCTCTTTGCCAATGAGCAAACAAATGGAAGCTTTAGGAAGACTTATAAGTCAACAAGTGCCGGATAATCATATTGAATTATATGATGAAAAAGGCAGGCAGTTGGTAGCTAAACAAGAGCCGGAATATTCTCATAAAGCATATAATTTAGCTTATAAATCTAATGAAGAATTAACTGAACTGAAATTAGAAAATGCACAGCATTTCAAAATCCAAAACGGGCAGGCGCAGTGGATGATTGCAACCCAAAATATCAATGGAGAAAGGGTAGGGATTGTTGCCATTCCGTCCTTTGGCGGAAATACCAATTTGCAAAAAGAAAATCGGCAGAAGTTTGTTGAAGCTTTCTTTGCTGAAAAAGAAAAACAAAATTGGCAAAATATAATTTTTGATTTTCGCGGGAATCAAGGTGGAGATTCCGAAGTTATTAAAGAAATTGGCGAACGCATGGGTGAAAAAGAGTTGTCCTATGCCGATGTTTATGAGGCAATAGATATTCAACCAGTTAATCAGAAACAAGCAGAAATTTTAGATGCAAAGAAAAAAGTTGCCGGTCCGCATCAGTTGCATTATGAAACAAAGTCCCAAGATAAATTCAGCGGAGACATTTATATTTTGCAAGATAAATGGTGTGATTCGGCTTCTGAAGGCGCTATTTTCATGCTTTCGCAGTTGCCACATAGCCAAACTATCGGCGAGAAAACTTCAGGTTGCTTTGCTGGCTCGGCACCAGTTAGACTTCCGTTTGAGAATGGAAGCTTGAAAATCGGTACATATTATTGTGCCCGTACTAAAAATAGTATGCCAATAAAGGAAAAAGACGGAATGCTTGCTGATGTTTCGGTATCTTCGGCAGATGCAATGGTTAAAGCGCAAACTCTGATTGAGGTGAGGGTAGATAATAAGAGAATTCAGAATTCTGGGATATTAAAATCGTTATTAGACAAAGAAATATAAAGTATAAAAAAGACTTCTTTCCATTGAGGAAAAGAAGTCTTGAAAGTATAGATAATTAAATTAATTGAAATTTCTTTGAATATAACGATGAATGGTTAACCATGAACAGTCTAGACTCCGTGCAATTTCAGCTTTGGATAATCCTTTTTTAGTTAATTCTTTTATTTTATTGTGTTGTTTTTGTAATTTTTGATAAGATGAACCATATGGTCGGCCAAGGTGTTTACCTTCATCTTTTAGTCTTTGTAAAGATAATTTGGTTCGTTCAGAAATTAATTGTCTTTCAATTTCGCTTGCCAAACTGAAAGCAAAAGCTAAAACTTTAGATTGAATATCGGCTCCTAGTCGATAATTTTCTTTCAATGTCCAAATCTGACAATCTTTTTCTAAGCATTTTTGTAATATTCCCATTACTTCTAGTAGATTTCTTCCTAATCTGGAAAGCTCAGTTGCAATAAGAATATCTCCTTTTTTTAATTTTTTTAAGAGTTTCCCTAGCTTTCTTTCGTGTAGGGGTTTCCGAGAGGAGATTATTTCTTCAACCCATTTATCAATGATTATATCTTGTTTTTGGGAAAAATTTTCAATTTCATGATGTTGATTTGCAATATTTTGGTGGTCTGTACTAACTCTAATATATCCGTATATCATTATTTTATCCTTATAAATATGTTTCTAAAATTATTTATAAGAACAGATAAAATACAAATAGAAAAGTGGATTGAAAATTAGGTACATTCAAAAAGGAGCGTTTATTTTATATATTTTGGAGTCAATCTTACATAGATTAATTATAATTGCAAGATAAAAAAATTTTTATTTAAATACTTAGAAAATAAAGGGTTTTATTTGATATAAGGGGTTATGTTTGGTTAGCTCTATTCACAATCGCTGATTTTTGAAGATTGTGATTAAATGTTTATTGGATACATACAAAATAATAATGATCAGACGGACTATGCTGATCAATATCAGAATCTTAACTCTTTTGCAAAAGAGCAAGGTTTTGTTTTGGGGTGTGTCCATGCGGATAATGATTTTAAGAATGTTAGAAACATTATAGTTTCTGATTGTGAAGGTATCATTATTAATAAAATCAGTAACATTGGTCCTTATTTGCAAGATATAAAAGATAATCTTCAATTTTGCCAAGAAAGAAATCTGAAACTCTTTTCTATTGAAGATGGTTATAGATTTGATCAAAACAATCTGACCGGTGATTTTTTTAAAGGGATGGATGTTGCTATTGATATTCGTAGTAATCTGATTTCTCAATCAACAAGAAAAGTTTTAAGCCAACGCAAAAAAGAAGGCAAAAAGCTTGGTCGCCCATTTGGCGCAAAAGTCAAATCAAAATTAGAAAATAATTCAACTGAAATTTTAAAAATGCTTCAAGCTGGCATTTCAAAGTCTGAAATAGCCAGAAAATTAGGCATTAATCGTGCATCCATCTACGCATTTGCTAGAAGACGTGGAATTTCTTTTACGAGGGTATGCAAATAACCTTATTAAATTTGGAAAATTTAAATATTTGGAAAACAAAAGAAAAGGGGAAAATTATGAAAATTGTTGTTCAGGCTGGTGGTTTAGGAACAAGAATGGGAAATTTAACAGCATCAAAACCAAAGGCTTTGATATCAGTAGGACATATGCCTATTCTTTTTCATTTATTTAAAAAATATCCAAATGACGAGTTTATAATCATCGGAGATTATAAATTTGATATTATGGATAAATATTTATCTACTTTTGCCAAAGACGTAAATTATATGCTTATTAAAGCAAATAAAAAAGGCAATGCTTCTGGCATAAAAGAAGCCATTGCTTATATCCCGAACAATGAACCATTTATGCTTATCTGGTCAGATATAATATTATCAGATAGTTTTTCTGTTACCGAAATTAAAGAAGGATGCCAAGTTGGTGTAGCTGATTTTCCTTGTTCTTGGAGTTTGATTGACGGAAAACTAGTAAAAGAGGAAAAAAGGGGATATGGAGTTGCCGGACTTTATATTTTTAATAATAAATCTTGGTTTGACGATTTTCCTGAAGAAGGATCTTTTACAAATTGGTTGTCTCAAAAAAATATACGTCTTTATCCCATTTCTTTAAGTGGAAGTATTGATATAGGTACGCTTGAATCATTCAATAGGATAAATACGACAGCAAATCGTTGTCGACCATATAACAAAATTGAATTTATCGACGGAAAAGTTGTTAAGACAGGACTAACAAATGAAGCCGTAAAACTGATTGAGCGAGAAAACACATGGTATAGTAAAATGAATGAGTATGGGTTTACCGCCGTACCTAAAGTTTATTCTACTCAACCATTAACGCTTGAATATATAAATGGCACTAACATTTTTCTTGCTGATTTAGATAAAAAACAACAAAAAACAACGTTATCAAAAATCATATCTGCACTTTCTGAAATGCATAGCTATGAAGCTAAACCTTCATCTGCATGGGATATCTACACAGAATATTTTAAAAAAACTATTTTACGTTTGAGAACAATTCAGACTGCTTTACCTTTTGCTTTTGATGAAATGATTACAATTAACAATGAAAAATGCTTTAATGTATTGCGTTATCCCCACAAATTAAGAAATGCAGTTCTTAAAAATTTGATGAATATTTCTACATATCATCCAATTCATGGAGATTGCCAATTAACAAACACTATGATTGATAAGTCTGGAAAAATTTATTTCATAGATGCTCGTGGTTACTTTGGAAAATCTCAAATTTTAGGTGATGTTCGTTATGATTGGGCAAAAGTTTACTATGCAATAGCTGGTAATTTTGATCAATTCAACATTAAAAATTTCGACTTAGATATTAGTGAAAGTGTATCTTTTAAAATACATAGCGGTGGCTGGGAAGATTTAACAGAATATTTATTACAATCTATCCCAGCACAAGAGGCAAACATTAAAGAGATTAAGCTAATTCACTCAATTATATGGCTATCTTTGGCAAGTCACGCATGGGAAGATTTTGATTCAATGTGTGTTGCTTTTTATAATGGCACACTTTTGTTCAATCAGTGGTTGAAGGAATATGGCGATGAATAAATTTTTGAATCTTTCACCACTTCCTCATACTTGGATTTTGGATTTTGACGGAACATTGGTTGAACATAATGGTTATAAAACCGGTGAAGATAAGTGGTTACCGGGAGCACTTGAATTCTTAAAATCAATTCCTGAAGAAGATTATGTTTTAATTCTTACTGCTCGTTTTGAAGATTTTGCTCCTGAGAAAACAAAAAAATTTTTAGATAAATATCAAGTTAGATACAATCAAATACTTTTTAACATGCCTCAAGGAGAAAGAGTTTTAATTAATGATAATAAACCATCCGGACTATGTTGTGCCTACGCATTAACACCTTGTCGCAATGAAGGATTTGAAAAAATAAGTTTTAAAATTGATGAAAATAAATAAGGAGAATGTAATGCAAATCTTAAAACCTATTGTACATGAAACTATTTGGGGTGGTGCTAAATTGACTCCTTATAGTGGAAGTAATTCAACAAAAATCGGACACTTATATTCAGCTATAGATACTGAAGAATTCCGCAATGAAATAATTTCAGGTCCAGATAAAGGAAAAGACTTACATCAATGGTTTTTAGAAAACAGAACCCGATATGGATTAGATAATTATGAAGAACTACCAATTTTAATGGCTTTGGTTGAAGCTGATGATGATTTATCCATACAAGTACATCCTGACGATAAAATGGCAAAAATATTGGAAAATAAACCGTACGGTAAAAATGAATCTTTCTTCACATTAGAAGCGCCTACATGCGGAAAAATGTACAATGGTTGTAAAGCTAAAAGCATAGAAGAAATGAAACAAAAAATTGCAGATGGAAAAATTGCAGAAACCCTAGATATGATGCCATGCTCTGTAAATGACTACTTGTATGTAGAAGCCGGAACTCTTCACGCGGCAACAGCTGGTAGCTTGCATTTTGAGATTGAAGAAAATTGTGAAAAGACTTATCGCTTTTGGGATTATGACCGTAAAGACAAAAACGGAAATAAACGCCCTCTGCAATTAGAAAAAGCTTTGGCCAGCCTAGATGTGACTAAGAAATCAAAAGTCAGAAATTATAATGATGATGAACCAATTGAAGAAAGAATGTATTTTACGCGTCATTTGAAAGGTAAAGACAATTTTACCAATGTTGCGGATATGTTTTCTTTTGCGGTAATGCTGAAAGGAGAAAAAGAGTTTAACGGCATCAAAATTTTCCCAGGAACAGCAATTTTACTTGAAAGAAATGAAAGCTTAGATACGTCAGATGCCGAATGGATTATAGCAACACCCAAAAGGACAAAGTAAATGAAAAAGATTTTGTCACCAAGCATTATGTGCGCCGATTTTGGTAATTTGGAAAAGGAGATAACTGCTCTTGATAGAGCAGGTGTTGATATCTTCCATATGGACATAATGGATGGTGAGTTTGTTCCTAATTTTGCTTTATCATGGCATGATTTTGCTGTTGTTAGAAGATTAACTGATAAACCGCTTGATGCTCACCTAATGGTAAAAAATCCTGAAGTTCACATTCCTTATGCAATAAAGAATGGTGCAGATATTATTTATGTGCATTATGAATCAGGCAATGTCGAAAGACATCTGGATACTATAAGGAAAAGTGGTAAACAAGTTGGTTTAGTAGTTAATCCATCAACAAATATAGATGATTTTGCATACTTACTGCCGGATATCAATAAACTTCTGGTGATGAGAGTCACCCCCGGATTTGCTGGCCAAAAAGCAATACCTGAAGTCGAATTTAAAATTCACCAACTTATCCAAATGAAAAATCGTAATTTTCAAATAGCTCTGGATGGGCAGGTAGGACCTGAAATTATCAAAAAGTGGAGCGATAAAGGGGTTGAAGAGTTTATCTGTGGTACAGCAAGCGGAATGTTTGGCAACAAACGTAACGGCAGAAGCTATCAAGAAATAGTCGAGTCATTGAGAAAAAATATGACCTGTCAAGATGTTGGTTTAACACATTTTATTTATAATCGCTTTTGTAAATCAAACTAAAATTATTAAAGTATAAAATGAGGAATTCTTATGAAAAAATTTTTTAACAATGTTATTCTATCTTATATAAAAAAATGGAATAAAAATGAATATAAAAATATATTAGAGATTTTATTTGACTTAAAAAAAAATCATGAAGAATTACAACATAAAATTTCTATAGTTAGTAATAATGTTGATTTTGCAAACGCTCATTTGGTAAAAATGTCTCAATATTTTATCAATTCTTTACCAGAAGAAAGAATTTTATCTCTTCCTCATAATAAGCAATTTGTATTTTTTTCTTACCCTCAAGCTATTTTTCATGCCTTGGAAGGTGAAAACATTATCAATTTAGGCGATTATGTGCAAACTATTGCAACACGGAATGCTGTATTGCATAATTATTCTGATATTTCGTACGAATATTGGGATAGAGATAACTTACTGAATTATGTTTCTAATGATGGATTCTCAAAAATTTGTATAATGCAAGGATTCTTTCCAATTTCAGAATTTTGTTTTCCTAATAAGTATCTTTTTCCTATATTTATAGGCTTTCATCTAGGTGGTTGTATGGAATACGCATCACAAGCTAATGGTAGTGAAAATTTATGGAAATATTTTATACAACGTTTTCCACATTATCTAAAAGATAAATCAATTGGGTGCAGAGATAAAAGAACAATGCTTTTCTTAAGATCTTTAGGATTGAATGCTTACTTTTCAAGATGTCTAACTTTAACTTTACCTAAACGAGATAATAAGCCTATAAAAGAAAAAGTTTTTATTAGTTGTTTTCCTCATATATATAAGACATTGGATAAAGTTTTACCTCTAGATATTAAAGCTAATAGTGTTTTGTTTAGTCCAGAATTCGATATCAATCAAATACGAGAGTTTTCATTTCAAACGATAGAGAATGTAGATATTCTTCCTTATACCCAAGAGTATTTAGATAGATTAAAAGAAGAGGCCACTTTAGTTATTACAGATAGAATTCATATCGCATCTCCTTGTATTGCAATGGGTATTCCAACAATTGTTATTAAAAGAAGTGATAATGATCCAAGATATGATATTTTTGATGGTATTATTAAATGTTATAGCATTGATGAGTTAATACATGGTAAAGTTGATTTTGCACCGAATGAAATAGATATAGAGGAATTAAAAATATACATGTTAGAAAATGTAAAGCTTACGATAGAAGAAGAAGCTTATAAAGCTACGAATACAGAAAAACTAGCAAATTTAAGAAAAAAAATAGAAACATTTTCACTTTTCAGATAAGGTAAATAAAAAATGTCGATTGACTATAATACTCTATTTCTTTTTTATAACGATATAAATAATCTCTGCAAACCTAATGAATACAATCTTGTCTTGCATAAACATTTGGGTGATGTATTTTATACCATAGCTTTAAAAGATGAGTTTGAGCGTACTTTTGGTAAAAAATTGCATTTCATTGTGCGGCCTCAGCATGCATTTTTAATGAAAATGTTTGGATTTGACAATTATTCTGTTTATGATTTGGATCAAATTGTAAAAAAGAATATTACATATAAACAAGAATATTTTGATAAAAATATTGACAATGCAGATATTGATTGTCTTGAAAATAATACTTTCCAGGCATTATTCCATTGTGTTCCCATTATAGGTAAGCCTTTTGTTTGTGAAAATCTTTTTTATTTTTTTATAAACTATCCTCATTTCTGGTGTTTTAGATGGCTAAAAAATTTAGGACTAGATGATAAACTTAAATTTTCAATACCCACGCAAAGACTCACACTGCATCATGAAGTTCTAAAAAAATTAGAAAATATCTCAACATTAGATAAAATAGTCTTATTCGCTCCAGAAGCGGCAACGGCAACGGAATTAGCACCTGAATTTTGGAATATTATTGCCGATAAAGTCCATGCTAAAGGATATAAAATTATTGTTAATAGCAAAAAGTATAAAATTAATCACGGTATTTGTGCTTTTGATTTAGGTCTATCTTTGGAAGATGTTGTCGCCTTGGGATTAAATTGTGCTTATGTCTTTTCATTACGTTCTGGTTTGTGTGATGTATTAGTTGGAGCTGGTAAAAGATTATATGCAATATATCCGGCTATGTTGAAAAGAGAAATAAACTCCTTATCATTTCCTTTTATTCAAAATACCGGAGTTAATGAAATTTTACTCCAAAATTGGAACATATCACAATTTATATGGGAAGATATGGATTTTACTCCAGATTTACAAAAATATATCGATAGCATGAAGCGCAATTATTTTATGGAAAAAATAAAATAT
Organism: uncultured Pseudomonadota bacterium; assembly: GCA_949295025.1. GTDB lineage: Bacteria > Pseudomonadota > Alphaproteobacteria > RF32 > CAG-239 > CAJLXD01. Next base: position 17,194 of record CASFJK010000002.1, read on the forward strand.
ATTTTTGCTATAAAAAAGGACAAAGAGGAACATAAATTTTGGTATATGCTTTTTAAAAATATTTTTGATGTTTCTAAAATATTCCCGGATAACAATATTGATAATGAAATGTCTTTAAAACAAGAACATTTGATGAAAAAAATCCACATAGGACAGAAATTATATAAACTAGACATAGAATTTCAAAATAACGGTGGATTTAATAAAAAATATTATATATTAGGAGGTATTGTTCGCTACAAAGAGAATGAAAGACATTGTTGGAAACTTTCTGTTTTAGGAATTCCTATTTTACGATATAATAAGAAAAAACTTAAACTTTTTAATATACCCATTTTTAAATATAGCTGGAGAGAAAAATGGCTACAAAAAATTCAGCGTAATATTTCTCCGAATTATGATGATATTTATATATTACGTCATAATATGGGGGAAAGTTTTGTTGAATTAATGTTTCTGAAAGAAAGGATAAAAGCCCAAAAGTCAAAAAGACCATTATTGATAGCTTGGAAACCATATCAAATAAATCTTTATAAAATGTTTTTATCAAACGAGATTGATATCTGCTTTGTAAAATTAAATCAAAGTGATATTCACGAAGTATTTTCTGAAGATTTGGGTAATACACAAGATGTATTAATTAAATATAATGGTCAACGCTTTTTTTGCTCAACGCCAAGAATTGCAGAGAATATGTTATTACATAATAAGCAAAATTTCTTTTCATATATTAAGAAATGTTGCCGAATACCCAATAATGCCAAAATAAAATCTCCGTTAATTTTGCAATCAACCAAAATAAACACAGAAAAGAAAATTGCTCAAATAAAACTAAAGCCAAATTTTGTGCTTTTATGTCCTGAAGCTTCATCACTGAAAAATTTGCCTATTGAATTTTGGGAAAACATAGTAAAGAAATTACAAGAAAAAAATTATGATATTCTGATAAATACAAATTCAGATAAATATGCTTTTGAACATTCAAAATTGATTTTTTTTGATGTTGATGAAACTTTTTATCTGGCGTCAAAAGCCAAACATATTATCACCTTAGGAAGTGGTTTATCTGTTTTGCTGACGGCAACCAAAGTTCCTATGGATATTTTATATACGTCATTTAAAAATAAAAAGATAGGTTATTCTGCAGATATGGCTATAAAAAAATATTCAGTTTTTCACCTTCCTAACATATCAAAAAAAACAATCAAAGAATACAACACAGAAACTGAAGATTTACAAGCAATAAGCAAAAAGATTTTAAATAACATTTTGTAGATATAACAAAAGGTTAGACCAGAAGAGAAAAAACAATGTCAAAGAAACTGATATTTTTTGTAAAAGATTTTATAGTAGGTGGGGTGGAGCAGGTATTGGTGACCACACTTAATGAATTGTCTGCACAAGGATATGAAATTTTGGTAGTTTGGAGCGGATATTTAGAGAAAAATCATCTTTACAAACAAATAAATCCAAGCATAAAGCAACTTGATAGCAATGATATTTGGCATTTGGTTGGTGAGAATAAGCCTAAAAACAGATTTAAGAAACTAATATATTTTTTCAAGAAAAACTTAAATCTTTATCTTTTAAGGAATATCGGAAAATACATTCCAGATTTTGAAAGCTATGATTATTTGATAGATTTTAAGAATGGCTCATCAAAAGTATGCGATATTAAGTCTTATTCTCATCAAAAGAAAATAGTTTGGATACATGGTGCTTTTAGCCGTTTTTTGAAAAAGAATAAGTTTAAAACGTATAAATTATTGTCTTATGACAAAATTGTTTGTTTGACAGAAAGCTTTAAGCGACAGCTTGTTTTTCGTTTTCCAAGTGCCCAGAATAAGGTTTGGGTAATCAGAAATCCTTTTGATATTGAGGCTATTCAAAAAAAGGCTATTGAAAGCAATGCTGAGTTGAAAAAATATCAGCCATATTTTCTGCATGTCGGACGAGTTTGCGCAGATAAAGATATTCAAACAATGCTTAACGCTTATAAAGATTTTTATGAAAAAACAAAATCATCTATTAACTTGGTTTTATTAGGTAATGGTGATTTGTTTGAATATTATAAAAATCAAGTTAAGCAATGGGGCTTAGAAGATAAAATATTTTTACTTGGCAATAAATCTAATCCGTTTCAGTGGATGAAAAATGCAGAGGCATTAATCTTGAGTTCTTTTAATGAAGGATTACCGACTGTTTTGATTGAAGGACAAATATGTCAAACGTTGGTTATTTCCAGTGATTGTGAAGATGGACCGAATGAAATTTTAGAAAACGGAGACAGCGGTATCTTATTTAAGGTTAGTAACGCTCAAATGCTTTCTGAAATTTTACAAAGATATCAAAATAAGAAGATTGATAAAGCCAAATATATTAACAAAGCAACACAACATATGAACAGATTTGATAAGTCTGAATTTATCACAAAAGTTAATGACTTATTGGGAGATTAAAATGGTAAGTCCAAAAGTTTCTGTTTTGATGCCGATTTATAATACCAATTTAGAGCACCTAAAAGAGAGTATTGAAAGTATATTATCTCAAACATTTACAGACTTTGAGTTAATAATCTTAAATGATTCTCCTGATAATAAAGAGTTGGAAAAATTTGTAAAAAGTTATGATGATAAACGTATCGTTTATGCAAAAAACAAACATAATATGGGAATAACGCCAAGTCGTAATAAGTTGTTAGACATGGCAAGCGGGGAATATATTGCCATATTCGATCATGATGATATTTCTTTGCCGCAACGTTTAGAAAAAGAGATTGATATCTTGGATACTCACTCCAACATTGGGTTAGTCAGTGGTTGGGAAAAGTGGTTTGGTGATAAGCAAGATATTTTTAAAACACCTGAAACAGATGTAGATATTAGGATTATGATGACAGCAGATAATTATATATCACATACGGCATGTATGATAAGAAAATCTGTTTTAGATGAGCATCATATCAGATATAAAGAAGAATATTCTCCGGCTGAAGATTATAAATTATGTTCAGACCTTATGAATGTTACGGAGCTTTATAACATCCAAGAGCCTTTGGTTATGTATAGAAGATATGTTGGAAATACTTCTCAAAAGCAAAGAAACAAAATAAGAAATATGGCTCAAAAAATCCGATTGGAAAATTCTAATAAATATCCTGCTTATCGTAATGAATATGAAAATAAATGTAATGAAACAGAAATCAAATTATTTGGCTTTATTCCGTTTTTGAACATAAAAAACAAAAAAGGTAGAAAATATATTTACCTTTGTAATCTATTACCCATATTTAAAATTCAGAAAGATAAGCTATGAAAAAGAAAATTTTACTTTGTTTAAATAAAAATCAATTTGTTAATTTTGATTATAATTTAAATTACATAACTGCTATGCAAAAACAAGGCTTTAATAGCGGAAATAATGTTTTTGAGTATGCAGTACAAAAGATGCTTTTATGTAAGGATGTGAAGGTTGAATATAACTATGATTTATATCATAACCAAACATGCTTTGAAAAATATATACCGGAAATTAATGAAAAATTTGATTGCATAATAATTCTTCCTGCTAACATTTTTTGTTCTTATGCGATGAAATTTTTTGTTCCAAATTTTATCAATTATATTCAAAAATTAAAGATTCCCGTATATGTTTTAGGGGCCGGAGCACAAAGTGATTTTGATTATTCATTTGATTTTTTAGACAAGTATGGAAAATTAATTAAAGATTTTGTAAATGCGGTAGCAAAAACTAACGGGAAAATAGGGCTCCGTGGATATTTTACGGCAGAATGTTTAAAAAAGTTAGGCCTAAATGAAGATGTCTATGATGTTATAGGATGTCCATCTATATTCCAAAATGGTAGAGATTTGAGGGTAGATGTAGTTCCTCAAGAACACCTTAAAATAGCATTTAACGGAAACAGAATGCTTCGTAAATCTTTTTATAAAAAATATTTTGATAAATATAATGATGCAATATTTGTGTGTCAGGATGAATTATATAAATTTTTATACAGATTTAACGAAATTAAACGAAAAGATTTAAAAAATATAAAATTAAAACATATTGAAAATTTACTGCAAAACAATCATGTCAAATTGTATTGTAATTATCAATCTTGGGTTCAAGATTTACAAAATCAAAAAATAAATTTTTCATACGGAACAAGAATTCATGGTAATATTGTTCCAATATTATCTAATATTCCTTCGGTTGTAGAAGTTGTTGATTCTCGCACTCGTGAATTAACTGAATATTTTGATATTCCTTCAGTTAAAGCGTCCGATGATATATATGATATTGAAGAAATATACAATAATATAAGTTATAAAAATTTTAATGAAAGTTTTTCTAAAAAATTCGATAAGTTTAAGAAGTTTATGAATGATTGTGGCTTACCTTGTTTACAAGATATTGAATATATAAATAAAGTGCTTCCGCCTATGTCTGATTTTACAATACCTGAAAGTGATTTTAAAGAACTTTCAATATGGCATAAAATTTATAGGAGTATATTAAATATTTTATAAGAAATGTTGCATATCAAATTAATAATTTATGGGCAGTTACTGAGAGTAGAAGTTTGTTGCGAACTATCACGCTATAAATACTACTATTTATTTTAAATAACTTTTTATCAGATGAAAAAAGCATAAAAAAAATCCCTTCACAAGGAAGGGATCTTTTTTATGGCTCCGGCTGCCTGATTCGAACAGGCGACCGATCGGTTAACAGCCGATTGCTCTACCGCTGAGCTAAGCCGGAATAATGCGGTATTGAATGAAATTTTGGAGGCCGGTACCGGAATTGAACCGATGTACAAGGATTTGCAGTCCTCTGCATGAGCCACTCTGCCAACCGGCCAATTGATACCTCAACTTTGAGTTCCTCATTCACTCAACGAGAATTATATATACAATCTTTTCACCGATAGTCAATAACTTTTTTAAATTTTTTTTGCTTTTTTTGTGATTATTTTTTTATTCCTTTAAAAATCAATCTCTTGGTTTTGCACACCACTTATATTTCTTGCATTTATATCCTCAACCTTTATGATTATTTCAGTTTTATAAGGAGAATCATATGAAAATTGTTATCGCTTCTGATCATGGTGGTTTTGAACTTAAACAAAACCTCATAGATTATTATAAAAAACAAGGCATTAACCTTGAAGACTTAGGCACTCATTCCAGCGAATCTTGCGATTATCCTGATATTGCAGATACTTTAACGGCTGAAATTTTGAGCAAACGCGCCGATTTGGGAATCCTTATTTGCGGAACAGGAATCGGAATCTCCATCGCAGCAAATCGCCATAAGGGAATCCGTGCCGCACTTCTTTATGATGATTTTACTGCCGAAATGGCTCACAAACACAATAATGCAAATGTTCTTGTTTTTGGCGGTCGTACGATGAAAACTGAAGATGTTATCAGAAGAATCGATATTTTCTTAAATTCTGCATACGAGGGTGGTCGTCATCAGAATCGTCTTGATAAACTTGATGCATAGGAGGCTTCTATGGATTTTGAAAAAAAATTGTCTGCAGAAGATTCTGAAATTTTTGATGCCATTCAAAACGAACTCAAACGCCAACAAGAGCAAATTGAGCTGATTGCTTCTGAAAATATTGTTTCTAAAGCGGTTTTAGAGGCACAAGGTTCCATTCTTACCAATAAATATGCTGAAGGTTATTCTGCTAAACGTTATTATGGTGGATGTGAATTTATTGATGTGGTAGAAAACTTGGCTATAGAACGCGCTAAAAAGCTTTTCAATGCCCAATTTGTCAATGTGCAACCTCACTCGGGTTCACAAGCCAATACAGCCGTCTATGTTGCTCTGCTTCAGCCGAACGATACCATTATGGGAATGTCTTTGGATGCTGGCGGACATTTGACGCACGGTGCAAAGGTTTCTTTCTCCGGAAAATGGCTCAATGCTGTAGCTTATGGCGTTACCAAAGATACTGGCTTGATTGACTATGACCAAGTGGAGCGTTTGGCAATTGAAAATAAACCCAAACTTATTATCGCCGGTGGTTCGGCTTATCCTCGTCAAGTTGATTTTGCTCGTTTTCGTGAAATTTGCAATCGGGTAGGGGCTTATTTAATGGTTGACATGGCACACTTTGCCGGCTTGGTTGCCGGTGGCGTGCATCCAAATCCGTTAGAATATGCCGATGTTGTTACGACCACCACGCACAAAACACTTCGCGGTCCCCGTGGCGGTATGATTTTAACCAATAATCCGGATATTGCTAAAAAAATTGATTCAGCTATTTTCCCCGGAACTCAAGGCGGACCTCTTATGCACGTGATTGCGGCTAAAGCAGTCTGCTTCAAAGAAGATTTGAGCGATGAATTCAAAGCCTATGCAGCACAGGTGATTAAAAATGCTAAAGCACTTGGTAAACGCTTGCAAGAACGCGGTCTTGATTTGGTGTCGGGCGGAACAGATACACACCTGATTTTGGTTGATTTGCGTCCAAAAAAACTGACCGGAAAAGTTGTGGCTCTAGCTTTGGAAAGAGCGCATATGACTTGCAACAAGAATGCTATTCCTTTTGACCCTGAAAAACCGACAGTAACTTCTGGAATCCGTCTTGGTTCTCCGGCAGCAACAACCCGAGGTTTTAAAGAAAAAGAATTTATTCAAGTGGCAGATTGGATTGCCGATGTGATGGATTCTCTTGTTAACGGAACTTCAGAAATTGTTATTCCGCAAATACGAGAAAAAGTGATTGCACTTTGTAATCAATTCCCAATTTATAAAGATTTGTAAAAGCAAAAAAAAGTCTGTAACTTTATTGGTTACAGACTTTTTTAGATGAATTTAGTTTACTTTATCAGTTTTTTTACTTGCGCTAAGCTCGGTGCTTTAGCTTCCTTACCATCTTTGTCAAAAGAGGTGATTTTTACACGGCTCCAGTTGATAATTTTACCTTTATCGTTAAGCATAGGTAATTTTGCGTTTTTGCTGTTCAGAGCAATATAATTACCTTTGTCAATCAGCAATATTTCATTGCTAATTGGGATAAGTAATTTTCCTGTTTGTGTATAAACGCCGAACTTTCCGTTTTCTTTAACCAGAAGATTTTGGTTCTCATCAAGTCCGTAATTTTCAAAAATGCCGGATACTTTCCCATTTTCTTTAGCAAAGAAGAATGTAGATTTGTTGCCTTCTTTCGTTTCAAAACATTTCATGTTTTTGTTATACGAAATTGGGGTCGAACTTTGCAGAGAGACTTTGTTTTCCGGGGTTAGAAGCAAGCATTTGTCATCTAACTGAGCGATAAACAATCCTTGTTCATAGTCTATCTTACTATAAACATTAGGGGTAACAGCAACTCCGTTAGCTTTTTTGATGCCGACTTTTCCTGGAACATCACTTTTGCTATACAGAACATATTCACCTGTTGCACCAAGAGGAGTTTGTGTTTCTTTCGGACCGCAACCAACCAAGCATAAAACTGTGGCAATTAAAGCCAAAAAACTAAAATTTTTCATAATAGTACAAATTTTAAAAATTAAACATAAAGTTACTTAAGACACTTAAGTAACTAGCATTTAAATTGAATTTAATCAAGATGATTTGCTATTTGCGTTTTTGCTCGTTGCTCAATTGAGATATCAAATTTTCTTTGAAATTGTTTGGTTTGCTACGGAAAAGTTGTAAAGTCTGGTTTATTTGCATATCAGTCATTTCAATATCATGTCTGATATCAGGTTTGTTCGCATCAAAAATATATTTAGGGTTGTTGACCAAGCAATATCTCTGATAAGGGCTTAGACTGATTTCTGTTTCTTTTACCTTTTTGTTTTGTAAATAAAAACTTTGACATGAAGCTTGAAAGTTTGAGCCTATTTTCTTGAAATTCTTCAAAATTTTGGCTTTGATTTGTTTGAACTCGTCCATATCATAAATATAATAAAATTTATTTTTTTGTATGCTTTTAGCATTTCTAATGAGCTGATATATTTCCGGAATGTTTTTAATCTGCTTTGGGTTAACAATGCAAAAAGATGTAATATCATCGGCATACAGAGCTAAAGCCGTCTTTTCAAAGTCAGCATATTTTAAATTGCAAAGTAACGGATTTATTTGCAATAAGGGAAACTTCCTATAGTTTTTTATTGGGGTGATGATGCCGATTTGATGTGGTCGGAACAAAATTTCAGGTGTTTCATCTTTTGAAAAGAAAGGTGAAAGTTTGCTCCTTAAATCTTGATATTCTGCAACAAAATTAATTTTCTTGGTTTTAGGTGCCTGCTTTATTTTGGCGATACGAGCTTTAAGGCTTTGCTTTTTATTAAGGTGCAGCTTTTCATTATCGTTAAGCATACTTAACGAAGCTTCAATCACACTTATTTCAAAGGCAACATTTTGTTCAGACATTTTTTTCCTCAATTCAAGAAAGATGAGAATAATAAGCAAAAAGTTAATTTTGATTTAAAAAAGTAGTTAAAAATTAACAAATTTTGCTTATACTTTATCATTATTTATGACAGAGGAAAAAAATGATAAAATTAAATACTAAAAAAATTGCCGAGATTGTTTGTTCGGCATCTAACGTTGTGGATGTGGATATTGAAAATATTTCTACCGATAGCCGCCACATTGTTAAAGGTGATTTGTTTATTGCCATTAAAGGTGAAAAATTTGACGGACACGACTTTGTGCCTGATGTTTTGGCCAAAGGTGCCGCAGCTGTTGTTGTAAGCAAATTGTTTAAAGAAATTCCTGCTGTGCGCCAGATTGTTGTGTCCGATACTCTGGAAGCATATGGTAAAATCGGGGCTTATGTTCGTTCTCGATTCAAAGGTACGGTTATCGGTTTGACGGGAAGTGCCGGCAAAACCACCACCAAAGAAGAACTCAAGTTTATCTTGTCAAAATTTGCACCGGTTTATGCGACCAGCGGTAATTTTAATAACTTTGTTGGCGTACCATACACTCTTTGCAATATGGATTTGAATGCTAAATATGCCATTATTGAAATGGGTATGAGTGCTAAAGGTGAAATTGCCAAGATGGTCAACTGGGTTAAGCCCGATATGGCGATTGTGACCAATGTTTATCCGATGCATATTGAGTTCTTTCCAAATTTTGAAGGTGTTGCCGAAGCTAAAGCCGAAATTTTTCAGGGTTTGAAAAAAGGTGGTACGGCATTTATCAATGAAGATACCAATTTTGCCGATATTTTAGAAAAACGCGCTTCGGAACGTGGCGCCAAAGTGATTGAGTTTGGTAAAGATAATCACCCAGATGTGGCTTTTGAAACAGCTACTGAAGGGGAGCATTATCTCTACAATGCTTGGTGCGTTTTAAGCGTGGCTAAAGAATTGGGCTTGGATGTTGAAAAAGCCGCCTCATATATCAAAGATTTTGGTGCATTGGATGGTCGTGGCAAACAATGGAAACTCAAATTTGCCAAAGGAACTTACACCCTGATTGACGATAGTTATTCCGGTCAGCCTGAAGCGATGAAGCTCGCTTTGCAATCTTTAGCCAAAATGAAAACTGAAGGTCGCAAAATTGCTGTTCTTGGAAAAATGGCCGAACTTGGCGATACTTCTAAATCTCAACATATTGAAATCGGCAAGGTTGCAGCGCAATCTCATTTAGACGTGGTTATCGGCGTTTGTCCGGAAATGAAAGATATGCTTGCAGAACTTCCGCCTACGGTTGAACAACATTATTTTGAAAATAAAGATGGTTTGGATGAATTTTTGTTAAATAAGTGCTTGCAAAATAATGATACTGTCCTTATAAAAGGAGCAAGATATTCTTCCGAATTGTATAAAGTTACCGAAGCTCTGATAAAACAGGGTAGGAGTTAAGAGCATGAAATGTCCGTTTTGCGGTTGTGATGATACGCAGGTTAAAGATTCTCGTAATGCCGATGATAATACCGCCATTCGCCGTCGTCGTGAATGTCCGGAATGCGGCTCAAGGTTTACAACCTTTGAACGTATTCAGCTTAGAGAATTGACCGTTGTCAAAAAAAATGGTGAAAAAACACCCTTTGACAGAGACAAGCTTGCTCGCTCCATTCAGATTGCGGTTAGAAAACGTCCGGTTACACCCGAACGTGTGGAAAAAATTGTGAACTCTATTCAACGTCGTTTGGAAACGACAGGAGAAGCAGAGATTCCGTCTACTACAATCGGACAATATGTGATGGATGCGCTTTCTAATCTTGACCATATTGCTTATATCCGCTTTGCTTCGGTGTATAAAGATTTTCGTGAAGTGAAAGATTTTGAAGATTTTGTTGAAACTATTGATCAGTTTGCCAAGCCCAAACATCAAAATGAAGGAGATGATGAATAATGGCTAAATTTATTTCTGAAAAAATTAAAATGAAATCCGGTGCTCGTTTGGCCGCCGTGCAAGCTACTTATATGATTGAATATGGTCAACTGCCCGTAGATGAAGTGATTAAAGACTTTGTTAACGGCGAAGTCGGTCGCTATGTGATTGAAGATGAGGGCAACGATCGTGAAGAATTGGTTGAAGTCGGCGCTATGGATACGGCTTATTTTACCGAGTTGACCAAAGGTGTGCATACACACAAAGAAGAAATTGAAAAATCTTTGGCTCATTATCTCAAAGAAGGTTGGTCTTTTGAGCGTTTTGACGGCACATTGCGTGCTTTGCTCCTTTGTGCTACCTATGAACTTGCTCACACGCAAGATGTTGATGCCAATGTGCTGATTAAAGAATATGTTGATTTGGCTTATGCATTCTTCACTAAAAATGAACCCAAAATGGTGAATGCTTTGTTGGATCATATAGCAAAAGAAATACGCTAAAAATGCTAAAAATGCAGTAAACGGGAAGCTAGAGCAATTTGGCAGAGAGAAAATGAAAATTGTTTGGGCTACCGTTAACTCAATAAAAGGAAAAAAATGTCTGTTTTGAAATTATATGAATATCCGCATCCGATTTTGAAGAAAAAAGCGCAGAAGGTCGAAAAAGTTGATGATGATATGCGCAAGTTTTTGGATGATATGTTAGAAACCATGTATGCCGATGCCGGTGTGGGTTTGGCTGCGCCGCAAGTTGGTGTGTCTAAACGTGTGGTTGTGATTGATATTGCCCATGATGATGAAGAACCCAATCCATATTACATGGTTAATCCCGAAATTATTTGGAAATCGGAAGAAAAAGTTTGCGGAGAAGAGGGATGCTTATCTGTCCCCGACCAACGTGCGGAAGTAGAGCGCTTTGCTGCCGTTAAAGTGAAATATCTAGACTATAACGGCAAAGAGCAAGAACTCTTGGCGGAAGGCTTTTTAGCCATTGCTGTTCAGCATGAGTTGGACCATTTAGATGGGATTCTTTATATTGACCGAATCAGTCGATTGAAGCGGCAAATGCTTCTTAAAAAGCTTGAAAAAATGCGTAAAGAAAAAGCTCATCAATAAGATGGGTTTTTTTATATATAAAAAAACCCAAAATGGACAAAAAGATTCTTCTTGCGTGAGGGGCTGATTTGTGGTATTCTAAATTTTGCTAAAATAAATTCTGTTAATTATTATCTTCTGCATTGTATGTAAGAAAATGATTCGTATTGAAAAGATGATTTGAAAAAATTTGAGAGTTGCAAAGCTAGCAACCTCCCAACGAGCGAAGTATAGTACCTCAGGGACCAAAAAACAAATTTGTCAAACATTTTGAGTAGAACGAAAGCCATTTTCCCAGGGATGATGCAGGTTTTTAACATAAACTCCGACTGAGATTCGAAAGAAGGTAACGTTAGGAGTTACACTATGGCTAATATTACCATAGCTTTTTCTAAGGATATTGAAACAGTTAAGTCTTTGGTGGCTCAGGGATACTGCCCCGTTGAATGCTCCTTCGGGGGTGTTTCAGTGGTTGATTCTCTTGAGTTGGATCACCACGGGTCAAAGTCTCATTTAGAGTCCGTAGCGATACGGGCTTATAGAGATTTCTTCGGCGTTAGAGCCGAGGATCCAAGGTTTGTTATAAACCACGTGGATGCGGACAGCATTTTCGCTGTTGCAGCGTTGGCTGGTTTGTTGCCTCATCCAGAGGCTGCCAAAAATATGCCGGTCTTCTTGCAAAAGACATGGGGGCAAGATCTTATGCCTTTGGCAGAGACTATTGCAATTATGGACACCGACCCGATTGGTCGTGACATCATTGCAATGCCAAGGGGATCAATCCTCGCGGCATGGAATTCGCTTTTCGGTGCTAATGCCAACGACGAGCTTGCTGCGTACTGTGCTGTCGAAGGCTTCCGTCGTCTTTTGACACAGCCGTCCGCTCAGGTATTCGTTGCCGCCGCTGAAAATGCAGAGAACCAACGTCGCGAAGCCGCACTTGCAGATTTGCGCGAACGCGGCGAAAAGGTAGGCAACGTGATGACCATTCTTGGCAGCCGCGTGTTCGGATTTGCTGAATGGTATGGTCGCAACGTTGAGGCAGGTGCTCCGACAGAGGCAGCTGGTTGGGATAACCCAATCGTTGTTAGCCTCGTTGAGGCAACAAATGCCTTGACTTTCGGTGCACCGAACAAGGCGGTTGCTGAAGAGCTGCTGGGAGTCGGTGGCTTCATGAACGTCTTTAAGGCGCTCAACGAAGCCTATGGCTTGGCAGACGGTGCAGGTTTCGGTGGTCGTGAGACTATCGGTGGATCGCCTCGCGGTCAAAAAATGACCGAAGCTGACCTTGCCAAAGCGGTTTCTGTAATCAACCAACTGATGAAGAAATAATCTTCTTTCATCAGTTGGAAAGAGAGGTGTTTTTGCACCTCTCTTTTTTTATGTTTATTTTTCGTACTTGCCTTTTTGCAATTTGGCAAAATATAATGGTGATAGTTGGAACGGTTCTTTGTAGCTTCCGTCTTTTAGGCTTGTAATCAGTTCTTTTGTGATGCCTTCTTTTTGCAACTCCCTTTGTCTTTCTCTGATGATATTTTCTGCTTCAGTTATGGTACTTTCAACTGCTTTAGGCAACTGTGTCGAATTTTTTATCAGAGGCAAAACATTAGTGGTTTCATAAACTTTTCTATCCGGATTATAAATTGTAAAAGTAAACATGTCTTTCATATATTTCAGATAAGTTTTATCACTTGCATCAATGTTTAAAACTGGTTTTAAGTAGGCATCAGCTAAAGTGATGGTTTCTAATTTGCTTTTGCCGTTAATTTTTTTCATATAACTCGGAGATGCTTTTTCATTCCATGCATTGATAGATTCATTGGCAATAGAACCAACATCGGTCAAAACCACTCTTCGTTGTTTGGGTGATAAGTTTTTTATTTTGTTTTTGAGCCAATAATAACGATCAGTAAATACGCTTAAATCTTCTTCTTTTAAAAAATAGTTGGCGCAAAGCGTGAAAATTTCTTGTATATAGGCAGCTTTTTCATTGTTTTCATTGTAACAATAGCTTTGTTTGGGAGTGAGTTCTTTATAGTCTTTTTCTTCAGCTAATTTACACTTATACAAATAGCATTGTGCATGCTTCATTTCATGGCTGGTAATATAGAGCTTATCATTTTTGTTTAAGTAGTCAGAAATTAGACTACTTAAAAAGAAAATTATCTTTCTGTCTTTAGGGGTATATTTTGTTTTACTGAGGGTATCTTTAAATTCTTGCGGAAGCATAAAAACTTTATCAATTATGTGAACAACGTTTAAGTTGTGATGTCCGACCTCATTGGCAATATTAATTTTATCGTGATTTTGATTGTAACAGACCACTTCTTGTGTTTGTTCATCAAATTCGGGATAATAAAAACTAACAATTCGTTTAATAGGGGTGTTTTGTTTGTTAAACGGTGGGGGTAAATCTTTTTGTTCTAATTTATATTTGCAAAACCAAGCATAATGGTTAGTTTTTTTTCCAGTTCGGACATATCTTCTTTAAGGTTTTGCATATCGGAAATTTGGTTGAAATATTTTTGCTGAATGCGACCGTGTGGAAGTTCATTTTGCAACATATCCGTTAATCTGAAATCGGCTTTGGGAAATTGTTTTGAAAATTCTTCATAGTCATAATCATTGTAGCTTTTGTTGAACTTGTTTTGCTTATATTTTATCAACTCATCATCACTCAAAGTTACATCATCTTTGAATGCCAGAAAAAAGCCTGCGTTTGTTTTTAATACTTTGACCATCTTTATGTCCCTTTTATAGACACATGATAGCAAATTTTTGTGTTAAATTAAAGTTTAATTTTGCTTGCTTATTTATATAAATTTTTTACAATAAAGCAAATTTATGAAGGAGATTGAAGATTATGAAAGTTGTTTTTATGGGAACACCAGATTTTTCCGTTCCTGTTTTGGAGAAATTGGTTAAAGAACACGAAGTTATTTGTGTCTATACACGTGCGCCTAAAGAAGCCGGTCGCGGACAAAAAGAAACCAAAACTCCGGTTCATCTCAAAGCGGAAGAGCTCGGAATTGAAGTTCGTACGCCAAAAACTTTGCGCAATGCAGAAGAACAACAAAAATTTAAAAATCTTCAAGCGGATATTGCAGTTGTTGTCGCTTATGGTTTGATTTTGCCTAAAGAAATTTTGAATGCTTGTCCTAATGGATGCTTGAATATTCATGCTTCTTTGTTACCGCGTTGGCGCGGCGCAGCTCCGATTCAACGCGCAATTGAAATGGGCGATGAAAAGTCCGGTGTGACTATTATGCAGATGGACGAGGGACTTGACACCGGTGACATGTTGCTCAAAAAAGAAGTGGAAATTACCGATACTACCACAGGCGGTGAGCTTCATGATGCGCTTTCTCAAATGGGGGCAGACTTGATTATGGAAGCTTTGAAAAACTATTCTTCTCTCAAGCACGAAAAGCAAGATGAAACCCTTACTTGCTATGCTTCTAAATTGGAAAAAGAAGAAACTCATTTAGACTTTTCTCAATCAGCGGAAGTCTTGGAACGCAAAATCAGAGCTTTTAATCCATTTCCGTCAACCTATTTTGAATATAAAGGAGAACGTTTCAAAGTTCATGAAGCTGAAGCTCTTATGGCAGATTCCGGCTATGCTGCAGGAACAATTATCCCAAATGACAGCGGCTTGTTGATTGCTTGCGGAGAGGGAATGCTCTTTATTACCAAAATTCAACGTCAGGGCAAAAAATCCATGCCGATTGAAGAGCTATTACGCGGTTTTCAATTCACCCCAGATGAAATGGTTGCCTGATTGCAACAATTTGCAAAAATATGTGTGTCGTGAAGTGATAAAAAAATCTTGTCCTTCACGACATTTTTTTTATACTAAATCCATTGTTAAAATTTTTGGAGAATGATTATGGGAAATAAATTGTTTGGTACCGATGGTGTACGTGGAGTGGCAAATGTTTATCCGATGACGGCAGATTTTGCCATGAAATTGGCTTTGGCTTGTGCCGAAACGGTTTGCAAAAACAAAAAACGTGTGGCTATCGGTAAAGATACACGCATTTCCGGTGATATGCTTGAAGCGGCTCTTTCTGCCGGTTTTACAGCAAAGGGAATAGATGTTATTCGTTTAGGTGTTCTTCCGACACCGGCCGTTACCACAGTTACACCGATGCTTGATGTTGATATGTCGGTGATGATTACGGCTTCTCATAATCCGTATAAAGACAATGGTATCAAATTGATTGCTGCTGACGGCGAAAAGTTTGCCGATACTGTTACAGCTGAGCTTGAAGCTAAAATTGAAGCTAATAATTTTTCTTATGATGAAAATGCTTTAGGCAAAATTAAAGATGACCACAAAGCAATTGATGAATATGTAAAAAATGCAAAATCAACCATGAAAACTGGTGCCAACCTAAAAGGATTGAAAATCGTTTTAGATTGTGCCAATGGTGTTTTCTCTCAAATTATGCCGGAAGTTTATAATGAATTAGGTGCTGAAATAATTACATTAGCTTGTTCTCCTAATGGTTTGAATATAAACAAAGATTGTGGTTCGATGCATCCGCAAAATATGATGGAAAAGGTTAAAGAAGTCAAAGCTGATTTAGGTATTGCCGTTGATGGTGATGGCGACAGAATCATCGTTTGCAACGATAAAGGCGAAAAAGTTGCTTCTGAACAAATTATTGCTTTTCTTGCCCAGAATATGCAACTGAATGGTCGTGCCGTTGTTTCTACAGTGTTATCTAATACCGGTTTGGAACGCTTTGTCAAAGAAGAACTAAAATTGCCATATTACAGTACTCCGGTCGGAGAACGTCACGTAGTTGCAAAAATGAAAGAAATTAACGGGGCTGTCGGTGGTGAAGAGTCCGGCCACGTTGTAGCTTATGATTATTGTAAATCTGGTGATGCATTGATTGTTTCTTTGCTCATTTGTCAGTATCTCTTAAAAGCAAACAAAAAAATGAGTGAAATCTTTCCGATTTTTGCTATGGATCCGTTTGAATTTGTTAGCTTGCGTTTTAATTCTCGTGAACAAGTTAAAGAGGTGGTAAAATTACCTGAAATTTTAAGCCTTGTTGAAGAAAAGAAAAAACTTTTGGGGGATGAAGGACGTGTTGTTATTCATCCTTCCGGAACTGAGCCATTGGTCAGAGTTTGGGTTAGCGGAAAAGAGGCTGATAAAGTTAAGGCTATTCATAGTTCTTTGGTCAATGCTTTTAACAAACTGCAACAACAAAATGTAGCTTAAACTTTTGTTTACTTTCTGAGCGTATAATGATAAATGTAATATGAATTTTAGGGAGCTTTTCTCTCATGGTATATAATCAAGATAATTCTAATTTAGATTGGCAAAGAAATCTAAAATCTACAGCAAAACCCATTGCCAGAGGTAGTCAGGTTTTGGTTAATTATACGCTCAGAAAAAATGAAAATGCATTTTTAAGACCAAGCACTACACGTTGTGTTTGGCCAGGGTCTATTTTGACTAATGAAAGTAAGGTTTTCAGCCGTAGATTGACCGTTAAGGCATAGGTGCTATGATTAAAGGAATTATGGCTCTTTTTAGAACCGGAATCATTTTTGATCCATTTGTCTTGTTGGGAATTTTTATGGGCTTTTTTACAGCTCTTACACCTAACAAAGAGGCGATGGAAATTTTGTATCAGCAAAATAGTTTTT
This sequence comes from uncultured Pseudomonadota bacterium, assembly GCA_949295025.1. Lineage (GTDB taxonomy): Bacteria > Pseudomonadota > Alphaproteobacteria > RF32 > CAG-239 > CAJLXD01. The sequence continues at coordinate 34,278 of CASFJK010000002.1, forward strand.
ATTTGTTGATTTTGTTGATTGCTTTTCTTTACAATTATTTCATTAAAAAAGTATATAAAGATGATGGTTATACGCTAAATTACGTGCGTATGGCTCTGAATATTGTTTTTTCAGTGGTTAAGTTTGTTATATCTTGTTCTTTAAGTATCGTTTTTGTAATGATGCTTTTTGCGTTCTAAATAAAATTTTTAAATCGATATATCTAAGAGGTGGTCAGATGTGGCCGCGGCCATTTGTTCAGAAGCTTCTGTCAGAAGCTCTGTTACTTGTTGTTGCATTTCTATATTGGTTTTAATTAAAGACATTTGCATTTGCTGCATTGAAAGCGCATAATTGCTAAGAGCACCTAATGATGACATGTCTTTATCTCCTTACAAAATATCTTGTATATATTTATGAATATATCATAAAAATTAAAGAATGTTAAATAAAAAAAGAGGCTCAATATTGAACCTCTTTTTTTTATTGTATATGGCTGATTACATGAAATATTGAATTTCCAAAAATACGGAAGCAATAAACACGCTAATCAGCATGGTCGGAATGGACCAGAGTAAGAAACCAATAAAACTGATTGGATGTCCTTCTCGTTGAGCCATACCGGCAACAATTACGTTGGCGGAAGCACCAATCAGTGTACCGTTGCCACCAAAGCAAGCACCTAAAGATAATGCCCACCAAACCGGCATCATGGCTTCACGTCCTCCCATTGATTCTTCCATAGATTTTATCATCGGAATCATGGTTGCTACGAATGGAATGTTATCAATAGCACTGGAAATGAAAGCAGAAGACCACAAAATGAGGAATGCTGCTTTTTCAATGCTGCCTTCGGTCATTTCTACAAATTTTTCGCCCATGAGAGCTAAGACACCTGTTACTTCCAAGCCATAAACAATGACAAACAAACCAGAGAAGAAAAAGATGGTGGTCCAGTCTACCGAGCCTAGAATATTTTCTACTTTTTGTTCTCTTTCTTCATGGCTTTCTCCGATAGTGTAAAGTAAGAGCAACACAGCAGCACCGGCAATGGCAATTGTGCCGTTAGCAATATGGAAATGTTCAGCACTCATAAAACCGGTAATGACAAGGAACAAAACGGTTAAAGCTTTTTTCAGCAAAGATTTATCTGTAATGCAGTCTTTTTCATTGATGCTCATGACAGTTGCTTTATTTGCTTCTGTTGTAACTAAGCGGCGTCCCCAAATTAGATCAAAACCTAATGCTAAGACTAACATGGTTACGATAACAATTGGGCTCAATTCAAACAGAAAGTCGGTGAAAGACAATCCTAAAGAAGAACCAATCAAAATGTTTGGAGGATCTCCAATTAAGGTTGCCGTACCACCGATGTTGGAAGCAAAAATTTCCAAAACCAGATAGGGATAAGGATTGATGTTGAGTTTTCTCGTGATTTGGAATGTGACCGGAGCAATAAGCAAAACAGTGGTTACATTATCTAAAAAGGCTGAGAAAAAGGTTGTTACCAAAGCCAGAACAACTAATAAACCTCTGGGGTTGGCATTAACTTTTTTTGCGGCCCATACGGCAACATATTGGAACATTCCTGATTTTTCGGAAATGCTGACAATAGACATCATACCAATAAGTAAAGCCAATGTGTTAAAATCAATTCCTTTTAATGCAGTTTGTTGAGTTAGAATTCCGGCAAAAATCATGATGCAGGCGCCAAGCAAAGCTACAATAGCTCTGTTTACTTTTTCCGTAAACAAAATGACATAAGCTATGATGACAATGGCGACGGCAACGACTTTTGCATCTAGCCCAAAAACCAGATTAGGTATTGTAGATACATCAGACATTTTTTTCTTTCCTTAGTTATTAGAATCTTTCTAAACAATTATGTTATATGCTGATAAAACTAATATAATCTTAATTTTTTAGAATAAAAAAAGAGGTTCAACATTGAACCTCTTTTTTTGTTTTATGATATGTTTTACATGAAGTGTCTGATGTGCAGATACATGGCGGCGATGCCAGTTGAAATCAGCATGGTCGGAATGGACCAGATCAAAAACTTCAAGAAGCTAATCGGGTGGCCTTCGCGCTGAGCCATACCGGCAACAATAACGTTGGCAGAGGCTGCAATCAAAGAACCGTTACCACCAAAGCAAGCACCTAATGATAATGCCCACCAAACCGGCATCATAGCTTCGCGTCCGCCCATTGATTCTTCCATAGATTTAATCATCGGAATCATGGTTGCTACAAACGGAATGTTATCAATGGCGGTTGAAACAAAAGCAGAAACCCAGATAACCAACATGGCGGCTTTTTCAATACTACCTTCGGTCATCTCAACAAACTTTTGTCCCATCAATTCCAGAACTCCGGATTCTTCCAAGCCATAAACAATTGCAAACAAACCAGCAAAGAAAAAGATGGTGGTCCAATCAACCAAACCTAAAGCTTCTTCAACTTTTCTTTCTCTTTCGCTGTGTTCTTCACCTAAGGTGTAGAGCAGGAGTAAAACAGCGGCACCAAACATAGCAATTGTTCCGTTGGCTATGTGGAAATGTTCAGCACAAATAAAGCCTAAGATAACGGCAGCTAAAACAAATAAAGACTTTTTAAGCAAGGTCCAGTCGGTGATGCTATCAACTTCATTAATGCTCATGACCAGTTTTTTGTGCTCGTCTGTCGTGACAATTCTTTTGCCCCAAATAAAGTCAAAAATGAGAACTTGTACAAGCATGGTGAAGGCAACGACAGGTGTGAGTTCAAACAAAAAGTCGGTGAAAGATAAGTTGATGGCTGAGCCAATCAAAATGTTTGGTGGGTCACCGATTAAAGTTGCCGTACCACCGATGTTTGATGCAAAAATTTCGGCAATCAAATATGGGTAGGGGGTGATTTGTAGTTTTCTGGTGATTTGAAATGTAACAGGAACAATTAATAAAACAGTGGTTACATTATCCAAAAAAGCAGAGAATACGGCTGTTACTAAGCTTAAAACGACCAAAATTCCTCTCGGATTGGCTTTTACCTTTTTGGCAGACCAGATTGCAACATATTGAAACATACCAGATTTTTCAGAGATGCCAACAATTGTCATCATACCAATTAACAAAGCCAAAGTGTTAAAATCAATACCTTTTAATGCTGTTTCTTGGGTTAAGATTCCGGCAAAAATCATGACGCTGGCGCCAATCAAAGCAACAACAGCACGGTTGAGTTTTTCGGTGAACAAAATGATGTAGCTTATTACCAAAATGGCAGTAGACAACACCATCGGATTCATGCCGAAAATCACGTTAGATACGTGGGGTAAGTTTTCTACAGGCATGTTTATCTCCTGAACCTAATTATTATTTCCGGTTCAGATTAACAAATAATCCTAAACTTTATATTAATTTTGACGACTGATATAATTTATGGCGCCGTATAAAGAATTGATTTCTTGTTCGGTTAACTGAGTGCGGGTAAAAATGTTTTGCAAATTGATAAACATTTTTTCTCTTTTGTCACCTTCTTTATAATTACCACAGTTTTCCAACAATTTTTCAAAGTGTTGAACAAATTTTATAACTTTGTCTTTGGATGCCAAAGATGTTCCATTCATTTCCAAATGAACTTCGGGTTTTTCTATTTGCGTTTTGTAGAATTCATAACATATGATTAAAACAGCTTGAGATAAATTAAGAGAGCTGTGTTTGGGGTTAAGAGGGATATTTATTATTGCGTTAGCTAAACTAACATCTACATTACTTAAACCAGTTCTTTCACAACCAAATAAAATGCCGCAAGAACCATGTCCTGTAATGAATTTGCTCATTTCCACCGCAGCCGTATCTGCATTGTAAACCGGTTTTATTTGATCGCGGTGTCGAGCTGTGGCTGCATAAACATAATTCAAATCGGCAATGGCTTCTTCCGTGGAGGCATAGACCTTAGCATTGTATAAAATTTCTTCGGCATTGGATGATGCTGATATGGCTTTGGCAGAGAGATGATCTTCTCTTGGATTGACTAAACGTAATTCATAAAGACCACAGTTCATCATGGCGCGAGCAGACATACCTACATTTTCTGCCATTTGCGGGCCGACTAAAATTATGACAGGTTGTTGTGACATTTATTTTCTTATTACCTTCCTAATTATTTTAACAAATCTGCAGCAGTTGGACGTGCTGATTTTTCTTTTTCATCAGGAAGTTTTACTTGAATTATTTCTTTTTGTAAACCAATATCATCTTGCATATATTGGCTCAATGCTTTTTTATCTTGAATATTGACTTCTTTGGTGGGTTGGTCCATGCGCCTTTTTAAAGCGTTACTATTTCTGATATATTCTCTCATCAAAGGATCGTTTGCTTTGTTGTAAATTTGTTTGTTTATCTCTGAAACGATTTTTCCTTTGTTTTCAATTTCAGCTTGTTTGATTCTGACTTCACTCGGAATTGGTTCCGTGGTTGTTGTGTCGGCTTCATCTTGTGCTAAACAAGTCGAGTTGGTTGCTAATAAAGCAGTGAGACTTAAGGTGGCAATTTTTTTTAACATTTGTTGTCTCCTGATTAATCGGTACCTAAAACATCCAATGAGTTAAACATGAGGTTTTCTAAATCCAGACCAGTGCCACGTTCAAAAACTTCAATCAGGCCATTGGTCATACCGCGTAAAGGATCATCTTTAACATCGGCTTGCATAACTTCATCATAAGCGGTGCGCAATTTTTTTGAATAGTCTTGCGGCATGCTTTTGATTTTAGCATCGTAGCTATCCGGAATTTTGTAACCCATTTTGCGTAAGTGTTCCAATGCCGTAATCATGTTATGGCGGTTAACTTCAGGAGCAATCATTTCTTGACCTTTGGCATCGGTATAGGTTGTGGCTTCACCAATATAATTTAATTTACCATGTTGTCCGCTGCCACGCCAAGTTTTGATGCCACTTTTATCTCTGGCTCTGGCCCATGGATCAACCGGCAAAATTTCACCGCCGTTTTCTGTATTGTCATAAACAGGAGCTTTAGTAATATCTGTATCTGCAACATTTTCTCCAAAGTAACCGTCATTGGGATTAGGAGCCCAAGGGTTGGTTGGAAGCTGTGCCATGGCACTGCTTGATAAAAAGACAATGCCTACAAAAGTTAAGATACCGATAGAATTTTTCATGATTCTTCTCCTACCATATACTTCTACTATACCTTATTTTTTAGCAAAAGAATAGTTACAATTTGATTAAATATTGTCAATATTTACAGATAAAACCGCCGCCCATAACGCGTGTGTCATTATAAATGCAGCAGCCTTGTCCAGGAGCAACACCATAAAAATCGTTTAACAAATTTACTTCTGCCATGCCGTTATCTAAAAATTTAATACGAGCAGGAACTTCTTTTTGACGGGAACGTAGTTTTACCATATATTCTCCATCTTGAGCTTTATCGCCGGCAAGCCAGTTCACATTTTGGATTAAAACTTTTTTCTGTCGAAGTTCGTCTTCATGTCCAACAATGAGACGATTGTTTTCTACATCCAGTTTTAAGACGTATAAAATACCAATGTCACCACCGATACCCAATCCTCGTCTTTGACCAACGGTATAGTTGATTAAGCCTTTGTGTTGGCCGATGATTTTGCCATTGGTTGTGACAATATCTCCCGATTCATTCTTAAAATCAGGGTTGAGATTTTTTATCAAATCAACATATTTACCGTTGCTGACAAAACAAATATCTTGGCTATCTGTTTTTTTATATATTTCTAATCCGGCAGATTGAACCAAAGCTCGTGTTTGTTCTTTGGTATAATCTGCCAGAGGACAACGCAGCATTTCTAAATTGCGTCTTTCAATATCAAACAAAAAATAGCTTTGGTCTTTTTTTAAATCAGCACCTTTATGTAATTCAACACCGCAGGGAGTTACGCGAATATCGGCATAATGACCGGTAACTAATATATCGGCTCCAAGCTCTCTGGCTTTGTCTGCCAGTAAACCAAGTTTGATATGACGATTGCACATAATGCAAGGCGAGGGAGTAAGACCTTCTTTATAGGCATTGGTAAAGTAGTGTACCACTTTATCGGCAAAATCTTTTTTATAATCTATAAAATGATGTTCAATGCCTAAATGTTCAGCAACCTTTTGAGCATCTTTGATTGAAGAAATTTCAGGAGCATAGGGAGGTCGTAGCAAATCCATGGTTAATCCGAAGACTTCGTAACCTTGTTGTTTTAACATTACAGCAGCGGCAGAGCTATCTACGCCGCCGGACATGGCAACACAAACTTTGGTTTGAGAGGTGGGTTTATTAATTCCGAGTGAATTTTCAGGCATCTTTATTTTCCTGTTTTGAGTTCGTTAATTTCTTTTTGTAATTTTATTATTTCTTCGCTTAATTTTTCAATTTTTTCAGCAATAGGGTCTTTGATTTGAGCCGTAACCCCATAAGCTTCAAAACGCTTTTTCTCATCTTTGTTTAATTGGCTATGATGAGCAGGGACCCCGACAACCGTCATATTGGAGGCAACGTCTTTCAAAACAACGGCATTGGAACCAACCTTCACGTTATTACCGATTGTAATCGGACCTAAAATTTGCGCTCCTGAGCCGATAATGACATTGTTGCCAATGGTGGGATGACGTTTAGTCATAATTTTGCCGTTTTCGTTAAAGACAGTTGTGCCACCAAGTGTAACATCATGATACATGGTCACATTATTACCTATTTCAGTTGTTTCGCCAATGACAACGCCCATGCCATGATCAATAAAAAATCCTTCTCCGATTTTGGCTCCAGGGTGAATTTCGATTCCAGTTAAAAAACGAGAAATTTGTGAAAAAATTCTTGCCGTAAGCTTAAAATTTTTCTTCCAAAGATAATGATTAAAACGATAAAAAAGAATTGCGTGCAAGCCTGAAGAGCAGAGAATCGCAGCGGTTCGACTACTGGTGGCAGGGTCTCTTTGTATGACGGCATCAATGTCTTTTAAAATTAACTTGTATTTTTCAATCATTTTATGCTACATTCCTCAAAAAAATTAATAATTTATATATCTTTATTGTTATATATATTGTAAAGATGTTAAATTTTAAGTTAAGAAGAGAATTTATATGACTGAAGTACTTTTTAACGGTTTGGCCGGAAGATTGGAAGGTCGGTATCATCAAAGTGATAATCCGGCTGCTCCGATAGCTTTGATTTTGCACCCACATCCGCAATATGGCGGAACAATGAATAACAAAGTGGTTTATACTTTGTTTAGCTGTTTTCAACGTTTGGGGTTTTCGGTTTTACGCTTCAATTTTAGAAGTGTTGGTCGTTCTCAAGGTGAATTTGAAGATGGTCCGGGAGAACTTTCTGATGCAACGGTTGCTTTGGATTGGTTGCAATCTGTAAATCCGGAAGCTCGTCAATGTTGGATTGCCGGCTATTCTTTTGGAGCATGGATTGGTTTGCAACTTTTGATGCGCCGTCCTGATATCAATAATTTTATTGCCGTTTCTCCACCAGCTAACGAAAAAGACTTTTCTTTCTTGGCTCCTTGTCCGACGTCCGGTTTGATTGTACAAGGTGGCGCAGATGAAATTGTTAATCCGCAAAGCGTGGCTACGTTGGCAAAACGTTTAAATACACAGCGCAATGTTCAAGTTGATTTTGCTTTGCTTGAAGAAGCTGACCATATGTATAATAATCATTTGGTAGATTTGTATAAAATTGCCGGTAATTATATTATTGAAGCTGTGAAGAAAAAAGCTCCGCAGAAAAAACGTCGCGGTCGTCGTAAGAAAATAGAAATGCAAGATGAAGAGCCGTTAATGCTGACGGATGATACTTCTGATGCTACCGAAAATGATGACTTTGATAATGATTTCGGTGATGATGAAGAATAATGATTTTATAAAAAGGGCTTTCTTATGAAAGCCTTTTTTTATGCTTGTATATTTGTTTTTTTATGCTATTTTGTCTCTTACATTTTTATTTTTTGATGAATTATTAACAAAAAAATTTATGGAAAAAAACATTATTATTAGCAAAATGCTTGAAAAAGAAGTCTATGACATTAAGAGTTGTACTAAAACTTCTAATGAAACATGTCGTTTGGTTTTGCAAAAACAAGGCACAAAAATGGTTCGAGATGGATTGTCTTATCTTCAAGTTTCTTCTCTGATGAAAAAAAATAATTTTTTTTGGGGAATCTTGTATGGAAAAAAATATGCATCAGAATATGTGGTTCATGTTTTTCCTTATTATGATTCCGGCTGGAAAAGATTTGTCTGGAGTGAAAAAATTGATGAGAATCTCTTGTGTCAGCATAAAGAAATTCCATATAAATTAAGTAAATTCTTAAATTTATATGAGAAAATGCAAACTTTGTTTGTCAAAGGATTGAAATCTTGTTTGCAAAATTATCCTAACGCAGAGAGTTGCACTTTGTCTCCTGTGTTGGATCTTTATTGGGCTGAATTTCTGTGCTTGTATTTTGACAAAACCAGAGCTTTGAATAGGCTAAGAGTTCTACTTCAAGCAATTTCCAAAGATACGCGTATTTTGAATAATGCTAATAAGCCGCTGAGTATAGAGAAATATCTTTGTATGTCTCAGTATATTGATAATGAAAAATGTGATTATGAAGTACTTGCTCAAACTTATATAAAGAGCATTTATGAATATTTGCTTTTTTGTTATCAAGCAGATTTGTCTTCTTTAACAGATATCTACGGAACAAAAGAAAATATTGGTGAGTTTGTCAGTATAGAACATTATAAAAACTATTTGCTTCTATTTGACGCTGTAGATGAGGTTATTGCGTATTTGGATTTTGACTAACAGTAAAAAAGAGCAGGGATGAATATTTTTCAAACCTGCTTTTCTTTTTTTAAATATTTCAGAATATATATTCGAATTGCACTTGATAGATTTTCATGTTCACGTTTTGAATCAATTTCTGTTACCAGTTGATTGATTGTTTGAAATTTTTCTTTGGCAATTGCTTGCAGCTCTTGCCAAAATTCGTCTTCAAGAGAGATACTGGTTTGATGTCTTCCGGCAATGATAACAGAGATTTTTTTCATTTATTTCTTTTTTCTAAAAGCATCAATAGAAACAACAGTTGCGGAACCAGAAACTTTTTTCTCTTTTTCTTCTTCAGGAGCGGAGATGGGTTCATTAGCAGAATCTGTTTCTTCTCCGGTTGTAAAACTCAAACCAAATTTTGCATAAGGGTCGGCAAAGTATGTGACTGCTTCAAAAGGGATAACCAATGTTTGTTGAATACCGCCAAAACTCAAATCTACGGAAAATAAGTTTGGTTCTACTTTTAAGTTATAAAATTGGTGTTGCAAAACGATAGTCATTTCTTCTGGATATTGATTTTTAAGATATTCAGAAATTTTGCAGTTGGGATGATTGGTTTTGAAGGTGATATAAAAATGGTTTTCTCCTGGTAAACCTTGTCTTTCAGCAATTTTAAGAGCTTCAATAACAACATTTTTCAATGATTTTTCAATTAGTTTATCATAATTTATTTCGGTTAAAAATTCTTCCATTTTTTTACACCTTAAATTTGTTATAGAAAAGGGCCGTTCTGTTGCTGGGTGGCCCATACCCCACTTTCAACTATCCAGAGTTAAAAGAATTTGAATTTGTTGCGACTACAAATTAAGCAGCCATTGCAACAGGAGCTACGTTATTATCGTTAGCATTCATTTAGTTTGAACCGATAACGGTGGTATCTCACCGGGTACGACATACATATCTTTACTGTTCCCAATCAAGCCTGTTTCACCCCCAAAGTTTGTAAGCTTAATTTGGTGGAGGTGCCGGGTACCGCCCCCGGGTCTTGAAAACCTATTTCATACAGCCTCTAGTACCATAGCTGAAAAACTCAGCAAGTCATAATATAGGTGATATTTGGCTACTTTGCAAGCCTTATCTTTCTTGACAAAACAATATTTAATGATATATTTTTTAACAATTAATTTATTATTCATTTTAAATATTATAATTATGGAAAGAGAAAAAATGATTGACAGTCTTGGCAACCAAGAACAGGTTCTTTTTTGGTTTGCCAGTAAGTATGATATCAAGCATGTTTCCAAATTGCTGGCTGACGGTTATACTTTGACAATAGATGTGCTGGAAGTGCTGTATTTTCTGGGTTATTCTTCTGAACAGATTCTGGATTGTATTAAATCTTGCAAATATTATATTGATGCTAAACTTTTGTTTGATTGGTTATGCGGCTTTATTGGGCAAGAAAAAACAGAGGCATTTATTATCGCAGAATTTGAATATGATCCTGATTTGTTTCAATATTTTTCATTAGAAAGTTTGGAAAAGCATAAATGTTGGGATGAATTGGCTTGTCGTAAAGCTGATGACATTTTGTTTAAGCACGGGGTTTATGATAAAATGACGCCGGAAGGTTTGTATAAACACCAATTGTTTGATGAATATTTTAAGAAGTATGGACATATTAATCCTGAGGATAATGCTGCACTTGATTATTTGGCAGAAAAAGGCTTGTGGAATATTGTTCAAGCAAACTACAATATACTTAGAAATACGACCAATCAAAAGCTGCTTGATTTTTTGGTGAAGCATAAAAAGTTTGAAATGATTGCCACACAAAATGTGATGTATTTGACCAAATTTCCTGAAGGAATTGAGTATTTACAGAAAAATAAACGCTATTATGTTCTGGCGGAAGCCAAACTTTGGGATAAAATCGATTGGGACGAGTATTTGCAATCGGGAACAATCAAACCGATGAGAGATGCAGAAACCGCTCAGCAATGGGATGCATTGATGCGTGGTCACCGACATCTGGTGCTTTTAAAGCATTTCAAGCTTTGGCGTTTTGTTAAATCTTTTTTCTAAAAATTTTTGAGGCTGAGGAATCTTTCTTCAGCCTTTTTTTATATTTATTTGTTATTCTCCTGCTAAAGGAGAAAAAATATGACTAAAGTTGCAATTTGGTGCCGCCATGCACAAGATAATTTGATTGCCGTCGGCAAAAATATTCCTTGGCAGATAAAGTCCGATTCTGAGTTTTTTATTCATGTTGTGGAAGGATGTAATGTGGTGATGGGGAGGTTGACTTATGAAGCATTACCGAATCGGACAATTCCCAATTGCAAAATTTATGTTTTGACTTCGGATTACACTTATAAAGTTTCTGACAAAACGAATCATTTTGTTGTTGATGATGTGCGCTATTTTAAAGAATTTCCCGAGGATTTGTACATCGCCGGAGGCGCTAAAGTATATGAATCTTTTCTTGCCGGAGGGGCAAAACTTTTACCTGATATTGTGGTAGATTGTGTGTATGACGGGGATATTTTGCCTAACCTAAAAGGGGAAAAAATTGACATATCTTCCTGCATGCCGATTTTAGATAAAAAATATATAAAAGTTGCAGAAAATCAAGAGGATGGAGTGTCTAGACGCATGCTTATAAAACGTGGAGATTTTGTTGATCAGACGGTTATGAAAAAAATTTTAACACTGATGCAAAAATAGGTCTTGACTTTATCTGAAATCTGAATATTATGCCGACTTCGTTCAGAAATTAAAATCACGTAATTAAAGTATTTTTAAGAGAGCATTATGAAAGTGCAATATCATAAATTTTGCCTGAACACACAGGTGGAACAGGCGGTGTTGTGCGCTGAGGATAGCAAAAAACTCAGCTCTCTTTCTATACAAGATTTGGTGCTGCTAAAAGCAGAATTGTTTGGAATGTATAATTTGAGTAATGATGAATTTATAGATTTTTTAAATGCTCCAAATCGAAAAAAGATTCGTGATATTTCAGAAATGAGTGAAGATGAAAAACGTGTTGCAAAAGCTTTGGTTCGTTTGAATATTCATGCACGCAGAAGAATGTTGAAAATTGCTTCAGATTTTCGTCAAAAAAAGCCTTCTGCCAGTGCACAAGAAATTCATGATTTGGCTTTTGTTTTTAGAAATAATGGTAAGGATTTTGTTCCTTTTCCAGAGATAAAACAAATGAATGCATATGTGGCATGGTATCATCATCAAAAACTTATTTCTTTGAAAAAGTCTGTTTGGAAAAAGTTTTTGGTAAGAAAATTCGATAAAGCCCTGAATTCTGCCAAAGCAGTGTTAGACAACTGTTTTTCAGGGCTCGAATACTGGCTTGATGATAGCCGTTCTCAATCATCAGGATCAGTAACTCTTCATAGAGTGGAAAATATTAAGCATCGCTTAGAGAGAACACACTAATTTTTTAATATAAAGTTATAAACTCCAAGAATAAAACCCCTAAGAAGCAATTCTCAGGGGTTTTATTTTTTTCTTAAGCAGCTTGTTTTTCTTCTAATCCATACGGAATATCATCAAACAAAATTGGAATTTGCTTGCGGAATTCTTTTAGCAACATGAGCATGATATGTTGAACGCTCGGATGAGCAGCTGGGGCGCAACGGAGTTTGAATATGTGGCGCCACTCTCTGATATTGGCTGTCATAATTACATCGGCCTTGGTAGAGTGGGGAAGCAACATTCTCAATTGGTCAGCTTTGGCGCCTTTTTCAGCCATTTCCAGATATGATTTTTCAATCATTTCCATGGTTTTATACCAAATATTATAAATTTCGGAGCCTTCTTCCATATTACTTGGTTTCATAAAAGTTAGCTCGTTGCCGTATTTGCCTTTGGAATAGTTGCAGAAGCGGGTGCTTTCTATGGCAAAACTAGCCATGCGGTGACGAGTTAAGTCTTTGTATGCACCAACGTCTGTGGTTAATTTGACTGTGATTGCAAAGTGCTCAATCATAGCTTCATGTCCCATTTCCAGAAGCTTTTTTATCATTGTTTTTGCAGAATCTGTTGTGATTTTGTCTTCACTTTTATAGCAATTGCGTGCGCAAAGCTCTAAATGCTTCAAAATATAGTCGCCATCAATTGGGGTGATGATTTCGATGCTCGGTTCTACAATTTTTACCATTGTTCTTGTTCCTCTTGCAAAAAAAATTATTTCTTTTACATTACAAGAAAAAAAGGAGATTTGTATGATTAATTATATTTATACACCAATAAAGTTTGTAAAGCTTTCTCACTATGTTGAAAATGAAAATAATTTGACATATTCAACAGATGGGGCTGCTTGTTTTGATATTTGTGCCGCACTTTCTGAGCCATATGTATTGAAAGCAGGGGAAAGATATGGTTTCCCGACAGCTATTAAGACTGCACCGGAATTTCCTTTGTGGTTTAGAGTTAACTCACGCAGCGGTTTGGCTCTAAAACAAGGAATTTTTGCTATCGGTGGTATTATTGATACAGATTATCGAGGAGAGTGGAAGATTATTCTTGTGAATTGCGGTAAAGAAGATTATGTCGTTAATCCTGGTGATAAGATAGCACAAGTTGAGCTGCCTTTTCCGTATCGAGCAAAGTTTGAAGAAGTATCCGAAACAGATTTTGCTTCTTTGCAAACAAATCGTGGTGAGGGTGGTTTTGGTTCAAGTGGAAGATAGTTTTTTAAAGCAAAAGCCCATGTTTTCACAACAGGGGCTTTTTTTTAATTAAATCTATGGAAATATAGGATGCAAAATTTGTCAGAAAGATAGACTCAAATTATATGAGTGTAAATTGAAACGATGCATCCTTGGAATATATTCAATTGCTTTATTTTTAGGGCGCTCTAAAACATAGTCAGGCACAAAGTGGCTGATTGTATCAGAATTTAGAGCAACGATGATAACATCTTTGTTTTCTAATTTTCCTCGAATGTTATAGCTGACGAACATTCTTGCTTCAGGAAAATTTTGGCTTGGATATTTTAGCATACTGTATGTTTGATAAACATTTCCAAGTAGAACGATTCCATTTTCTTTTGCATAATTTTCAATTGCATTAGCAACTTCATTTGAACAAATTTTTTCCATTTTTTTTATAAATTTAGTGATAATAATTATTAGTTAAGGCTTTCTATTAGCATATGAAATATTATTAATCAAGCCTTATTTTATCCTAAAAGACTTAAAATTATGCCGATTGAAAACGGGATTGATAAATTATCATCAATTTCTGTTTTATCTTCATATACTTCAGCGGCTGTAGCCAATAAGCAAGCCAAAACCGAAGCATAGGTGAAATGGAAAATGGGTTCAAAGAGCATGCAGATAAATAAAGCACTCATAAAGAAAGCAGTTGTTCCTTCCATGGATTTATTCTTATATATCCGCCTTGTGCCATATGCTTTACCGATGAGGGCAGCAAAGGTATCTGAAATGAGCATAACCGACATGGAAATAACGGCAATTTCTTTGGAAAAAAGAAGCGTGCAAGCAATAGCTGCCAACAAAACATAGAGAGAGCCGCTGCTTTGAAAGTAAATGCGCTTGGTTTCTTTTTGTCTTAGAGTTTTGAAAAACAGACGACCAAAAATTTTGCGTGCCCAGTTCCAACGTTGGTAGTTTCCATATTCCAAAATGGCATCGGCAACAAATAAAACAGAAAAAACGATAATGGCAATTCCTGGATGCACAAAATATATTAATGCCGGAATCCATAGAGAACTTAAATGTATGCTTTTGCGAAATATTTCTTTTTTATAAGATTTATCAACGGCATCAATTCTTCTTCTAACATATTCAATACGTTCAAGCGATGCGGCTTTAAAACGAGAACGCAAACGGATGACTTTTTCAATATTGAAGCGTTGCAGAGCTCCTTTGAAGCGGTTAATTATCATGAATAGAATGTTCCTGTGTATGACTGTTTTTTATACGGTTACGAAGTAGCATCAGACGAGAGTTCTTTTTTACAAAGCTGTTAAAAAGACTATAGGTTTTGTCTTCAGCAATGCGACTGTTATAAGAATTAGTCTGATTATTTAATTTTTCAATATCAATATTCATAAAAGCCAAAAAACAAACAGCAATATACAATATAAAATGAAAAATTCGGCGCCCGAAAGATGGGGTTTCTATTTTTGTGAAAAGAAATTTTTTACAAAGTAGGCAGAGCAGGAGGCTGCATAACAAAATGAGGCTTAAAAGCTGCGCTAAAGGATATTCATCATAAATTTCTAATAAAATTTGTCTTGCTTGGTCCAAATATTTTTCTGAAGCCGTATCTTTTAAGATATTAAATTCTCCCCAAAAGATGGTTGAGGAAACATTTTCTAGTATGTTTAGGAATATAAAAATTGTGAAAACAGTATAGGTGATAAATTTATCATATTTATTGTTTTGATATTTCTTAGGTAAAAGAGTTAGATATGCGACATAGGGAAATATCATAATCAAAAAGGAAACAAATGAAGTGAGTTGTAAA
Source organism: uncultured Pseudomonadota bacterium (assembly GCA_949295025.1). Taxonomy (GTDB): domain Bacteria; phylum Pseudomonadota; class Alphaproteobacteria; order RF32; family CAG-239; genus CAJLXD01. The sequence continues at coordinate 49,552 of CASFJK010000002.1, forward strand.
ACACCAAGGTCTTGGATAATGGTTTTGAATGTCCAATCTACATTATTAAAATTATCAATTGCTAAATAAAGTGCAGCCAGAAATTCTATGCTGATAAAGCAAATTAAAAATAGGGCTAATCTTCTGACTAAAAATGAGTTCATTTGTTTTCTCTAATGCAACTATAAGTTTTTATATCTGCCATTTTACGTTGACAAGCGATAATATGCAATCATAAAAGCAAAATTATACATACCTGTTTTGCAAAAAAAATATCTCCGAAAACTATTCAGAGATATTTTTTTTCTTAATTATTAATAGGTTAAATCGCTTTTTTAATGGCATCAATTGCTGCAGCGGTTTTGCTACCATCCGGACCACCTGCTTGAGCCATATCCGGACGTCCGCCACCACCTTGACCGCCAACTTGTGCAGATCCTAAGCGAACCAAATCAACAGCTGAATATTTTCCGACCAAATCATTGGTTACACCAACAACGATAGAGGCCTTACCCTCGTTGTTAGCTGCCAAAACAATTACACCGGAACCAATATTGCCTTTGATTTCATCAACAAAAGCTTTCAATTCTTTAGCTTGAACATCTTGCAAGTCTTTACCAACGAATTTAATGCCATTGATTTCTTCAAACTCGTTATTGTTGCCACTGGCTTTATTGCTTACAAGAGCTTTCTTCAAGTTGAAGATTTCGGCTTCTTGTTTTTTCTTTTCTTCTTGAAGTTGAGTAATCTTACCTTCAATGTTTGCCATATCAGATTTGAGCATAGCGGCAATATGGTGCAAGCGTTGCTCATTTTCCAAAGCATATTGTTCGGCACCGCGACCGGTCAAGCATTCAACACGGCGCAAACCTGCACCGATTGCTGATTCGGCAATGATTTTGAAGAAGCCGATATCACCAGTGGATTTAACGTGTGTACCACCGCAAAGCTCTGTTGAAAGAAAATGCTCGTTATCATTATCACAAACAGAAACAACACGAACTTCATCACCGTATTTTTCACCGAACAAAGCCATAGCGCCTTCTTTGATAGCATCTTCTTGACGCATGATGCGGGTGATGACAGGGTGGTTTTCTCTGATGATGTCATTTACTCTTTCTTCAGCCAAACGAAGCTCAGCATCAGAAATTTGTTTATGGTGAGAAATATCAAAACGCATTCTGTCGGCAGCGACATAAGAACCTTTTTGAGTAACGTGTGTACCCAAAATGTCACGCAATACTTTGTGTAAGATATGGGTCACAGTGTGGTTTGCAGCAATGGCAGCACGATTTTTTGTATCAACTTCAAAAGTCAAATCATCACCGACTTTAACCGTACCTTTAATCATTTTGCAAACGTGAACAGTGAGCTCGTGAAGTTTTTTCTTAGTATCCAAAACTTCAATTTCGCAATTTGGGCCATAGATTTTACCAATATCACCAACTTGACCTCCCATTTCGCCATAGAACGGAGTTTGGTTGGCAACGAGGTAAAATTCGCCATTATTTACGGTTTCAACTTCTTTACCATCAACAACCAAGTTGTTTACCAAGCATTCTGATTTTAAGGTGTTGTAACCCAAAAATTCGGTACCGCCGTTTTTATCAAAAATTTCGAACCAAACTTTTTCTGTTCCGGCATCACCAGAACCGGCCCAGTTCTTACGAGCTTCGGCTTTTTGTTTAGCCATGGCTTCATCAAAACCTTTGACATCAACTTTCATGTCTTTGTTTCTCAAAGCATCTTGAGTTAAGTCAAGCGGGAAGCCATAGGTATCATAAAGTTTGAATGCGGTTGTACCAGATAATTCATCACCGGCTTTCAAATCTTTGGTCTCATCTTCCAATAAACGCATACCTTTATCTAAGGTTTTTAAGAAGCGCAATTCTTCAGCCTTGATGGTCTCGGTAATGAGTTCTTGAGCGCGATACAATTCAGGATAAGCTTCGCCCATTTCTTTTTGCAAAGCAGGCAAGAGTTTATACATCATCGGTTCTTTCATGCCGAGCAAATATTGGTGACGCATTGCTCTTCTCATAATACGGCGCAAAACATAACCACGACCTTCGTTTGAAGGCATAACACCATCAGCAATCAAGAAGCAGGTTGAACGCAAGTGGTCAGCAATGACGTTGTGAGATGCTTTCAAAGGACCGTTCGGATCAGAGTTTGCCATATCAGCAATGGCTTTGATTAAGTTTTGGAATAAGTCAATCTCATAGTTGGAGTGAACGCCTTGTAAAATGGCTGAGATACGTTCCAAACCCATACCGGTATCAATTGACGGGTGTTTCAACGGAATACGAGAGCCATCCGGCAAGTCTTCAAATTGGTCAAATACCAAGTTCCAGATTTCAATCCATCTATCACCGTCTTCTTCAGGTGTTCCCGGCAGGCCGCCCCAAACTTCCGGACCGTGGTCATAGAAGATTTCAGAGCAGGGGCCGCAAGGACCGGTGTCACCCATTTGCCAAAAGTTATCTTTGGTGGCAATACGGATGATTCTGTCTTCAGGCAAACCTGAAACTTTTTTCCAAATATCGTGAGCTTCATCATCGGTATGGTAAACGGTAACAGCCAATCTGTCTTTAGGTAAGCAGAATTCTTTGGTTACCAATTCCCAAGCCCAAGCAATAGCTTCATCTTTAAAATAATCTCCGAAAGAGAAGTTGCCGAGCATTTCAAAAAATGTGTGGTGACGAACGGTGTATCCGACGTTGTCCAAGTCATTGTGTTTACCGCCGGCACGAACTGATTTTTGGGAAGTGGTCGCTCGCTTGTAATCTCTGACTTCATTACCGGTAAAGATGTTCTTGAACTGAACCATACCGGAGTTGGTGAACATTAAGGTTGGGTCATTATCCGGCACCAAAGATGATGACGGAATAATCTTGTGACCATTCTTAGCAAAGAAATTTAAATATGTACTTCTAATATCTTTTAATGTTGTTGTCATTTTTACTTCCCAAAAGTCAAAAATTTCAAAAATTTACTAACCTGCTATTTTTATAGCAAAGTTCTTTCAGAGTCTAGTAAAATTTTATATTTTCTTATGAAATTTGGATAGCAAGACCATTATTTACAATGTAGCTCAAATTTAAAATTGTTGCATAGCAGATCCAAAGTAAATAAGGATAAAGCAAATATGCGGAATATTTGTCTGATTTTGCAAAGCTTTTTATGGTTTGGAAGACCATAAAGTCCATTACGATAATAACAGCAAAGCCCATGCCGAGCCAACCTAAATAAAAGAAGGTGAAGCACCATGGAATGTGTAGAGCCAACTGTGTCCAAAACAAAGTTTTAGATTTTTTTGTTTCTTCATTCTTCGGACACAAAGAAATGCGCCATGCGGAAACAGCCATAAGCAGGTACAAAATTGTCCATACGTAACGAAACCAAATGTTTGGCGGAGTGATGCTGCTTGGAATGGCCGTTTGATACCAACCATTAACGCCGAATCTGGTGAAATATCCGGCAATGGCGGCAATTAGACTAACTCCTATAATATGAAAAAACAAACTTTTGTATTTATTCATCATTTTTCTCCTTTTTGTATTGTTGTATTTTCAGTTAATCATAAGATACATTTTTTTCAAGGTTATTTAGGTTTTATTGACTAATTTATGCTTCAATAAAAAAAATTGACTTACGGAGGCTGTTTTGGAATTTAAGGAAGAATTTTTGAAAGCAAAAGTCGTAGACCGTTATCAGCGTTTGATTATGGATATTAAACTTGATGATGGTGTTATTACTCATGCGTTTTGTTCTGATGATAATGTTTTTCCAAATCTTTATACAAAAGGTGCTGATTTATGGGTAAGCCGAGTGAATGACCATACGCGTCGTTTGCGATATGAGGTGCAAGCCGTGAATAAGGGAGATGGTTGGGTGATGGTTAATCAACGCTATTTTCCTAAGCTTTTTGCCGAAGCTTTACGAAATCGAATTATGCCTGATTTTGTGCAATATACCAAAGTAAGAAGGGTGACTTTGGCGGACAATTTACCGCATTTGGATTTTGAACTTAGTAATTTAGAAGAGAAATGTTTTGTCAGTTTGCGACCAATTTATAATAAACAAGATGGAAAAGCGGTCTTTCCAACTAAGGTGAATTTGCTTGATGTTGAAATGTTTGAAGAAATGAAAAAGGTTCGTGCATTGGGAGCTCGAACAGTTGTAGTTTTGATTGTGCCTCGGTTTGATTGTGTGGAAACACTTTTCTCGTGGACTATTGATCCGGTTTCGGCAGGACGAATTTATGATGAAGCCAAAAATGGTTTAGAGTTTGTTTCTTATGGTTGCAATTTAGATAAAAAAGGTATTAATATAACCAATAAATTAGATATATGTATGAAATAAATTTTTTTTGAGAGTTGAGGTTTATTGTGGCTACAAAAAGAAGAGATGGTATTACCATTTATGAAAAAGAAGATTTTGAAGGTATGCGTAAAGCCGGTAAATTGGCTGCTGAATGTTTGGATTATATTACAGATTATGTTCAAGTCGGTGTTTCTACCGGTGAGTTAGATGACTTGTGTCGTGAGTTCTTTACCAGTCGTGGAGCTATTCCGGCTTGTTTGGGTTATAGAGGGTATCCAAAGTCAACTTGTATTTCTATCAATCATGTGATTTGCCACGGTATTCCGGATTATGAACGCAAACTTGAAAACGGTGATATCTTAAATATTGATGTTACCTGTATTCTTAATGGTTGGTATGGTGATACAAGCCGCATGTATTATGCCGGTGAACCAAAAATCAAAGCCAAACGTCTATGTGATGTTACATATGAATGTATGATGCGCGGTATTGATGTGGTTAAACCAGGGGCTCATTTCGGGGATATTGGTGCCGTTATTGAGGAATATGCTCATAAATATGGCTATGGTGTGGTTGATATGTTTTGTGGACATGGTTTGGGCAAAGTTTTTCATGATGAACCTAATGTTTTGCACGTTGGCCGCAAAGGTACAGGTCCGGTGATGGAAGAGGGGATGTTCTTTACTATTGAGCCGATGATTAACATTGGTAAACCAGATGCTATTATCTTGAAAGATGGATGGACTTCAGTAACCAGAGATAAAACCTTGTCCGCTCAGTTTGAACATTCTCTCGGTGTGACTAAAGATGGAGCAGAAGTATTTACTTTTTCTCCCAAAGGTTTGGACAGACCTCCATATAAAAAATAATTAACCTTATATACTGCAGAAAAATATGAACGAAACATCAAAAGCGAATCTTTCAAATGAAGGACATCGTCAGAGAATTAGGGAAAAGTTTTTAAATAATGGTGGTTCTGCCTTGGCAGACTATGAGTTATTGGAAGCTTATTTGACAATAGCAATTCCCAGACGCGATGTCAAACCATTGGCAAAACAGCTTATTGCTAAATTTGGTAGTTTTGCTGAAGTGATTAACGCTAAAAATGAAGAGTTGCTTTCCCTAACCGGTGTGGGTGAAAATACTGTTTTTGCATTAAAAATAGTCAGTGAAGCTGCTCGCCGCATGTCTTGGGAGATGCTCAAAGATAAAGATGCTCCTGTTATTGCCGATATGGATGCTTTGATTGATTATTGTCGTATGAGTATGGCTTATCAGGATGTGGAAGAGTTTCGTCTGATTTATTTGAATGGTAAAAATCGGGTTATTGCAGAAGTGACACAACAGAAAGGAACAATTAATCATGTGGCAATTCATCCCCGTGAGGTGGTTAAATCTGCGCTGGATCATCATGCTTCAGCAATAATTATGGTGCATAACCATCCTACAGGAGATACCACACCATCTAGAGCGGATATTGATATGACCAAGAAGGTATATGAAGCATTATCAGCCGTAAATATTCAACTTCATGATCATGTCATTGTCAGTAAATATGGTTGTTATAGTTTTAGAAGTGCCGGTTTAATATAATTTTTTATTTTATGTAAAAAAAACTCTTGCAAAATAAATTTTTTTGAGTAGATTATGTTTTGTTGCACGGGGCATAGCTCAGCCTGGTAGAGCGCTTGCTTTGGGAGCAAGATGTCGTAGGTTCGAATCCTGCTGCCCCGACCAACTTTTTGATAGCGGACGTTCGTTCGCTTTATGTTTATGGTCTCGTAGCTCAGCTGGATAGAGCAACAGCCTTCTAAGCTGTGGGTCAGAGGTTCGAATCCTCTCGAGATCGCCATTTCAAAAGCCTTGGAGTTCTCTCCGAGGCTTTTTTTTATTCAATTTTAACACATCTTGTATATTATTTTTCTATCAATATGTAGGAGGCTTGATGCAATTTAAGACAATATTTAACGAAGAATTCAATGTTTCTTGTGCCGGCTGTATTGTTATGGATAATTTAAAATTTAAAGACGGAAGAATTTTTCAATCCAAATTCTAGGATTTAAGTCAAGATTTTGAAATCGCTTATCTCGGAATGATGGTTATTTCTCCATTGCGCCATGTTTCCAATTATATTGATTTGACAGAAGAAGAAATAAGAGAATTACATCTTCTGTCAACATATTGTAAAAAGGCACTTTCAGAAATTTTTGATTGTTCAAAATTTGCCAATATGTTTTATGAAAAGCCTAACGGGCATATTCATTTTGTTATCATTCCTCTGCATGGATTAATCAAAATTGAAAATAAATATGCCGTTTTGGCTGAATTAATGACTAAAATTCCGGAATTACGTCAAGATGAAGATAATATGAAAGTGGTTGTTGAAACGATTGCTAAGATTAGAAAATATTTTAGTGCACTATCTTTTTAATTTTCTTTTGACAATTCTTGACTTTAACGTCTCTTTTCCCTAAATTCCTTATATGTTTTAAGGAGTTTTGATTATGGCAGATGCAACCCAACCGATGGAAGATTTTTCTCCAGTTTTGATTCAAAATTACATTCGTTTTGAAACTGCTTATAATTTGGTTTCAAATGAAGATGCTGGTAATACTGATTTTGAAAAAGCCGTAAAGTTCAAAATTGCTAAAAATTATTATGAACAGATGTTGGCTTTTGAAGTGCACGCTCCGCTTATAGGGTTGGATTTGTCTTATGATGAGACTTCAGAGGTCTTAACGGCTACACCAACAGAATATTTTACCACTGAATATCAAAATAAAATAATGCGAGATGTTGCTGGAAAACAACATAACGATTGCTTGACTCGTTATTCTAAATTTATTCAAAAGATTGATTAGTACATAAAAAAAAGCTCCATTAAGGAGCTTTTTTTAATCTTTAGATAGCTTATTTATTTTATCTCTTCAGGAGGCAAAACATCTAAGCTTTCATCTGTAGAAGTTGTTGTTGTGGTGGTTGTAACGGTTTCTACATTTTGAGTGGTAGGTTGATTGTTTGTTACAACTTTTTTGGTTGTTGTGGTAGTTGTTTCAACGACTTCTTCTTTGGTTTCTTGTTTGTATGGTTCTTTTTCAAAAGTTACCGTAGTTGTTGTTTTGGGTTCATAGACTGTTTTGTATGTGGTCTTTTTGTAAACAATTTCTACAGGCTCTCTTACTTCTTTGACTTCCGGTGCACAATGAGAACCATCGTTTAATTCATATTCTTTAGTGGTGGATTTAATGTCACCGCAAGAAGCAAAAGTTTTGGTTTTTGTTTCTTTAACAACGTTTGCCGGTTCAACCTTTTTCTCAACAATTACAGGTTTGGGAGCTTCTTTTTGTTTGATGATAACCTCTGTTGGTTTTGCTACTTCTTTGACATAGATAATCGGTTGTTCTTGACGATAGACAATCGGGCGAGGTTGGATTCTTTGTGGTTGAACATTGTAATAGTTTACACGAATCGGACGATTTTCTTGGCAGTTTTCGCCGGTTGCGTAATTGCAGCCTTGGTTGTCATAGCCTTTATAAGCATTTTGTGGAACGGGGGTTTCTTCAAATTCATCATCACCGCACATACCGTCAAAGCAAGCACATCCGGTCATAAGAAACATCAATGACATTGCTAAAGTTTTTTTCATTTTTCCTCACAGATATCAAAAAATTGGTCTAATTTTCTCTATATTTATTATGTTTCTTTAAATTTGTCAAATTTTTGTTTATTATTCTTTGTTTTTTTTAATTTAAAACAACATAATTTCAATAGATTAAATCATTTTTGTTATTACTTTAATTGATACTATAATTACTTAAGGTGAATATAAGATTAATTTTTTTGGATTCTTTTTAGAAAAATATAAAAAAAAGCACCTTGGACAGGTGCTTTTATAGTTTTTTATCAAATTATTCGGCAATATCTTCTTCTAGAGGTTCATCATCACCAATCATTTCAGTTGTGATGTGACCGGCATCGGCGCGAATCTTATTTTCAATTTCTTGAGCAACATCTGGATGTTCTTTCAAGAACAATTTAGCATTTTCGCGACCTTGACCAAGTTTCTCCCCTTTGTAAGAGAACCAAGCACCGGCTTTTTCAACAATACCTGATTTGATACCTAAATCAATCAATTCACCGGTTTTGGAAATACCTTCACCATACATAATATCAAAGTCAACAACCTTAAACGGAGGAGCAACTTTGTTTTTTACGATTTTGACTCTGGTTTGTGTACCGATAATATCTTCTTTATCTTTGATTTTGCCAATGCTTCTGATATCAATACGGACAGAAGCATAGAACTTCAAAGCATTACCACCGGTTGTTGTTTCCGGACTACCGAACATAACACCCAGTTTCATACGAATCTGGTTGATGAAGATAACAAGAGTGTTGGAACGAGAAACGGTGGCAGTTAATTTTCTTAAAGCTTGGCTCATCAAACGTGCTTGCAAGCCCATGTGCTGGTCGCCCATTTCTCCTTCCAATTCTGCCTTAGGAACCAAAGCGGCAACAGAGTCGACAACCAAAACATCAATAGCGCCGGAGCGAACCAATGTATCTGTAATTTCAAGAGCTTGTTCACCGGCATCAGGTTGAGAGATAAGCAAGTTTTCAATATCTACACCGATTTTTTTAGCATAAGAGGGGTCAAGAGCATGTTCGGCATCAATAAAAGCACAAGTTCCGCCTTTCTTTTGAGCTTGAGCAATAACGCTCAGAGCCAAAGTGGTTTTACCGGAACTTTCCGGACCATAAATTTCTACAATACGACCTTTGGGCATGCCGCCGATACCCAAGGCAATGTCTATGCCGATAGAGCCGGTAGAAATGGCTTCAATATCAACGCTGGCATCATTTTGACCCAAGCGCATGATGGAGCCTTTTCCAAAAGCCTTTTCAATTTGGCTGACTGCGGCATCCAGTGCTTTTTGTTTATCCATTTTCTTTTTTACCTCATTAAAATGTTGTATAATGATATCGTTATAAACAGCTTTGCAAAAAATACAATTTTGCTTTGTTATTTATCCCTATGAAAAATAAAATGTACTACTTTTGTTCTTTTTGCAAGAGTTTTTTTATGTTTTTTACTTTTTTTATTTTAGCTAAGGGTGTTTTATCGGCTAAGCGTTTGTTTTCTTCAGCTTTTTCTTCTTCAATGGCTTGATATTCTTCCAAAGCAGCAGTTACTACCGCACCAAAAATAACAACACTCCATGCCAAATACATCCAGATTAAGAAAACGGGCAGGGCCGCCAGAGCTCCATACAGGGTTTTGTAGGTGGCATTTTCGATAACCAAAATACCAAAACTTTTTCTTAAAACCCAGAAAAGCAAAACGGCAATAAAGGCCCCGACTAACGCGTTAGAGATTTTCACCTTTTTGTTGGGTACTAAAACATAAACCATAATCAATACTAACATGGTTATCAGAGATGGAATCATCTGGCTGAAATACATTGATTTACCTATTCCTTCAGGCATGAGGCTTTGCAATGTGAATAAATAGCTGCGGAGAGAAAAGGCTGCTCCAAGCAAAATAGGTCCTAAAGTGATGACTGTCCAATATAAGGTGATTTTGGTTTTGATGTTTCTTGGTTTATATACTTTAAATATAAAGTTAAAGCTGTTTTCAATAGTGGAGAGCAACATAATTGATGTTACGGCCAAACCAACAACGCCAATGGTGGTAACTTGAGCTGAAGCATTTAAAAAGCTGACAAAATATTGGCTGATTTCTTGCCCAATGTCGGGAACAAAATTCTTTAATATAAACTCTTGAAATTGTCCCTTAATGGTTGTGAAGCCGGGAAAGGCAGAAAAAATTGCCAAACCGATGACAAACAACGGAACAATGGCAATTAAAGAAGTGTAACTCAAAGAAGAAGATACTCTGAAAATGGTGTCATTCTTGGCTCTGCGGACTAAAAAAATCAAAAAGTTTTTGAGGGTTTCTGCCGCATTCTTAAATTTAGTTTTCCAATACATACGCAACTCAATAAAAAAAGTTATTTACAAAAACTCATAAATTTTATAATAGTGTCTTAGACTATATAACAATATATTTAATTTTTTAAAGATTGCAAAGGAAAATATTATGTCTACACCCGCACCTTTAATGGCAGGAAAAAAAGGTCTCATCATGGGCCTTGCTAATGATAAGTCTATTGCTTGGGGTATTGCTCAGGCTTTGAATGCTCATGGCGCTCAACTTGCTATTTCTTATCAAAATGAAACTTTGGAAAAAAGAGTTCAACCTCTTGCTGCTCAACTCGACAAAGAACCTTTGTTGATTAAATGCGACGTTTCCGACTCCGAAAGCGTAGAAGCTTGCTTCAAAGAGCTCGGTGAAAAATGGGGCAAAATTGACTTTGTTGTTCACGCGATTGCTTTTTCTGATAAAAATGAACTCAAAGGTCGTACCATTGATACAACTCGTGCTAACTTTGCTAACACAATGCAAATTTCTTGCTATTCATTCTTGGAAGCTTGCCGTTGTGCTTCTCCGATTATGAATGAAGGTGGTTCTATTGTTACTTTGACATACCTTGGTGGTGAAAGAATCTTGCCGAACTATAATATCATGGGTGTTGCTAAAGCTGCTTTGGAAGCTTCTGTTCGTTATGCTGCTAGTGATATGGGTGTTCAAGGTGTTCGCGTTAATGCCATTTCTGCCGGCCCGATTAAAACTTTGGCTGCTTCTGGAATCGGTGATTTTCGCAAAATTTTGCACTGGAATGAACTCAACGCTCCTTTGCGTCGTAACGTTACTCAAGAAGAAGTTGGTATGGCTGCTTTGGGCTTGCTTTCTCCTTTGGGAACAGGTATTACCGGTGAAGTTTTACACGTTGACTGTGGTTACCACATTCAAGGTATGATTAATTTGGACAAAGCTGCTGAAACTGCTGCTTCTTTGGCTGAATAATTCAAATATAATCAATAGCAAAAGGGCGGTAGTAATACCGTCCTTTTTTTTGTTTGGCTTGTGTAGAAGTTGTGTGCAAAACTTGAGAAAGTAACACTATTTGTTTAGTATAAAATCAATTTTTGGTTTTATGAGGTTGAATTATGAGTGAATTTGATATGCCTTTTCCTGAAGAAAGCAAACAGGATAAAAAAAAGATTGAAACAGCCAAGTTATTATCTAAATCTTTGATTTATGCTTTTGCAATCTTTGGTTTGATATTTGTTTTGATTTTATTTTTAATTTTTGGGATGTTGCGTCCTCAAGGTAAAACAGTGGCTCAAGTTCCATCTTCTGCCGTTCTAGCAATTGATTTTGATGAAAGTTTTTCAGAAACAAAAGATAATGATATTGTGGCAGAATTGTCCGGTGTGCAGAATCAAAACTTTTTTGATATGATTAAGGCAATCAATGTGGCTGCTTTTGATGTAAGAGTGAAAGCTTTGGTCGGCAAAATCAGTGTTTCTTCACTTGGATTGGCTCAAATTCAAGAACTGCGCCAAACGATTATTAATTTTAAGAAAAAAGGTAAAAAAGCCTATATTTATGCACCGAGTTTTGGATCTTTTGGACGTGGAACCAAGGAATATTATTTGGCATCGGTTTTTGATGAGATTGTTATTGCGCCAAATTGCGAAGTCGGTATCACCGGTATAGGATTTGAAATTCCGTTTTTCCGTGATGTTTTGGATAAAATCGGCGTTCAGCCGGAGTTTTATAGCCGCTATGAATATAAAACAGCAATGGATTCAATGACACAAAAAACAATGTCTGCTCCATTTAAAGCTGAGATGGAAAAGCTCGGAACAGGAATTTTTAATCGAATGGTGGTTGATATTGCATCTGCTCGTAAGCTCTCCGACAAAGATGTCGTATCATTAATCAATCAAGCACCATTATCTTCTGATGATGCTTTAAAAGCAAAATTGGTTGATAAAATTGCTTTCAAACAAGATTATTTAGATAGCGTTGAAAAAGCGCATAAAGCAAAGCTGATTGATTTGGCTGATTATGAAACCAATATTCAAGACCATAAAAAAGGAACAACCTCAATTGCTTTGCTTGTGATAGACGGGGTGATTGCCGAAGGTGAAAGCTCAGCAGATTCTTTACAGGAAGAAATGGTGACAGGTGCAGATACTGTGCTTTCATATCTTAAAGAAATAGATGAAGATGAAAATGTAAAGGCTTTGGTTGTCAGAGTAAATTCTCCTGGTGGCGGTTATAATGCTGCCAATGATATTTGGCACGGAATTGAGCAACTTAAAGCTAAAAAGAAAATTCCTGTGATTGTTTCTATGGGAGATTATGCTGCGTCAGGCGGATATTTTGTTGCTATTGCTGGAGATAAAATTGTAGCAGAACCTTCTACTATTACAGGTTCAATCGGCGTGCTTGGTGGCAAAATGGTTTTGCAAAACTTATGGAAGAAATTAGGTGTGCATTGGCAGCGTATTTCTTTTGGGCAAAATGCCGGAATTTTGAGTGCAAACGCCCCATTTTCAAAACAAGAAAAAGATATATTTAACAAATCATTAGATAATGTATATTCAGATTTTACTTCAAAAGTTGCAAAAGCAAGAAATTTGTCCGAAAAAGAAATGGATAAGCTCGCTCGCGGTCGTGTTTGGTTGGGCGAACAAGCCTTAAAAGTCAAACTCGTAGATGAACTTGGCGGTATTGAAACAGCTCTCGCCTTAGCTCAAAAAGCAGCTCAAATCAAAGATGATGAAAAAGTAAGAATTGAGTTTTATCCAAAAGAGAAAACCCTACAAGAAAAGTTGCAACAACTTATCAGTGGTGGAAAAGGGTTGGTTGTGTCGCAACAGGTTAAAAATTTTAGTGAGGAAATTCAAACGATTAAAATGCTTAATCGCTTGAAATACAATGCTGTTTTACCACCAATGAAAATTGAGATGTAAATACAAGTTTTTTATTGCAAAATTAGATAATTGTTCTATTTTTGTATAAGTTTAAAGTAGAGGATAAAAATATGGCCATAGATAGAGAAACAGTAAGACGAATTGCATTTCTTTCTCGTCTGAAAATTGAAGATGATAAAATTGCTGATACAGAAGATGAATTTAATAAAATTCTCAACTGGGTGGAACAATTAAGCGAAGTTAATACCGATGGTGTTGAACCTTTGGTTTCTGTAAATGATACAAATTTGACCTTGCGTCAAGATGAAGTTACCGAGGGTAATCAAGCCGATGCTGTTTTGAAAAATGCACCACAGGCTCAATACGGCTATTTCACCGTTCCTAAAGTTGTTGAATAAAATTTTATTAAAGGTTCAAGAAAATGACAAAATTAACCGAACTAACAATTGCTCAGGCAAGAGAAGCCCTGAAGAAAAAAGAGTTTAGCGCTGTCGAACTTACAAAAGCTTATATCGATGAAATGAATGACAAGCGTAAATATAATGCTTATGTGTTTGAAACACCTGAAAAAGCTTTGACCCAAGCACAAAAATCTGATGAAAAATATGCCAACGGTACAGATGGTGTTTTGGAAGGTATTCCTTTGGGAATCAAAGATTTATACTGTACTAAAGATATTCGTGCAACCGCTTGTTCTCATATTTTGGATGGCTTTGAGCCGCAATATGAGTCTACCGTAACATCAAAACTTTTGAATGCCGGTGCTTGCTTTTTAGGTAAGCTGAATATGGATGAATTTGCTATGGGTGGTAGTAACGAAACCAGTTATTATGGTCCGGCCGTTAACCCTTGGAGCAAAGATGTTCCGCTTGTTGCCGGCGGTTCTTCAGGTGGTTCGGCTGCAGCTGTTGCTGCTAACATGTGCGCTGCTGCCACAGGTACTGATACCGGTGGTTCTATCCGTCAGCCTTCTGCTTTTTGCGGTATTACCGGTATTAAACCAACATATGGTCGTTGCTCTCGTTATGGTATTATCGCATTTGCATCTTCTTTAGACCAAGCCGGTCCAATGTGTAAAGACGTGCGTGACTGCGCCATTATGTTAAACGTAATGTCCGGTTATGATGCAAAAGATTCAACTTCTGCCAAAGTGGAAGTTCCAAACTTTGAAGCTTTCTTAAATCAAGATATTAAAGGCTTAAAAATTGGTATTCCGGCAGAATATCGTCCTGATGGTTTGAATACTGAAATTTCCGCTTTGTGGGATAAAGGTATTGAAATGCTTAAAGCCAGAGGTGCTGAAATTGTAAACATTTCTCTGCCGCACACTAAATATGCTTTGCCGACATATTACATTATTGCTCCAGCTGAAGCATCTTCCAACTTGGCACGCTATGACGGATTGCGTTATGGTTTGCGTGTGAACGGTGAACATCTTGATAATATGTATATCAACAGCCGTACCGAAGGTTTTGGTAAAGAAGTTAAGCGTCGTATTATGATTGGTACATACGTTCTTTCAGCCGGTTATTATGACGCATATTATCTCAAAGCACAAAAAGTTCGTCGTTTGATCCGTCAAGACTTTATCAATGCTTTTGAAAAATGCGACATTATTTTAACGCCGACATCTCCGGTTACCGCATTCCCGATTGGTGATAAATCTATGCAGGAAAACCCAATTAATATGTGGCTCAATGACGTATTTACCGTTTCTGTCAACTTGGCTGGTTTGCCTGCCATGAGCTTGCCGATGGGACTTTCTCATGATGGTTTGCCTTTAGGCTTGCAGCTCATCGGTAAAGCTTTTGATGAGGGAACAATTTTCAAAACCGCCAGCGCTTTGGAACAAGATGCCGCTTTTAGAAAAGGAATGAAATAATGACAGGTTTGATTATTGAAGGAAAAACCGCTTCTTGGGAAGTAATCTGCGGATTGGAAATTCACTGTCAGATTATTTCAAAATCTAAAATGTTTTCAGGTGCTTCTACCCATTATGGTTCTGATGCCAACGAAAACGTTTCTTTTGTTGATGCCGGTATGCCGGGAATGTTGCCGACCTTAAATGAACGTTGCGTTTATCAGGCTGTTAAAACCGGTTTGGGCTTGAATGCCAAAATCAACAAATATTCTGAATTTGCTCGCAAAAACTATTTCTATGCCGATTTACCGCAGGGTTACCAAATCAGCCAGTTCAAATATCCGATTGTGGGTGAGGGACATGTAACCGTTGATTTGAGCGATGGTACGACCAAAGATATTGGTATTGAGCGTTTGCATATTGAACAAGATGCTGGAAAATCCATTCACGATATGGCTCCCGATAAAAGCTTTATCGACTTGAACCGTGCTGGTGTGGGGTTGATGGAAATTGTAACTAAACCAGATTTTCGTTCTCCGGAAGAAGCAGGTGCATTCTTGCGTAAACTGCGCTCTATTGTTCGTTACCTTGGTACTTGCGATGGCAACATGGATGAAGGTTCAATGCGTTGTGATGTGAACGTATCTGTTCGTAAAGTTGGGGAAGAGGGATATCGTACCCGTTGCGAGATGAAGAACGTTAACTCTGTTAAGTTTGTAATGCAAGCTATTGAAAATGAAGCAAAACGCCACGTTGAAGTTTATGAAAGCGGTGGTAATATCGAGCAAGAAACGCGTCAGTTTGATCCGTCTACCGGTTTGACCAAAGTTATGCGTAAAAAAGAATTTGCCCATGACTATCGTTATTTTCCTGAGCCGGATTTATTGCCATTGGTTTTGGATGATGACTACATTGCCAAGGTTAAGGCTGATATGGTTGAGTTGCCGGATGCCAAACGTGCTCGCTTTGTTAAAGAGCTTGGCTTAACGGCTTATGATGCTTCTGTTATCTGCGAGAACAAAGAAACTGCAGATTTCTTTGAAAAAGCAGCTCAAGGTCATGATGCCAAAAAAGTTGCCAACTGGTTGATGGGCGATTTCTTTGCTATGCTTAATGAAAAGAAAGTAGAACTTAAAGATTCTCCTGTAAGCGCCGAAAATCTCGGGAAACTTGTGGAGCTTATTACTTCTAATGTAATTAACGGAAAAACCGCTAAAGATGTTTTTGCAATCATGGCAGAAACAGGTGGTGATCCTGAAAAAATCGTTGAAGAAAAAGGTTTGAAACAAGTTACCGATATGGGTGCTATTGAAGCAATTGTTGATGAAGTGATTGCCTCAGCTCCTGATAATGTGGCTGCTTACAAAGCTGGAAAGAATAACCTTTTGGGTTGGTTTGTCGGTCAAGTGATGAAAAAAACACAAGGCAAGGCAAACCCTGCAATTGTTAATAAAATGATTGCAGAAAAATTGAATTAATAAAACGGGGCGGAAATCCGCCCCTTATTAAACTTTGAGATTTTTTTATGGAACTTTTAGACTTTTTACAAAATTATCAAGCTTTTAATGAAGAGGAAGAGGCGGAGCGCCAAGAGATAATTCAATTTATCAAAGCGTTTGGCGATAAGTCTTATGACCGAGATAATTTGGTTAGGCACTTTTCTGCTTCGGCTTGGATTGTGAACCAAGAACATACTAAAGTTTTGATGATTTATCATAATATGTTTAACACTTGGGCGTGGGTTGGCGGACATGCCGACGGTGATAAAGACTTGCTTCATGTCGCTCTCAAAGAAACAGAAGAGGAAACAGGCTTAACTAACGTTAAACCCGTGTTTGAAACCCCAATAGATGTGAATATGATGGTGGTGCATAATCACTATAAGAGAGGCAAATTTGTGCCAAGACATCTTCATCCCAATATAGTCTATCTGTTGGAAGCTGATGAAAATGCTCCGGTTCGCAAAAAAGAAGATGAAAATTCGGGCGTGAAATGGATTGAATTTGATGATGTGAAAAACTATGTGACAAATGAGTACACGCTTGTCTATTATAACCGCATTATTGAAAAAATGAAAAGGAATAAGTGGTAAAAAAATGACCAATGTTTTTGTTGAAGGGCTTTTAGCATCGCTTATTGCTGGTTTGGTTACCGGTGTCGGCGGTTTTATGATTTTCTTAAAAAAGAAATATAGCCAAAATGATATTAATTTTATGCTTAATCTGGCTGCAGGAGTTATGCTTGCTGCTTCTTTCTTTGCCCTTTTGGTTCCTTCTATGGGAAAAATTTTACAATTTGACCCTGATGTTCATATTGCTGCATTATGGTATAGTTTAGCTGTTTTTACCGGTGTGGCTTTGGTGTGGATACTCAATGCTTTATTGCCGCATGAACATAATCATATGGGAACTCATGGTCCTCATATCAGTCTCAAAAAAGCTTGGCTTTTTATTATTGCTATCACACTTCACAAACTTCCAGAAGGTTTGGCCGTTGGTGTTGCCTTCAGTGCCGAAGATTTTATTAATCCATTGAGTTTGGTGATAGGTATTGCCTTACATAATATTCCTGAAGGTTTGACCATTGCTATTTCTTTAGTTGGGGCAGGCGTTTCTCGGATTAAAGCTGCTTCTACGGCTCTGCTTATCGGTATGGTTCAACCGATTGGTGCAATTATTGGTTTGCTTACTATGGATATTAGCGATAAAATTGTTCCTCTTGGTATGGCTATGGCCGGCGGTACGCTCTTGTTTGTGGTTATTAATGAAATTTTGCCGGAAACTTATGGCTTTAAACGTACGACAAAGTCTGCTTTTGCCGTATTTTTCGGATTTATATTTATGACTTACTTGTCTATGGTTTTAGATTAGAAAAAAATATATGTTTATTTTTGAAATTTTGTGTTGACGAGTGGTGAAACATAATATAAATATATCTGCGTACCACGTTGGAGAGTTGGCAGAGTGGTAATGCAGCGGATTGCTAATCCGTCATCGGGAATACCGATGCACAGGTTCGAGTCCTGTACTCTCCGCCATTAAAAAGCACCTCATGAGGGTGCTTTTTTTATGTTGTTAATAGATGGAGTTCTGTTATGAAAAAATGGCTTAATTTGGGTTTTAGCTTATCTTTAATTATTTCTTTTTGTGTGTTTGGTTATTCTCACATTGCAAAATCTGAAACTAAAGCAGAATTTTCTTTTGCAGATGTTGTTTCTAAAGCTAAACAACTTTCTTTATCTCCTTATGTTGACAACAAAGCCGATTTGCCGGCTTCATTAACCCAAATGAAATATGAGCAATATAGCGATATTCGTTTTCGTCCGGAGCAAGCTTTGTGGCATGATAAAAATTTCTCTTATGAAGCACAATTTTATCACCTTGGTGGTTTGTTTAATCATCCGGTGCAACTCCACGAAATTAAAAAAGGCAAAGTTATTGATATAAATTATGACTTTCATAATTTTGATTTTGGTAAAAATAATATTACTCCAGAAACTTTTGATAAAAATTTAGGTTATGCCGGTTTTCGTCTGCAATATCCTCTGAATACAGATTTTTATGACGAACTTATTTCTTTTTTAGGGGCAAGTTATTTTCGTTCCATGGCAAAGGGGCAACGTTATGGGCTTTCAGCTCGTGGTTTAGGTATCAACACTGCAGAAAAAATGCCTGAAGAATTTCCGATTTTTAAAGAATTTTGGCTTAATCGCCCCGACGATGAAGAAATTAAAGTTTATGCCTTGCTTGATAGTCCAAGTGTTGCCGGAGCATATAGTTTCAATATTATCCCCGGTGAAGAAACTATTATTGATGTGGAGGCTGTTCTTTATCCTCGTATGAATATATCTAAACTAGAAATAGCTCCATTAACATCAATGTTTTTATATGGAGAAAACACCAAAATCCGTTTTGATGATTATCGTCCCGAAGTTCATGACAGTGATGGTTTGTTGGTTGTTAACGGAAATGGTGAAAAAATTTGGCGTCCGTTAGACAACTCAGAACATTTGCGCTTGAGTTCTTTTCTAGACAATAATCCTAAAGGTTTTGGCTTGATGCAACGTGATCGTAATCCTCGTCATTATCTTGATCCTGAAGCGGCATATGATTTACGCCCGAGTTTGTGGATTGAACCTCTGGAAAATTGGGGAAAAGGTATGGTACAACTTGCCGAACTCCCATCTATTGATGAAACTAATGATAACGTTGTGGCTTATTGGGTTCCAGATATGCCGATTGAGGCGCAACAAGAATATCGTTTTAAATATCGTATGCATTGGGTTGATGAAGCACCTGTTATGACCAATTTGGCAAAAATTTATGCAACATACAATGGTATGGGTGGAGATGGCTTGGCCGGAGAATATTTGCGTCATAAACGCAAATACGTAATTGATTTTGTTGATTTTGACGTTGAAAATCTGAAACAAGAAATTGAAAACGGCAATATTTGGGCAGATATATCTAACCAAGCCGGAACAATTACAAATGTGAAATTGATGTATACGCCAAGTATTAATGGTGCTACTTTATATTTTGATTTTGAACCCAACAAAGAAATTATAGAATTGCGTGTCTTGCTTAGAGATAAAGCACATGATAATCGTCCGATTTCTGAAATTTGGAGTTATCAATGGTGGAAGTAATATAAAAGCTTGATTATAATAAAAATCAAGTTATAGTGATGTTTAATCTTTAATTATTAATCTTTTATTTTATTATGAAAACAAAATTAAAAAAATTATTCAAAACATGGGGCATTATTGCTTTGGTGTTTGTTGCGGCTTTCCTTTTAATGGATAAATCAAGAATTTCATATGGCTTTTTTATGTTTTCTTTTGCTATTACGGGAATTTTTATTCTCTTCGGCTGGGATAAATATATTACCTATGGTGATGAAAAAGTTCCGACATCATCGCAGACTGTTCCTGAAGATGTTGATGATATGATGGAATAAATTTTTATAGCGTATTCTTTACTTTTATGGAGAATACGCTTTTTTTTATGATATATGTTTGATTAAAAAATCTTTTAGTTTTTCTTCATCATCCCATTTGATTTTTATTTCTAATACATTGAATTTATTTTGCAAATCAGCTGGAATTTTTACAAAATCTTTGGATGTCGTATATAGAACGCATTTGTTCTGTTCTGCTTTATTAATAAGAGATAGAAGCTCTTCTCTGGTATAATAATGATGATCAGGAAAATCAATTGTTTGATAGACTTTGAAACCGCATAATCTTAAAGATGTATAGAACTTTTCAGGACGACCAATGCCTGCAAAAGCGATAACTGGATTTTTTTCTGTTTTTTTTATGTCGGGGGCTATATGACCTTTAAAAATCGGCAGATTATCAAATTGTTTAGCTAAGTTATGTTTGTCCTCACCAATAATTATTATTGCTTGAGCTCTTTTTAGTCCTGAGGATAAGGTCTCACGTAAAGGTCCGGCCGGAATGCATAATCCATTTCCATAGCCAAATTCACCATCAAAAACCAAGAATGAAATATCTTTCTTTAATGAAGGATTTTGAAAGCCATCATCCATAATTATAATGTCGGCACCTTTTTCTATGGCCAGTTTGGCTCCTAAATATCGATTAGGATTAACAACCACAGGAGCTTGTCTGGCCAAGAGAAGGGGCTCATCACCGACTTCTTTTGCTGTATGTATGTTTTTATCAACCAAAACATTATGCAAAACACCGCCATAACCACGGGAAACAAAAAAAGGTCTTTTCCCAAGTTCGCTTAAAAGTTCGGCAAAAGATATTGAAACAGGGGTCTTACCTGTTCCACCAGCCGTTAAATTTCCAATACATATTACTTTTTTTTCAACAGCTTGTGTCTTTTTTAACGCCAAATTAAGGGTTGTAGCCAATTGGTATAGATATCCAAATGGTGACAAAAGATAAGTATATATATTCTTTTTTTTCCAATAATTTGGCGTTTTCATTATAAATATTCCTTAATTACATCAGAAATGCCATCCAAAACTTTGGCTTCTCCGGTTGCCCAAGCATATGCTTTTTCTTGGCAAGAATTGAGTTTATCTTTGTTTTGGAGAAGATTTAATACATTTTGAACTAAATCTTCGGCATTTTTCACTTGGATAACAGCATCTGCTTTTTGTGCACGATTCATTGCATCGGTGAAGTTATGCATATGCGGACCAACCAAAACAGCATCATGGAAACGGCAAGGTTCAATAAAGTTTTGACCTCCATGCGGAATAAGAGAGCCGCCGATAAAAATTACGGGTGCAATATCGTACCAAAGACCAACTTCACCAATCGTGTTGGCAATATATACATCTGTTTCGGGTAAAATATTTTCACCTTCAGTGCGAAGAGCTGTTTTGAGCCCTAAGGCATTGAGCTGCTGCTGAATTTCAGGTCCTCTTTGAGGATGTCTGGGGGCAATGATTGTTAAGAGATTTGGAATCTTTTTCTTTATTTCAATTAATTGTTTGCCAATTTGACTTTCTTCATCATTGTGTGTGGAGATAACACCCCAGGTTGTTCTTTGACCTATTTGTTGAGTGATTTCTGCACGCTTCTTTTCATCTACAGGAGGGTTGAAGCCTGCATATTTTAAGTTTCCAAGGCAAATTGCTTCTTTGGCACCAAGGACTTTTAATCTTCTGGTATCTTCATCGGATTGGCCTAAACACATGCTAAAACAAGACAAAAGCTCTTTACTTACGAAACGGAACATTTTCCAACGTTTGAATGTTTTGTTTGAAATGCGTCCATTTACCAAAACAAGCGGAATATTATTTTTCTTTATTTCTCCCAACATTGCCGGCCAAAATTCTGATTCAAACCATAAGGCAATGTCCGGTTTCCAGTGATTGAGAAAACTTTTTACATAGTTTGGATTATCAATAGGAATGTATTGATGAAAAGCTCTTTGTGGCAATCTTTTAGCCATAAGTTCAGCTGAGGTAACGGTTCCTGTGGTAACCATGATGTTAAAATCTGGATTTTCATCCAATAATTTTTTTATTAAAGGTAACATTGAAAGAGATTCACCAACAGATGCGCCATGAAACCAGATGAGTTTTCCTTCAGGACGAGCAATTTTGGGATTTCCTAAGCGTTCATTGTGACGAGCAGTATCTTCTTTGCCGTTTTTTAGTCTTTTTGTGATGTATGGTTGAATTGCAAACGGATATATGCAACGTACCAAGTTATCATAAATTTCAATAAACATATTATTTTTCCTTTTTTTTGTCGTGTTTTGGTTTACATGCCGTTCCGGGAAGGATTGGCTGGTGTCCCATGGCTATATCTGCTTCAAAACTATTTTTATTGAGCATTTCTTCTATCATGAGACGATATTTTTCTAAATCTGTTTCAGATGCATCTTGAGGAATATAGATGGGATTGCTGAAGATGCATATACCTTCATTGAAAGGGTAAGGAATCATCATTTTATCCCATGCTTTTTCCATGATTTTGCATTTTTTGACGCTATATGTTATGCCTATTATCGGTGCACCGGTTTTATGTGCATAGTATATAGGACTTTCACTCATGTGCATACGAGGGCCTCTGGGACCATCCGGAATAATGCAGATGGCGGTATTATCTTTTAATGAGTTCATTAAATTTAAGGCGGCAGCTTTAGCATTTTTGTTACTAGATCCACCAATGGTTCCAAGTCCATATCTTTCTAAAACACCGGCAATAATGCGTCCGTCTTTATGAAGAGAAACAAGCGCATTCAGAGGAAAGCGATAGTCTCTGAAGGCAGAATACATTAAAGCTCTACCATGCCAGCCGACCAAGATGAAAGATTGCTTTTGTTCCCATAATTTGATGATATTTTCTCTGTCAATGATTTGCCATTTGGTGGTTTTATATATCAATCTTGTGTATGCATAAATCAAAAGGCTGATTAAATTGAGAATAAAATCAGTCTGATATAATTTTTTCAAATAAGGTTTAATTTTGCTTTTTATTTTTGCTATCATTTTGTTTGAGTATCTACAATTGAAATGCCAATTTTGTCGTTTTCAGTAATAACGACTTCGCCATGACCGATAAGAACATCGTTAGCATAAATATCAACATAATCATTTACATCTCTATCTAATTCAACAACGGCACCACGCCCCAATTTGAGAAGTTGATTGACTCTTAAATCAGCTGTTCCCAGAGTGACGGATACATCGACCAAAATTTCATCTCCAATTTCGGCATTTTTGATAAGATGTGACATATAAAAAACCTTTCGTATTTAAATTTTTATCTAGCATACAATATTTTTTATTTTTAGCAAATTTTATTTACTAAATTATTAAATATATTTTTTTATGTTTGTGGATTAAAAAAAGTTAGGGTTGCTCCTCAAAGATATTTGTGTCAAAAATGGTTCAAATTGTTGCAGGTGGTCAATATTGCGCCTATATAATTTATAGATTAAATTTTTTGAGGAAATCATCAATGGTCAAAAAACAAATAAAATGTCCGGTTCTTCCCTTGAGAGATATTGTTGTCTATCCGAAAATGATTGTTCCATTATTTGTCGGTAGAGAAAAATCTATTAAAGCTTTGCAAAGTGTGGCCGATGAAGACGGAAACATTATTTTGCTTACACAAAAGGAAGCGACTATTGATGACCCGCAAGCTGATGATGTTTATCATATCGGTACATTAGGTAATGTGGTTCAAATGTTGCGTTTGCCCGACGGAACCGTTAAGGTTTTGATTGAGGGGATGGAACGTGTCAAAATTTCTAAATTCTGTCGCAATAAAGAGTTTATGCTCGCTGAGGCTGAAATCTTGCCTGAAGAAGAATCTTCCAACAGTTTGGAGTTGGAAGCTTTAGTGCGTGCTGTTTTATCTCAGTTTGAAGAATATGTTAAACTTTCTCGCAAGACTCCTCCTGAGGTTTTGGTTTCTGTTAACCAGCTTAAAGATTATGCCAAAATGGCAGATACCATTGCGGCTCACTTATCTTTGAAAATTGAGGATAAACAGGCTCTTTTAGAAGGTAAAACTCTGGCAGACAGATTTGAAAAAATTTTAGAATTTATGAATTCGGAATTGACGGTTTTGGAAGTGGAAAGCCGTATTAAAAATCGTGTTAAAAAGCAAATGGAAAAAAGCCAGAAAGAGTATTATTTGAATGAACAGATGAAAGCAATTCAAAAAGAACTCGGGGATGGCGAAGAAGATGGAGAGATTAGTGAATATCTTAAGAAAATTGAAAAAGTAAAACTTTCTAAAGAAGCTAAAGATAAAGCTCTTTCCGAGGTGAAAAAACTCAAAACCATGAGCCCCATGTCTAGCGAGGCTACGGTTGTGCGTAACTATCTGGATTGGCTTTTGGATATTCCATGGAAAAAACGCTCCAAAATCAATAAAGATTTGAAAAAAGCTATGGATATCTTGGAAAAAGATCACTATGGCTTGGAAAAAGTTAAAGAGAGAATTATTGAATATTTAGCGGTTTTGGCTCGTGCCGAAAAGGTTAAAGGTCCAATTTTGTGTTTGGTTGGACCTCCGGGTGTTGGTAAAACATCTCTCGGCAAATCAATTGCGCGCGCAACAGGAAGAAGCTTTGTTCGAGCTTCTTTGGGCGGTATGCGTGATGAGGCTGAAATCAGAGGTCACAGACGTACATACATCGGTTCTATGCCGGGTAAAATTATCAAAGGTATGAAAAAAGCAGCAACATCTAACCCTTTGTTCTTGCTTGATGAAATTGATAAACTCGGTAATGATTATCGAGGCGATCCTGCTTCTGCTTTACTGGAAGTTTTGGATCCAGAGCAAAATTCATCTTTCAATGATCATTATTTGGAAGTGGATTATGATTTGTCTGATGTGATGTTTGTGACTACCGCTAACTCTTTGGATATGCCCAGACCATTGTTGGATAGAATGGAAATTATCCGTTTGTCCGGTTATACGGAAGATGAAAAGGTAGAGATTGCCAAGCGTCACTTATTGCCGAAGATTTTTGAAGAAAATGCCATTAAATCTTCAGAACTCAGCATCTCTGAAGGGGCTATCCGTAACATTATTCGCTATTATACTCGTGAAGCCGGTGTGCGTAATTTGGAAAGAGAAATTTCTAATATTGCACGAAAAGCTGTAAAAGAAATTTTGCTTTCTTCCGGAAAAACAAAAAAAGTGGCTGTTACGGAAAAGAATTTGGAAAAATACCTTGGCGTTATTAAATATCGCTTCGGAGAAGCAGAGAATACCGATCATATTGGTGTTACAACAGGTTTGGCTTGGACTGAAGTGGGCGGTGACATTCTCTTCATTGAAGCTGTGGATATGCCGGGTAAAGGAAAGGTGACCGAAACAGGCAAACTCGGTGATGTGATGAAGGAATCTATCGAAACAGCATATTCGGTTGTTCGTTCTCATTCCAAAGAACTTGGAATTGATCCTGAAATCTTTGAAAAGACCGATTTACATATTCATGTTCCAGAAGGGGCAACTCCTAAAGATGGTCCATCTGCCGGTATTGCCATGTATACAACCATGGTTTCTGTCTTTACTAAAATTCCGGTTAAGAAAGATGTGGCTATGACCGGTGAAATTACTTTACAGGGTAGGGTACTTCCTATTGGTGGATTGAAAGAGAAACTTCTTGCTGCTTTGCGCAGCGGAATCAAAACTGTTCTCATTCCGAAAGATAATGAGAAAGATTTGGCTGAAATTCCGGATAATGTAAAAAAAGAAATGAAAATTATTCCGGTTTCCGAAGTTGCAGAAGTTTTGAAAGTGGCTTTAGTAAAGCAACCTAAAAAGACGAAATAATATATTAAAAGCATGTAGTTTTTAAGGCATCTATTTTTTTAGATGCCTTTTTTATTATTTTGTTTATCGTACGTTTGATTGTGGAAAAGAATAGAATTGATAGTTTGTATTTCCTTTATTGTTTGTAGAGGTATTTAAAGGGACCAAACTAGGCATATTTTCTTTTATAAATTTTTCTTTTCTTTGTTGTTGGCTTTCTTGAAAGTTTTTCTTTGTTCTCTCTTGGATTTGAGCTAAAGAATAGTCTTTATAAGTATCTTTGATATTTTTTATATCTTCCATGTAAAGCTGATCATGAGCTGTATTATTTTGTGAACGAATATAATTTTTTGCAAGTTCACCTTCTTCTTGAGATATGCCTGCAATTTTTAAGAGTTCATCTAATATTTTTTCATAATCTTGGTTAGCACGGTTGAAGGAATATCCTACAGATTCTTTATCTATATTTTCCATTTGCGCAATATATGTCTCTGTTTCATAATTTGGGTATGTGTTTAATTCAACGTTCTTACCTTTCTCATTCTTTACTTCTTTTCCATCTGCTGATAAAAGAAGATTACATTTAATTGGGCTTTGCGCCAAAATATTTTTGTCTGTTACTATATTATCTGTTTGAATATCATGAAGAAAATAAGTCTGATATTTTTTATCAGCGGTTTTAAACAAATCGGCAGCATATTTCGTGCCATTTATTGTTACTAATTTGAAATCTTTCGTTCTGGTAAATGCTTTATTTATATTTTCTGAAACAGTTTTTTCTGCAGATAAAGCCAATAAAATGCTATTGTTTTTATAGCTTGAATAGTGTCTGCTGTAATATTCATTTCTATTCTCTTGAGCAAACTTTTGTATGATTTCTTGCATGGATTTATTAGGATTTTCTTGTTTGAAACAAAGTAATTCCGCCATCATATTTGTTGTTACGTATTGAGATTGCTTTAAAATATAATCGCCTTCATGTACTTTTTGTAAAATATGCTCAAAATCTCTGTGTAAAAGCTCGTGTTCTTTGATACTTTCAGAGCGATTGCTTTCGTTTATAGAATTTAAATATAAAGCCTCTTGTTTGGTTGGATTTATCATAGAATATTGAGTGTAAATAATTCCATCTATCAAAGAATTATATTCAGCTGCATTTCGTTGGCCATTTTTAATTTCATCTATAGAATTGATTTGAACTATATTTAAATATTCATTAATAATGTTATCTTTTTGAATTTCCACATTGTTGTGAGTGGAGGCTGGTAATGTATTATTTTCTTGGGCTAGAGTTGGAGAAACTCCTCCCATCGCCGTGATTGCACCTACAATTAAAGCATTCTTTAATTGATTATTTTCTTTGCTCTTGTTTAGAAGAGATTTTATTTTACCTTGAATGCTTTTTTTTAAGTTGCTAGACATTTTGACCTCAATTTATGTTCCAACACATTCTAAAATATCATGTTTTTATATTTTTGTCTATTTATTTGTTTTTAAGAGTCGTAGATAAGAATCGTATTTTTATTAAGAGAAAATCATATCAAAAGGCGCAGAAATCTGGGGATAAGTTGAATTTTTGGGCTTGAAGAAGCTTTTTTTTCACAAAAAACAATTTTTTTTGGGCTCAAAGTGTTTATTTTGTTTGACTTCATGAAAAAAGGACGCTTAAATTTTTAGTGTAAAGGCCGAAAGGCTTTGACATTGGTTTATAACTTAATATTAGTGGGAGTTCTCACCGTGAATAAAAATGAACTTATTTCTAGCATTGCTAACGAAACCGGTTTAACAAAAACTGATTGTTCTAAAGCTGTTGATGCTTTCATCTCTTCTGTTACCAGCGCATTGAAAGCTGGCGACGAAGTTCGTTTGGTTGGTTTTGGTACTTTTGCTGTAAGCAAACGTTCTGCTACTACCGGTCGCAATCCGCGTACTGGTGCCGAAATCAAAATTCCGGCTCGCAAACAAGCTAAATTTAAAGCTGGTAAAGCTTTGCAAGATTCTGTTAACTAATTAACAGCTTGTTTTGTTTCTTAATAAGCCTTCGTTTTAACGAAGGCTTATTTTTTTTAACGTTATATTGATGATTATGTCTTACAATTTTTAATATGTGATTTTTTTGTTTATTTTGTCAAAAAAATATGATATATTAATTGTATTAATAACTCAGAGGAGCTAAGGCTATGGTTAAAAAAACTTTTAAAAAGGCATTTTCTGATAAATTAAAAAGAACATTAGTTTTTGGAGCAACATTGTTAGCTTTGGGAGGTGCTCAAGAAGCTAAAGCGCAGGGGTTATTGGAAAGAATCACTAATACACTTGAAAATGTTAATCATAAGGTAAATCAGGTTAATATCAAAATTTCTAATTATAATATTCAAAAAGAACGTTTGAAAAGAAATATTGGGCGGTTTGATAGAAATACCGGTGGTGTGATTAGTGGAACGGTTAATGCAATTGCTATCAGGCAGGCTCAAAAGATCATTGAACGTCAAATACAACAAAGCGGCGGAACCTATATTGCGACTCAGCAAGATTTTTCTTATGTACAAGAAACCCCATCTCGAAGTTCTGCATATTTAAAACAAGTTGAACGCAAAAGACAAGCGAGAGATCAAGCTAAAGAAACGATTCAGCAAAATGAGAGTCGCACAGTGTCGTATAGTAATCAGAGCACAAGAAATTACCGGAAAAAAGCTTATCAGGGCGATGTGAATACTGTTTTGAATATTTTGAACAGCAAAGTTGATACAAAATAAAAAAATATCTCTTTGAAAATTCATCATTTGTAAAAAAAATTATTTTTTTTGAAAAAAAATACTTGATTTATTTTTTTTATGAGTATATAAGTTCTTCCTGTAAGCAAGATGGGCGCTTAGCTCAGCTGGAAGAGCATCTCGTTTACACCGAGAGGGTCGGGAGTTCGAACCTCTCAGCGCCCACCAATTCAGAGCCTTAGGTTTTTAATACCTGAGGCTTTTTTTTATCTGTACAAAAGTTCGAACTCCCTCAGGAGTTCTTCTGGCTCATAAGCTCAAGCTTTTGCTTTCGCTAACTCGCGTCGGTCACTTGTTTTGTAAGTTTCGCAAAGCAAAGTTCACACTTTGCTAGCTCAATAACAAAACTACGCCTCTTGCGGTATAAAACACCGGAGCATCGGTGTTTTATATCCTCGTCTAGCTTGGTAAGAGTTTTGTTTTTGTCTCTCAATATAAAAGTTTTGTTAATGTTTATGTGTTATCTAAATTATAATTTTAGATAAGATATATGGGAATTAAAACGATGGACTTTTTTAGTGGAAATAAATTGTTTGGAGGACAGAATAATAAACCTCAAAATTCTTCTGCAACTACACAAAATCCGAATCAGAATCGTCAGCCTATTGCCATGGGACAGCGTCCGATGCCTCGTCCTAATATTTCGAATCCGACATCTAGTGCATCTCCAGCGCAATCAACAGCTCCATCTGTTTCTCAGCAAACTGTGGCGTCTAAGACACATGAGAATATGACTCCGACTCAAAATTCTGCTCAGAACATATCTCAAAATCAGCAAAAGTCGGAGAATATTCAAAAATCTGCGTCAGCACCGGTTGCGCCTCAGTCAACGAATGCTTCTCAAACCCAAACTCAGCAAACTGTCAAAGAGGCTTATGTGCAACCCAAACAACAAAATGTTTCTGTTGGAGATGCTAAAGAAGCAGAACAGTTGGGCTTGATTAACGAAGTTAAGTTTTCAGATGTTTATGTTACTCCAGATAAAAAATGTTATATCTGGAGTGGAAGAACAGACTGTGGTTTGAAATGTGTTTCTTTTCAAGATTTTCCAGAGTTTTTGGAAAAGATGGAAAGTTTGTTTGATGGGAATAGAAGTTACTTGCTTAATTATCATGGCAGAAACTATCGTGTGGAAAGAACCATTGCCTTAGAAGGACCTCAATATTGTGCACGTAAAATGCCAATTGAAGTTCCTGATTTGAAACAATTAAATTTTCCAAGCGGTGTTTATAGCCATTTATTGTCAATTGCTGGATGCAGCGGTTTGATTCTTTTGGCCGGAGCAACCGGATCAGGTAAAAGTACAACAGTGTCTGCTCTTTTGAAAGAATATTTGGAAAGAAAAGGTGGATACGCATTTACAATCGAAGACCCGATTGAAATGCCTTTAGATGGTGTCTATGTTACCAAAGATGGAGAATTGGGGCTTTGCAAACAAACTACACCTCCAGATGGTTTGTGGGAAGAAGGTATTAAGTCTGCTCTGCGTTCAAAACCACGTTATATTTATTTAGGTGAGATTAGATCTCCTGATGTTGCCAGTGAAGCTTTGCGTGCGGCAACCTCCGGACACTTGGTTCTATCTACCATTCACGCAAACAATGTGAGCGATGCTATTAACGCTTTGGTTAAATATGCAGCTTCTAGTGGTATTTCAGAGGAAATGGCTTATGAGTTGGTGGCTAATGGTTTCTTAGGATGCATTCACCAAGTATTGGTCGGTGCTCCTAAGCGTGCTATTTTGACTTATCTGTTTGCAAATCCGGATGTGAACGCAGGTTGTCAAGTACGTGGAATGCTTCGAAGTGGTAAGTTAAATATGGCAACGTTGATTGATCAACAACGTGTGAAATTAGAGAAAAACTTACCAATTTTCAGCCGCCTTTAACAACAAAAAAAGCTCCGTTAATTCGGGGCTTTTCTTTGCTTGACAACCAAGGCTGCCTGCAATAGCTTATTAAACAAGTTAACTATAAGGAAAATCTGAATGTATAAAGAACTTTTGGCGCCGGCCGGTGATATTGAGGCCGGTTATGCTGCGCTTTATTATGGAGCTGATGCGGTTTATCTTGGTTTGAAAAACTTTTCTGCTCGTGCGACTGCAGCTAATTTTGATGAACAACAACTCAATGAGTTTGTGGCTTTTGCTCATCATCTCAATCGTAAGGTTTATGTAGCCATCAATACTTTGGTGCAAGAACATGAGATGCCACAGCTCATTCAAACTTTAGATTTGTGCTCAAAATATCATGTTGATGCGATTATCATTCAAGATTTGGGCGTGGCACGCATTATTCACGAGCAATATCCCGAACTTGAAATGCATGCCAGCACACAAATGGCCGTTCATAATAAGGAAGGGGCTTTAGCCTTGCAAAAAATCGGCTTTACACGTGTGGTTTTAGCTCGAGAACTGCATCTTTCCGAAATCAAGGAAATTGCCTCTATTCCCAATTTGGAGACCGAAGCTTTCATTCATGGGGCTTTGTGTTATTCTTACAGCGGATTTTGTCTGTTTTCTTCTTTTGAAACCGGAAAAAGTGCCAACAGAGGAAAATGTTTGTACCCTTGTCGCGCTTCATTTGAAGGTGAGGTCGGTAAAAAGCACTATTTTTCAATGAAAGATATGGCCTTGCAGGAAAAAATCTTGGATATGCCTGTTACCTCTCTCAAAATTGAAGGACGCAAAAAGACCGCACTCTATGTTGCTGCCGTTACCGATTATTATCGCCGAATTTTGGATGGGAAAGGTGCTGATAGCATTCGAGAAGAACACATCAAGCAGATTTTCTCGCGTCCGTGGACAGATTTTCACTTCAAAGGCAAAAACAAAAATGTCATTGATCGCGATTTTGTCGGACATCGTGGTCTGCTTATCGGTAAAATTGAAAAAATTGCCAAAAACAAGCTCTTTTTTAAGACAAATCATAAAATTGCCCGCTATGACGGAATCCAGATTGATGTGAGCGGAGATGAAAAGCCGTTTGGTTTTTCTTTGCAATTTTTGAAAGTTAACGGCAAAAATGTTTATGAAGCTGAGAAAAATACGCTTGTCGAAATTTCTTTACCTCCAAAAACGCCGGAACTTTCTTTGGGTGAAAATATTTATTTGGCGTCTTCAAGTGAAGTGAAGGGGGCTTATCCTTACACCAAACCTAAACCAAAAGAATTTATGCGTCGTGACGAGGTTAAGGTCGAGGTTAAAGTCAGCCCGACAGAAATTATAGCCGAGGCTAACGGAATGTCAGCCAAAGTTAGCGGAGAATTTACACCGGCACAGAATCCGGATAAAGTGAAATCTGCGATTGAAACAGCTTTTGCTAAAACCGGTGATACGAATTTTACGCTTGGCGGTATTAACATTGATAATCCGAATAATCTGTTTGCGCCGGCATCGCTCTTAAATGAATTGCGTCGCGATTTATATGCGCAAATTACCATTGAAGATAAGCATGGCTCAATGCCCGAAATTTCTGTTTCTAGACCGCAACAACTATCACAATGGGTGATTAAGACTGATAATCTTGCCAGCCTCTCACAAATAAATTTAGATAAGGTTGTTGAGATTGTTTGGCTGATTTCTCCAAACTCAAAAGCAGAAGAACTTAAGACTTTGCCTAAAAATAAAGTTCGTATTGCTTTGCCTGCCGTTTGCCGCAAGCCACAACTTTATGCCAAATTGATTGCCGAGCTTTTGGCGCAAGGCTATAAAAAATGGGAAATCGGGCATTATTGGGGGTTATCGGTTTTGCCAGAGAAAGGCATAGATATTTCTTTTGATGCTTCAATTTATACGCTTAACACACAAGCCATAGAACAAGCTAAAGAAATGAAGGCAACGCGTGTTACATTGGTTTTGGAAGATGATTTATCTAATATGCAAGCGCTTGCAGATAAATCTCAACTTCCGATTTGTATGGTTGTTTATCAAGACAGTCCGCTCTTTACCAGTGCCGATTGCATTCGTTCCAACGATTGTAAGAATTGTCCGCAAGGAGAAAAATGGCTGGAACTCAAACGTGATGGCAAAGCTTATCAGGCACTTTCTAAAGATTGTCAGATTATGTTGTTCTCTGAAAATCCGTATTGTGTTGCCGCAGAAGCTAAAAATATCAAAGCAGATTTTTATCGCGCGGATTTTTGTTATAAAAAATATACTTCTGATAAGATTTTGAAAATATTTGAAAAATTAACCAAATTTGAAGATATTTCGCCTTGTAATAAAGCTAATGTGGCCAGAAACGGATTAATGTAAAAATTTTTTTGAACCATATTGAAACTCTCGTCGTTATAAATATATGTAAGGGAGGTAAACAATGGAAGATATTTCAAAATTACTCAAAGAAGCAAGACCATTGTATTTTGCACGCAAGCGTCGCAACAACATCATAAAATCTGTTTGTGCTATGTTTGTTGGTGTGTTTATGCTTAGTTCTTTGTGGCCGCAATCTCAAAGCGAGTTTGATATCTACGGATATTATTTTATGTTAGATGATAGTACTTTAACATCATCTAACCTCGCAGAATATGGTTTGCCCACTGATGATTATGGACTTTTGATGGTTGGCTAAATGAAAGAGATAATTTCGGAATATGGCGGACTTATCCGGTCCGTAATCAAAAAAATTACCGGTTCTTATAATGAAGATATTGAACAGGAAGTTTACATTAAAACCTGGAAAAATATGGAAAATTATCAAGAACAGGGAAAATTCTCAAGCTGGCTCAGCACGTTAACAGCCAATGTATGCAGAGATTATTTCAAATCTAAGCAACATATTATGGAGACAAAGCAAGTCAGTGGAGAGGAAATTTTTGATAAGGTAAAGGTCGGCGGCAGACAAGAAGAGGTGATTGATGCCAAAAAACGTCAAAAAATTATTCTTAAAGCTGTAGATGGCTTGCCTAGAAAAATGCGCCAAGTGGTGATTTTGTTTGAGTTTGAAGAAAAATCTTACGAAGAAATTTCTAAAAAACTTGGGTTGCCGGTTGGTACAATTAAATCCAGATTGTTTAATGCCCGCAAAATTTTGAGCGAAAAACTTAAATTCTTGAAGGAGAACTAATATGAAAAAAACTTTTTTGACAATGTGTTGTGCAGCTGCTCTTTTAATGGGAGCAACAAATTCTTGGGCTCAAGAAAATGACATGCCGCCACCACCGCCGCATCATCCGGAACATGCTATTGATGCGCCGAGACCTCATATGCCTCCTCATGAATGGAAAAAAGGTCCAAAATTTGATAAAGAATTCAGAAAAGAAATGTCTGATAAGTTTGCTGAAAAACTTGGCTTGACCGATGAGCAAAAGGCAGAAGCTGAAAAATTGCGTGAAGCTAACCGCAAAAAGATGGAACCTTTGATGAAGCAAGCTGATGAACTCCGTGAAAAGATGGATGAAATTCGTAAACAAAACATGGAAGATTTTGAAAAAATCTTAACTCCGGATCAAAAAGAAAAGCTTGATGAAATGAAAGCTAAACGTGAAGCCAAAATGAAGAAAAAAATGGAAAAACGTGCCGAAAAATGGAAAAAAGAGGCAAAAAAAGATAAAAAAGAGATGAAAAAAGATAAAAAAGATAAAGATTAGTTTTTTTATCATCAATGACAAGCCCCGTATAAATTACGGGGTTTTTTTTATTGAAAAGACAATTTATGGTGCTAAACTTATAAAAAAATGAGGAGAAAAATAATGCATTTAGTTGTTTTTGCTTTGGCTTTATATGCTGTGATTGCTGAATGGCGAAACTATAATTTACGCTCACAACTGATTAAAAAATCTCAAGTTATTCAAAAATATGTTAAGGATAATACTTATTGGTATGCTAATGTTTTACCGCAAGCAGACAAACTTTGTTTGATTGAAACAAAAAAAGGCGATTTCATGGTTTCTAAACTCAATGATAAACGCTGGCAGAAAGAAAACGGGGATGTGGATTTTTCCACTATTAAACGTTGGATGTATATTGAAGATTTGGAAAAACTCTAATGACATTACTCATCTTTTTACACGGCAAAGGTGGAAACAAAGATTCTCAAATGGACTTTGTTTCTGATTTGGCTCAAAAATATAATGCAGAGCTCATTTCTCTAAATGCTCCGTATAAATCTACAATAAAAAAAGATGGTTTCTATTGGTTTGAAAAAGATGAAATCGACGGAAAACGCAAAGTCAGAATGATGGAGTGGTATTGCTCCTTGGTAATGGCATTGTCTGCTGTGGTTACATTGATGCGAGAAAAAGGTGTGAGCGCCAAAGATGTGATTTTATGCGGACATTCTCAAGGAGGACTGGTAGCGCTTTATTGTGCTCTCAAACTTGGAGTTAAAGAAGTGATTGCTCTTAATTCTGATGTTCCTGATGAGGTTTTTGAAGATATTGCCGATAATCCAAAGGTAAAAATCAAATGGGTGCAGGGGGCAAAAGATGACTTTTTAGATGAAAAAAGAAAAGAATCTTATAAAAATCTACCTCAAGATTTGGATTTTGAATATATTATCAGCCCGAACTCAACACATAGCCACCTAGATAAAGAAATTTTGGATTTGTTATGAAAATAAGAAAATTTGCAGAAAAAGATATTCCACAGGTATTAGAAATTTGTCGTGAAATGCGCGAACATCATCGCAAAGTGCTTAATGGTTATTTTAAGCCGATTGATGAAGCCTATGAACTAAAATCTTTGCAGGAAACACTAACCGATGATGATGTTTTTGCTTTTGTTGCAGAAGAGGGGGATACTATCTGCGGCTGGCTTTGTGCCGAGTTTACCTCTCGTCCATATTTAGAAAATGAGAGATTTTGCCATGTTTGTGAGCTTGGGGTGTTGCCGGATTTTCGGCGCCGCGGAATTGCCGAAAATTTGATGAAAAAGCTCTTCGAAGAAGCCAAAAATCGCGGTATTTCCGAAATTAACCTTGGGGTCTTTAACGATAACACGATAGCTTATAAATTTTATCAAAAGTTAGGCTTTAAGCCGCTAGAGCAAAAGATGAAAATAAATATTTGACAAAAAATCTTTTTTGCAATATCTTGTTTTTGTCTAAAAATTAAAAACAAATTATTAACCAAAAAATATTTTTTTATGAAAAAATTTATTTTATTTCGCCACGGCGAAACTGATTTGAACGCAAAAAAGATTTTTCAAGGTTGTGGTGTTAATGCTGATTTGAATGAAAATGGTCGGCAGCAAGCAAAAGAGCTTAAAGAAGTTCTGAAACCATACGGAATCCAAATTGTTTATTCAAGCCCGCTCAAACGAGCTATGACAACAGCAATGTTGGCATTTGATAATAGTATGCCGATGACTGTTGAAGCTGGGTTGCGCGAGGCTTGTCTCGGTGAAGCTGAAGGAACTCCTCAAAAAGAGGTGATTGCCAAGTATCCCGAAGTTTGGAAATGGTGGTTTACACCAAACGAGCATATGGATGTTCATTATCCTGGAGGCGAAAGCAAGCAGGAGATTGGTGACCGTATTAAAAAGACTCTGTTGGAAATTGCAGCTAAAGAGCCGGCTGAAGTTATCGGTATTTCTACACATAGCGCCGCTATTCGTTGCTTCTTGATGCCATTGGGGCGTGAGGATAAACCAATGAAAAATTGTGAAGTTTATGTTGTGGAGTTTGACGGCAAAGACTTCAAACTTGTGAAATGATTTTTTATTTTTTTTTTGATACTCTTTCAATTTAAAAGTTATGTTTATGTACATAAGATTATTATTGTGGCTTGGAGGCACTTTCCTTTTGGTTGGTGCTACAAAAGCATTAAAAAAGACTGCTAGGAAAGAAGAATTACAAGAAAAAAAGATACCTAAAAGAAAAAAAGTGACAAAAGTTACTGCGTCTACTTATCAGAAAGATGGCAAAATGATGGTATCTACCTGGGGGCTTTATAAGGCGTATTGCCAGAATGGATATTGTACGCATGGAGAAGCGCAAAGTCTCATTGGGGAATGTCATTCCGACTATCTTTATGTAGACGAGACTCTTTCTATCGGTAGCTTTGAATTTAGAAAAGGGGATCGCGTTAATGTGTGGCTGCAAGATAATGGAAATCGCGCAGTGCTTGCGACAAACTTTTCATTGATTTAATAAATAAATCCCGCTGATTTTAGAAATCAACGGGATTTATTTTTGTTAGTTCAGCTCTTTTTTCAAGATATCTTCTGTCAGAAGTTGGGGCAGATACAGTAGATTTTGCCATGTTTACGAGCTTGGGGGAGAGACCGGATTTTCGTTGTCAAGGAATTGCTGAAATTAACCTTGGGTCTTTAACGATAACACGATAGCTTATAAATTTTATCAAAAGTTAGGCTTTAAGCCGCTTGAGCAAAAGATGAAAATAAATACTTGACAAAAAATCTTTTTTGCAATATCTTGTTTTTGTCTAAAAATTAAAAACAAATTATTAACAAAAAAATATTTTTTATGAAACCGCGAAAAAAATACAAAAGACGAAATTTGACAAGAGTTTCGGCATCTACTTATCAGAAAGATGGCAAAATGATGGTATCTACCTGGGGGCTTTATAAAGCGTATTGCCAAAATGGATATTGTACGTATGAAGAAGCTGAAGCTCTCATTGGAGAATGTCATTCTGATTGTCTTTATGCAGACGAGACACTTTCTATCGGTAGTTTTGAATTTTGGAAAGGGGATCGCGTTGATGTGTGGCTGCAAGATAATGGAAATCGCGCAGTGCTTGCGGCAGAGACAGACTTTTCATTGTTTTAATAAATAAATCCCGCTGATTTTAGAAATCAACGGGATTTATTTTTGTTAGTTCAGCTCTTTTTTCAAGATATCTTCTGTCAGAAGTTGGGGCAGATGTCCCTCATAATAGATATACAACGGAATACTGTTTCTGCCATAAGCTTCCAGAGCCTTTGATATTTCTTCATCATGGTTGGTCCAATCGGCCATGAACAAATGAATGTTCTTTTCCGTGACAATATTACCAAAAGTTTCTGATTGCAGAGCCAATTTTTTGTTAACTAAACAAGTGATGCACCATTTGGCGGTAAAGTCGATGAAGACTTTTTGGTTGTCTTGAACCAAAGTTTCTACCTTTGCAGCATCAAACTTTTGCCAATTCATGTTTTTTGGCATGGTTTCCGGCTTTGCTTGAAGCTGATTGAACAAGACCCAAACCAACCAAACAACAGTTAAAAATACCGGAATAGCAAAGATTTTTTTGAAAATATCCATCCATTTTCCGGGCTTTGGCAAAATTTTGTGTATGGCTTTGGGATAAAATCCGGCCAAGGTAAAAGGCAAGGCATAGCCAATACTTAAAGCTAAGAAAATTGGATAGAATATATACAGTGGTTGAGAAAGTGTGTAGCCGATGGCTATACCCATAAATGGTGCTGTGCAGGGGCTGGCGACCAAAACCGCAAAAAATCCGGTGACAAAAGCATTAATCCTACGTTTGGCAAAAGAAATGCGTCCGACTTTGTTAGCAAACGGATTGTTAACATTAACCACATCTAACAACATTAAAAAGATGATGCTGAAAACTACAATCATTATTGCAACAAAAATCGGTGATTGGAGCTGGAAGCCCCAGCCAATTTCTTCTCCGGTGTGACGGAACCACAAAAGCAGAGTGGCCATCAGCATAAAAGAAGCGACCACGCCGGCAAAATAGATTAAGGCCTCAATCCGACATTTGATTTTATTGTAGGTTCCTTGCGCCAAAGAAACCGCTTTTAAGGTTAAAATTGGAAATACACAAGGCATAAAGTTCAAAATTAAGCCACCCAAGAAAGCCATGAGCATAACGCCTAAAAAGCTTTGGTCTTCAATATCGGTTTTGTGTTCTTGGAACATTTTTTGAGAAGACATAGACATTTCGGCAAAATCTTGCAAGACAAGCATATCTTTTTGAGTAAAGGGAAGCGTGAAGCTAAAGTCAAATTTTTCAGGAATGCACTCGTCTTTGCAAGCCAGCCAGCTAACCTGACCCTTAAAATTTATGCGGCCGATGGCTTCTTGATAGGGCTTGATTGAGGTGCGATAGTAAGCTGTTTTATCATAGCCATATTGGACAATGCCTTCGGTTTCAAAACGCTGGAAACGGCTCCATTCCTCAGGTTCCAACTCAAACCATGTTGGGAGTTGCCATTCAACTTTGGTCGGAATTCCAATGTCTCCTGGATTTTGAGCAAAAATATGCCAACCGTTTTTCATTTCAAATTTAACGATTACGTCTAAATTTTGGCGTGGGTTAAGTTCATCAAAACTGGTTAACAGAGTGGCTTTTACCTTATCTGTTTCATAGTGTTGCATGAAAGCTTTACTTTCTTCGCTATAAGAAAAAGTAAAGAACAGGAGCGCTAAAAACAGGTAATTTTTGAACTTCATCGGTATTATTCTTTCGGTGTGCGTTGAGCAATTACAAAGTTATAATAAGCGGTAATAACAACACTGCAGGCTTTGATAAAGCATAAAACACCCAAGATGATGGCAATGGGTAAAAATGCTGACGGAAGAACACATAAGATAACCATTCCGACAAAAGTTTCAAAACCTTGAGCAAAACCGCCGAGATAAAACGGGGATTTTGTAATTTCTAGTTTTTGGCGAGAGTTGTTTTTATATGCCACAATGGCGTATGCCAACATAGCGCAAGCAGAAGATGTGAAGGCAAACAACAAAAAGCTTGCCGCAACGGCATTTTGATATGGATTTGCCAAAGCAAAACCAAAAATCAGACCGGCATAGAAAACATAGTCCAATGTTGCATCTAAGAAAATGCCGAATTCTGTTACTTTGGTATGTCTTGCTAAAGCGCCGTCCAAGGCATCGCAAAAACGGTTTAACAAAATGCAAATCAATGCGGTTGCAAAGTTTGACATGGCCAGAAAGTTGATGGCGAGCAAACCAATAACAAAACCTAAAATACTAATCATATTAGCGGTAATGCCAAATTGGTGTAAATATTTGGCTGTTGCAGAGATAAATGCACAACTTTTTTCTGTAATGGTTTGGCACATAGTATTGCAACCATGGAACATTTTTTTCAATTTTGGATTATCTAATTTAGCTTTGGCTTGTTTTGCCATTGATTTTAGTTTGTTTAACATTATACTAACCTTTCAAACAATGTTTTAGTTGCGCTTATAATAAAATAAATTTAAATTAATTGAAATATTTAATTCTAACGGGTGTAAATAAGTATGAAGCTTTTTGCTTTTTTTGTTTTTTTAATTGTTTTAATCTCAGGAATTTTGTTTGTAAGACAAGAAAAAGCCGAGTATCAAACTTTGCGCGGTTACGTCTTTGGTACTTATTATGTCGTTAAGGTTCGTACAGATGAGCCAATTAAAAATTTTGCGGCATTAGTTGATGAACAGTTTGATAAAGTTAATATGAAATTATCTGTTTTTGAAAAAAATTCCGAACTTAATCAATTTAATAAGGCAGAAGCTATGCATCCCATCAATGTTTCAACTGATTTAGAGCTTTTGCTTAAAGCATCTCAGCAAGTTTATCAACAAAGTGACGGAATGTTTGATCCTACGGTCAGTCCATTGGTAGAGCTCTGGGGATTTGGCGTTAATAAAGAACATAAAGTTCCTGATGATGAAAAAATAAAAAATGTTTTATCTCAGGTTGGATTTAATCAAATTAAATTGCTTGCCGATAAAAAAGTTATGAAAACAAATGGAAACTTGAATCTTAATTTATCGGCAATTGCAAAAGGCTATGGTGTCGATTTGGTGGCTAAGTCTTTGTTTGACAAAGGATATACTGATTTCTTGGTTGATATTGGCGGAGAAATATATGCAGCTGGTTCGCGGAACGAAAAAGAGCAGGGGTGGAATATTGGTATCGCTATTCCTTCAGAAAAAGAATATAAAAACTCATTTGCTGTGGTGGTGAGTAATATGGCTGTGGCTACATCTGGAAATTATAGAAATTTTTATTATGTGAATGGTAAAAAATATGCTCATACTATTAATCCCAAAACAGGATACCCTGTAAGTCATAGTTTGCTTTCGGTTAGTGTATTTGCTCAAAACTGTATGATGGCGGATGCTTATGCGACCGCAATTATGGCAATGGGAGAAAATGAGGGCTTGAAATTTGCCGAAAAATATCAAATTCCAGTGATTATGTTTGTTGGAGAAAAGTCTGAAAGTGCAGAAGTTCTTTATTCTTCTGTTGCAAAAATTTTGGTGGAGAAATAAAAATGCAGGAGATTAGACATAAAGCAAGAATTGTACAAGTTCATAAAGATTCAATAGATTTAGAAATAGAGGTTCAATCTGCTTGTGCTCAATGTGCTCTGCAAAAAGCATGTCAGATGCATGAGGTTTCACAACGAAAAATAACTATTCCCATTCAATCAGCCAAAGAATATAAGCAAGGAGATGATGTTTATGTTGCCATTGCTTTGGAAGATGGTTTTAGAGCAATGTTTTATGCCTATATATTGCCTTTAATATTGGTTCTTTTAACGCTTTGTCTGTGTTTGATTGGTGAAATGAGTGAATTTATAAGTGGAATATGTAGTATAATTGTCTTGATTCCATATTATTTTGGAGTATTTTTGAAAAAGAATTTTTTTGCAAAGAAATTGCATTTTAGAATTGTCGACAAGTCTTAAAGTTTGCAAACAATAGAGTTTTTACATTATGGATATAATCGTTTCTGATATTATAGCTTTAGGTGTTATAGCTTTTTTATCTGCTATAGTTTTGTATTTTGTATCTCAAAAGTTTAAAGTTGAAGAAAATCCGAAAATAGATGAAATAGAACAAATTTTGCCGGGAGCAAATTGTGGTGCTTGCGGAAAAGCCGGATGTCGTAACTTCTCAGAAGCTTGCGTTAAGGCTGATGCTGAAAGTTTTAAAAATCTTTATTGTCCGGTTGGTGGTGCTGCAACTATGAAAAAAGTGGCTGATGTTTTGGGTTTTGATGCTGCTGTTAAAGAAGAGACTGTAGCCGTTCTAAAATGCAACGGAACATGCCAAAATGCTCCGGCGAAAATAAGTTATGATGCACCGGTATCTTGTCGTTTGGCTAATTTAATTTCGGTTGGGCAAAGCGGATGTCCCAATGGTTGTTTGCGTCAAGGAGATTGTGTTAAAGCTTGTCCGTTCGGCGCTCTCTCAATTAATCCGGAAACAGGTATTCCGCAAGTGGATGAAAATAAATGCACTTCTTGTGGTGCTTGCGTTAAAATGTGTCCTCGCGGTTTGTTTGAAATTCGTCCCAAAGGTAAAAATGGTCAAAGAGTTTATGTGGCTTGTAGCAACAAACAAAAAGGTGCTGTAGCTCGTAAAAATTGTAAAGTAGCTTGTATTGGTTGTATGAAATGTACTAAAATTTGTGAACAAATCAAAGTTGAAAACAATCTATCTTATATTCCAACAACAGTTTCAGCTCAAGAGTTTGGGGCAGAGTTGGTTAAAAATTGTCCGACCGGAGCTATTGTTATGACAGGTGCTGAAAAGGAGAAAATTCATGACTAAAACTTTTTCAATTGGCGGAATTCATCCGGATAAGCACAAAATTACATCACAAACACCTATTATAGATGCTGGACTTCCTGAATATGTTTATATTCCGTTGAAGCAACATGCCGGAGCTCCTGCCAAGATATTGGTAAAAAAAGGAGATAAGGTCAAAGTTGGTACTTTGCTTGCGAACGCTGATGGTGTCATTTCTTCTGATATTCATTCTTCTGTAT
Organism: uncultured Pseudomonadota bacterium; assembly: GCA_949295025.1. GTDB lineage: Bacteria > Pseudomonadota > Alphaproteobacteria > RF32 > CAG-239 > CAJLXD01. The sequence goes on from CASFJK010000002.1 coordinate 91,808, forward strand.
CCGGTGAAGTGGTTAAAATTGATGATGTACAAGATGCTTTGGGTTATGATGAACAAATGATTGTTATTAAAGTTGAAGGCGATGAATTTGAGCCTTCAATTGACCAAAGTGCAGATATTGTTAAAGATATAACATTTTCTTCAGAAGAAATTATTCAAAAAATTAGAGAGGCCGGTATTGTTGGTATGGGTGGAGCAGGTTTTCCAACACCTGTAAAAACAACTATTCCTGAGGAAAAAAAGGTTGATTATCTGATTGTTAACGGTATTGAATGTGAGCCATGGTTGACCGCAGATGACAGACTTATGGTTGAGCATGCGGAAGAAATTGTTATCGGTGCTAAAATCTTAAATAAAATTTTTGGTATTCAAAATGCTATTATTGCCATTGATGAAAATAAGCCAGAGGCAATTGAAGTTGTTCGAAATGTGACCAGACGCTATGTCGGTGTTAATGTACGTGTTTGTAAAACAAAATATCCTCAAGGCGGAGAAAAGCAACTCGTTACAGCAATAACAGGAAGAGAAGTTCCTTCCGGAAAATTGCCTATTGATGCCGGATGTATCGTGCAAAATGCAGGCACAGTCTTTGCTATTTATGAAGCTGTTATGAAAAACAAACCGTTGTTTGAGCGAATTGTAACTGTGAGCGGTGATGAATGTGCTAAACCTCAGAATTTTAAGGTTCGTGTCGGAACTCCAGCTTCGTTTTTAATTGAAAAATGCGGCGGACTTCCCGATGAAACAGCCGAAGTTATTTTTGGTGGACCTATGATGGGACAAACTATTATCAATTTGCAGGCTCCTATAACCAAACTTACTTCAGGTTTGCTTTTACTTTCTGAAAAAGAAACTCATCGTCCAGATATGATGGATTGTATCCGCTGTGGAAAATGTGTTGATGCATGTCCAATCGGCTTGCGTCCTTTCCTTATTGGAATTTGCGTGCGTAACAATATGATTGATGAGCTCAAAAATATTCATGCAATGGATTGTATTGAATGTGGAAGCTGTGCTTATATTTGTCCGGCACGCATTCCTTTGCTGGATTTTTGTAAGTTAGGTAAAATTGAAATTAGAAAGAAACAAAAAGGAAAATAGTATGTTGAAAGTAGCAACTGCACCGCATATGTTTTCACCGGTTGACACTCAACGCTTGATGCGTGATGTGATTATTGCTATGCTGCCGGCAGCCATATTGGCGGTTGTATTTTTTGGCTTGAATGCTTTGGTTGTGATTCTTAGCTCTATTGCAGCTTGTGTGATGTGGGAATATTTGTTTGTTCGTTATTTGCTCAAACAAAAGTCAACCATCAACAATTATTCTGCCATGATTACGGGAATGTTGTTGGCTTTTAATTTACCTGCAACCATGCCTGTTTGGATGATTTTGGTTGGTTCTTTTATGGCAATTGTTGTGGCAAAAATGGCTTTTGGCGGATTAGGAAAGAACATTTTTAATCCGGCGTTAGTTGGCCGCGTTTTTTTGTTTATTTCTTTTCCAGTACAGATGACTATGTGGATGAAACCTAATTGGCATGACTTTTTGAACGCTGATGTTCAAACAGCGGCTACTACATTAGGTATTTTGAAACATTTGGATGCATCTTCTTCTGCAACATCATTGACACATGAAGTGGAAGCTATTCATGATATTCCGTCATATTGGCAAATGTTTATCGGTTATACCGGCGGTTCTTTAGGTGAGGTCTCTGCTTTGGCGTTGCTTTTGGGTGGAGCTTATCTTTTATATCGACGCGTTATTACCTGGCATGTGCCGTTTTATTATTTGGCAACGATGTTTGTTTTGACCTCAATTATGTGGTTGTTTACTGATGATGTGCGTTATGAACCTTTAACACATTTGTTATCTGGAGGTTTGATGCTTGGTGCTATTTTTATGGCAACGGATTATACAACCTCACCGATGTCTATTAAAGGAAAAATCATTTTTGCTATTGGTTGCGGTTTGTTAACCTTTATTATTCGCTTTTATAGCGCTTATCCGGAAGGGGTATCATTCGCAATTTTAATTATGAATGCGTTTGTTCCGCTTATTGATAAATATTATTATCCTAGAGTTTATGGAACAGGGAGTAAATAAGATGGATAAACCTATAAAATCTACTGCTTTTAATATGGTTTTAGTCTTGGTTTCTGTGGCTGTTTTTTCAGCCTTGGTTTTAGGTAGTGTTTATCAATTGACACTCGAGCCTATCAAACAAGCGAAAAGTAATCGTGAATTGGAAGCTATTCGCGAGGTGGTTTATGGTGATTTTTCAAACAATCCATATGAAGAACGTTATGAAATTTCTACAGCCAGAGGAAAAGGTAAGGTAGATTTATATCCAGCCAGAGATGAAAATGGAAAAATCACTTCAGTTGCTATTAAAACCTATAGTAAAAATGGATTTGGCGGAAAAATTGAAATGATGCTAGGGTTGTTGGTTGATGGAACCATCAATAAATATAAAATTATTGAACAAAAAGAAACTCCCGGTTTGGGCACAAAAATCACTGAAAGTAAGTTTAGTGATCAGTTCCATGGAATGAATCCAGGAAAGCAAGTTTTTAAAGTAAAACAAGACGGAGGAGAGATTGATGCCATTACAGCTGCAACAATCAGTTCTCGCGCTGTTGTAGATGCTATTCAACGTGGTTATGACGCCTTAAATAAACTTAGTACAGGAAATTAAGATGGATAAATCTAGTTATGAAAATTTAACGCGTGGTCTTATCAGAGAAAATCCAACTTTTGTTATGATGTTGGGAATGTGTCCAACGTTAGGTGTGACAACATCTGCTTTGAACGGCCTGGGAATGGGTATTGCCACATTATTTGTATTATTACTTTCTAATAGTGCAATTGCCATGGTGAAAAATTTAATTCCAAATAAAGTCAGAATTCCGTGCTTTATTGTTATTGCAGCAACTTTTGTTACTGTTGTTGATTTATTGATGGCGGCATATTTTCCAAATTTGCATACAACATTGGGAATTTTTATTCCGTTGATTGTTGTAAACTGTTTGATCCTTGGTCGAGCTGAAGCTTTTGCTTCTAAAAATACTGTTTTTCAATCAGCTCTTGATGCTTTGGGAATGGGCATTGGTTTTACGTTTGCTTTAACATTGTTAGGTCTGGTAAGAGAGGTACTTGGTTCTGGCTCTGCTTTCGGTTATAGCTTTGTAGAAGAGGGTGCTGAAACAATGTTGATGTTTATTATGCCGCCTGGAGCATTTTTTGCTTTAGCTGGTTTGATTGTATTGGTTAACCAATTGAGAGGAGCCAATAAATGAGTTATTTAATGATTTTTATTACGGCGATTTTTGTTAACAATATTGTCTTGTCTCAGTTTTTAGGAATATGTCCGTTTTTGGGTGTTTCAAAAAAGATATCAACAGCCGCCGGTATGGGTGGTGCCGTGATGTTTGTTATGGTACTTTCAACCATAGTTACCTATTTGGTTTATCATGGCATTTTGCTTCCTTATAATTTAACATTCATGATTACGGTTGTTTTTATTTTGGTAATTGCTGCTTTGGTACAAATGGTTGAGATTATTTTGAAAAAAATGTCTCCGACATTATATCAAGCACTGGGAATCTTTTTACCTCTTATTACAACAAACTGTACGGTTTTAGGTGTTTCCTTGTTGGTGGTACAAAAAGATTTTGATTTAGCTCATGGTGTTTGTTTTGCTTTAGCAAATTCGCTTGGTTTTACATTGGCAATTGTTTTGTTTGCAGGACTAAGAGAAAGATTGGCTTTTGTAGCTTTGCCAAAAGCAGTTCAAGGGGCGCCGATAGCTCTTATTACAGCGGGGCTGCTTTCAATGGCATTTATGGGATTTTCTGGAATCGGAAATTAAGAAAAAAGGTTTGAGAAAATATCTCAAACCTTTTTTTGATTCTTTATCAGATTTTCCAAGCATTCAAAATAGTGTTTCTGGGAACAAAAATAGCATCGTCTGCGCAGGCAACAAACTTTTGTTTTTCATTATATATAAAATTAGTAATTCCCAGTTCTATTGCTTTTTGAATTCTGATAGAGTTTTTGCTTCTTTTCAATGCTTCATCGGCAGAAATTTTGTCTTCTTCGGCACAAATTAGAAAATTTTTGATTTTTTCTTTGCTTGTATTTTCTTTATAAGCAATTTCATTAACATATAAGCAAATGTAATCAGGAGCTTTTTTGCGTAATTTTTGTAATGAACAGCTCATATCTCTTTCTTTATTGGCGGAAGAAAAGAAAATTCCGTCTCCAGCTGAAAATTCAAAATCTTTTTGAATAATCAAGTTAATACCTGGTCCTGTTTGATTTTGATGATCTCCATCTTGAGTGAGACGTTTTATCGAATCTTCTGTCAGAGCCAAAAACTCTCCTTGATATATTTCACCAATTTCACGAGCTCTTTTGGAGAATAAAAATTCCTGATCTTTATATTTGCGATCATACATAAAATCTTTGGGAACTTTTAGCCATTTATCATTAACGGCACGGTACCAAAGCTCTTTATATGGTCTGATATCTGCCAGATATATTCTTCTTATCTCTGATCTCAAAACTTTGTTTTGTCCCAGAGGATAAAAATTGATATCTGCAAAATATTCAACAAAGAACAGATCATTATCTAACATTCCTTGCAGAGCTTTTTGAAAATTTGTGTAAATAAATGTTTTTTTGTTTTTGGTTCCGCGAAACACCGGAATTGAAAATAATACTTCTTTTGCCATAGCTATAATAATTAAAATTACAGCGTACATAAAATACTATTTTGTCTAAAAATGCAAGTCTATTTTATTAGATTTAAAATATTTCTTATAACATCGCGGAACATGTCAGGTGTTAAAACTCCAGTATTTATGTTATATCTGGATGTGTGATATGAATTGACCATTAAAAGATTGTGTTTGTCTAATTTATGAACAGCGTTGTGAGCAAATTTGAAGGCTGCCTTTTTATAACCTAAGACTCCAAGAACAGCATTGTGAGCTACACCGCCAAGCGTAAGAATGATTTTTAAATTTTTCATATCGTTCAGTTCATCAATCAGAAACTTACCACAGGTTTTTACTTCATTACCGGTAACCAAATTTTTTGGCGGCGCACAACGAACAGAATTGGTGATACGTACATTTATCAACTCAAAACCATCATCTTTTCTTTTTTGATAATTTCCTTGTGCCAGACCAAATTCTTTTAAAATAGGATATAAGACATCGCCGGCATAATCGTTGGTGAAGGGGCGGGCTGTTTGGTTGGCGCCGTTTAATCCCGGTGCAAGACCAACAATTAAAATTTCGGCATCTAAATTACCAAAAGGAGGAACTGGACCGTTATAATATGACGGAAACTTCAATCTGTTTCCCATGCGATATTCAACTAATCGGGGGCAGAGGTTGCAGTCACGGTCTGGGCATACAAATGTCATATTCATTCTCCTTTAATTTTATTTGCGTATTATATATAAAAAAGTGCAAAGTTAAACGTTTTTTTATTAATATTAAGTATTATATTTTGCAAATAAATATTAACAGGAAGAGGGCGCAATGCGTAAAAAATCTACATATTTGGTTTTGTTAGCTGTTGTTGCTATTGTGGTTGCAATGGCTTATATATTGAACATAGTTATGATTAAAAATATTGTTTCAGGTGTTATGACAAATATTCAAAGTCCATGGATTTTGGCTTTGGGTGCTGCCGCTGCTTTTATTTTAACTGACAACAAATATTATTGGTTTATGAATATTGCTTGCGGTATTTTGGCTGCCGTTATTTTGCAAATTTTTGTTTATGGCGGAATGGTTACTTTTTGGGTTGTTCTATATAAAACCTTAGCCTTTTTAGTCGTTGTTTATATCCTTAATTTGGCAAAGATTTTAATTACACGATAAAATATAAAAAATTTCAGGAAATACGCTTTTAGTTCTTGTAAAAATGGAATTGAAAGCGTATTTTTTTATACCTGTTTATCAATTATTATTAATATTACCAATCTTAAAAAATATATTTATGAAGACAAAAACTTTTTTCTGTGTTGTTTTAGCTTTTATGTTGCTGAGTGGAGGAGCTCTTTCATCTTGTGCAACGCTAAAACATAGAGATGTAAAGGAAGATATGATTATGTATATGATGCTTAAAGATGTTTCAGCTATGAATAAAAACTCTAATGAGCTGGATTTTATGCAAAATCAATAGCTTCTGTACAAAAGATGTGAACGGATTTTTCCGTTTACATCTTTTTTTGTAAAAAATAGACAAAAAGGTATTGTCTAAGGGTGTTTTTTGTGATATATATATCTTTTAGAAAACAATTATTAAAATTTAAGTATATGAAAAATTTGTTATTTCCCGCAATTTGCGGGGTAGTGCTGTTTGTATTGTTATTTACAACAGCATGTTCAAATAATGTAAAAAACAATATTGTTGAGGATAATGGCATTGTATACGCCACAGATCCTTTGGATGTTGAAATCACCAAAATGGAGAAGAATGAGACCAATTTATTCTCTATAAGAGGTGAGGAAACAATAGAAGAAACGGACGGGGGTTTTGTTCGCCGTTGTCCGGTGAAATTTATTAACAGTGAAACAGGAGCTGTGAAAGACACGGTTTTTGTATTTACTGAAAATTATTAATCTGAAAGCGCATTTGAACCTAGAAAGTTCACTTGCGCTTTTTTGTTATTTGCATTTAATAGAGCAATGTTTGAACATTCATAATTTTATCGAATACTACTCAATATAATTTTAACTTTGATTATATTAACTTTTGACAAAACTCTATCTCTTTGATTTTACACATTTATGAATGAGGGTAGTTCTTTATCCTTCAATATATTTGTCGCATAATATATATTATGTTAAATTATAGAATGGTGTGAAGAGGGAAAATGAGAAACGGCATTATTTATTCACGCCGTTAATTTAGATGCTTAGGCCGAGCTGAATGATTTTCTTCATATAGATATTAATCTTGTCGTTCTCAGGTCGCGCAAATCTAAATTGCAGCAGCAATTAGATTTTGCGTATATTCTTGTTTGGGATGATTGAATATTTCTTCGCGCGTTCCCAGTTCAACAATCTTACCATCTTTCATAACGGCAATTTTATCTGACATGGTTTTTATGGCGTTCATATCATGTGAAATAAAAATGTATGTCAAATGTCTTTCTTGTTGTATATTTTGTAAAAGTTTTAGGACTTGTGCTTGTATGGTTACATCTAATGCTGATGTTGGCTCGTCTAAAATTAGTAATTGTGGTTTTAGTATCAAGGCTCTGGCAATGGCAATTCTTTGTCTTTGACCACCGGAAAATTCATGCGGATATTTATTTAAATCACTTTCTTTTAATCCAACTTCTTTTAACACATCAATAACTCTATTGAGCTTTTCTTCAGAATTTAGCTCAGGATGGTGGATATCGAGCCCTTCTCTAACGATTTCTTCAATATTCATTCGGGGATTCAATGAGTTGTACGGATCTTGAAAGACAATCTGAACAAAAGCGCGTTGTTGTGAAGATATACTCCTAATATTCTGATTATTAACAAAAATATCTCCATGATATTTGTTTAATCCGACTATGGCGTGCCCTAAGGTCGATTTTCCTGAACCTGATTCACCAACAATTCCCAGAGTTTGACCTGAGTTTAGTTCTAATGATATATCGTTAACAGCTTTGACATATTCAAGGCATTTTCCCCAAAAGTTTTTCTTTAAGGGGTACCAAACTTTTAAATTCTTGATTTTCAATATATTGTTTTTGGATTCTTTATTCTTTATATTCAATATGTTATGTGATTCTATTAATGTTTTCGTGTATGAATTTTGAGGATTTAAAAATATATCTTTTACTGTTCCTGTTTCAAGAATTTTGCCATCTTTCATAACACAAACACGGTCAGCAATCTTTTTTATCACCTGTAAATCATGACTGATAAATATGATGGACATGTTGAGTTGTTGTTTTAATTTTATCAGTAACTCAATGATTTGTCTTTGAATTGTAACGTCTAAGGCTGTTGTGGGCTCATCAGCAATCAAAATATCAGGATGGTTGGCAATTGCCATGGCAATCATTACTCTTTGTCGTTGTCCTCCGGATAATTCATGCGGAAAAGCTTTTAACCTTTGGCGGGCGTTCTTTATGCCTACCATGATTAGTAATTTTAGTGCTTTTTGCATGGCTGTTTTGTAGCTGACACCTTGATGTAAAATTATTGTTTCAGCTATTTGTTTGCCAATTTTGTGCAGAGGATTAAGTGAGGACATTGGCTCTTGAAAAATAAATCCTATTTTTCCGCCTCGTATTTGTCTTAATTCATTTTCAGAAACATTTAATAATTCTTGATTGTTGAATTTTATAGAAGATTCTTTTGAATGTGTTGCTTTGGGATATGGTAGCAACCTTAAAATTGATAATGCCGTTACTGATTTTCCGGAACCTGATTCACCAACGATGCCTAATATTTCGCCATGTTTCAATTCAAAAGAAACATCTTTAACGGCTTGAAAAACATCGCCATTTTTCTTATGAAAACAAACAGATAAGTGCTTTACATTCAGTATTGACATCAATTATTCTTTCTGGTATCGAAGGCATCACGTATGCCCTCTCCTATAAAAATTAGCAAACTCAATAACATAGATAAGACAATAAATATCGTAATACCAATCCACGGAGCTTGTAAGTTATCTTTTCCTTGTCTGACCAAATCGCCTAAAGATGGATATTCCGGAGGCAGGCCTAAACCTAAAAAATCCAGAGCTGTCAAAGCTGTAATGCCTTCTGCTAACAAAAAAGGTACAAAAGTTATAGTTGCAATAACGGCATTAGGCAGAATATGCTTAAACATAATGCGAATATTGCTCGCGCCCATGGATTTTGCTGCTTTGACATATTCCATATTTCTGGTGCGTAAGAATTCGGCCCGAACCAAACCTGTTAAGCTCAACCAAGAAAAAGATATCAATATTATGAGCAAAGACCAAAAACTTGGAGTGAAAATGCTGGCGATGATAATAATGATAAAAAGTTGCGGTAAAGTTTCCCATATTTCCATAACACGTTGAAAAATGAGGTCTATTTTTCCTCCAAAGTATCCTTGTATGGCTCCGGTAATTATTCCGATGACAGAAGAAATGAAGGTTAGTAAGAAAGAAAAAATAACAGATAATCTAAAACCATATAAAATACGAGCCAGAATATCCCTTCCCTCATCATCGGTTCCTAACCAATGTTTTGAATCCGGAGCAGATGGTGTCGGAACATTAATATCATAATCTACCGTATTGAAAGAAAAAGGAATTATTGGCATTATCAGCCATCCGTTTTCTTGAATATTGTTTATTATGAACGGGTCTTTATAATCTGCCGGGGTTGGGAAATCGCCCCCAAACTCTTGGTCGGTATAAGTGTTAAATACCGGAAAATAAAAATTGTTTTTATATTTCAATAACAAAGGCTTATCATTAGCCAATATTTCTGATAGAAGAGAAATAATAAATAAAAACAAAAAGATATAAAAAGATATTAAAGCTCTTTTATTTCTTTTGAAGTTTTCTATTTGTTCTTTGTGGATTTTTTGTAAACAAAACCCTTCTTTCACTTACTTTTTTCCTTTTCTGGTTGAGAAATAGGTCCTTGTTCTTTAGGTGTGTCTATTTTTTGATCCTTATTTTCATCTTTATCAGCATCTTTGTCTGTTGTTATTTGTTGATCAGTCTTCATAACGTCAGTAAGTTTTTCGGTTTTATTTTCCGGTTCTTCTTGAAGTGTTTTCATAACTTCAGGTGCCTTTTTTATTTCTGCATTTTGAACAGGATCAGACTTTTTTTCTTCCTTTTTTATGATATTTTGAGCATTTTTAACTTTTTCTCTGTTCTGAACTTTTTGCCAATTTTTATACCATGAAGTATATTCTTTTTCTGCTTTTTCTATTTTTTCAGAAGATATGGTATAATTACGAGTTTTTTCCAAGAAGCTTTCTTTCAGATTGTCATCAACCTTTAAGTCTTCCAGTTCGTTGCATTGACTCTTTCTATATAGATATTGAGTTAAAATATCTGGTGTGGAACAACTTTCAGTTTTGATTTGGAAACCTTTTTTCAAAGGATCTTTGACAGCGGAATCTACAAAGTTTTTGTTCTTGAAATCGTCTATAAATGTGCGTTCTTTTTTAGGTGTATCAAGCCCATCTAATCCGCTTAAGCCTTGAATGAAAATTACGGTGTCTTTTTGAGAAGTCTTTTGGTTTATTTGATCTAAAAATTCTTGTAATTTTCCATAAACACAACGAACCTGTGTTACAAAAGCTTTTCTTTTTTCATTTGAAGTTTTGTTTTTGTTCCACGGTAAATCAGTTTTATTTACCCAGGTGTCGATAGGTTTGATTTGGCAGTATTCATCATAAATGAATGTATCATGTGGCAAATCTATATTAATGAAATAAGCAACATCTCCTTTATTTTTATCTAGGTTTTTGGCTACAACATCTAAAACATCGGCTGAATTTTTTATTCCAATGTTTTTGTAAGAAATGCCAATCATCGGTAAGCTATCAGCATCTGAAAAAGAACGAAGAGCAGTATAAGCTCCTGAAAAATCTGAAAAGATACCGGTGCTTTCCATCCATTGAGCTAATAAAACTTCTATTTTTTCAACAACAGATATTTTCATATCATCAAAACTAATTGGTAAGCCATTTCTTTCTGTGCAATGTTGAACAGCCATTTCATTATTGATTTTACACAATTCAATGCCTGAAGATTGGTATGCGTGTATATTGAATTTTGATTTTTGAAATGTTTTATATATGCTACTTTCTTTTAAGTAAGTGTCTTTATTGTTTAGATGATTAAAACGCCAAAAACTATCAGGATATACATTCTTTAATATATAATCATTTTCATTTTTGTGGCTGTTGGCATTTAGAATTTGGGCAAAGTTTTTATAACCAGATTCATAGTTTACGTATGATTGAGGATAAAAGATAAAACCATTTTGAGCATAAAATCCCAACATGATATTTTGTGTTTTTTGGATATCTGCTAATTCAGGAGAACCTTTGGGTAGATTTTGAGCCCAATCGTCTAATAAGGCATAGGAACCCAATCCTTGTAAACCAATGTAAATGAATCTTTTACCTGGTTGGGCTTTGGCGTTTAATACTTCTTCATAAGTGGTGTTGAATTTTTGACCTTCTTTATTATCAACAAGTTGTGTGAATATAACCATAAAATTACAAATAATCAGGAAAGACAAAAACCAAAAAACACTTATTTTAGACGCCATAGTCAAAAATATGAAGACTAGACCGGCAATAACTAATGCTACGACAATATGAGAAACATATGTGAGCAGTAAGCCTAAATCTTGAGAGATGTAGGTCGCGGTTAAACTTGCCAACATGGTATTTTTATCAAAAGAGGCAAATTGATTAAGCATGGCTATTATAAAATAATAAACCACACATGAAATAATCAAATTTTGTAAAAATTTAAAAAATGAGAAACAGTAAATGATAACAATTGAAAGAGCAAATATGCCAACCAAGATATACCACACCTCGGGTGTGAATAGTGTATATGTTGAAAACATATTATAACTGCCGGCGCCGGCAAAGATTAAGAAATTGAGACTGAGCAACGATCCCAGAATCAGTGCTTTTTCCCACCAATCAATTAAATATTGAGAGAGTCGTTCCATGCGTTTGGGTTTAGTATCTTTTTTCAGCTTTTCTTTGCGTTGATCCATTTTACTGGTAGCAATAAAACTGTTTTGTGTATCATCAATAATTACGTCATGCATTGGGACTGCCTCTTTTTATAAAATTTGAAATATTTTTATAAATAATAAAGCACAAGTTTTTTTTCTTTTAAAGAAAAAGCCTTGAGATATATACAATCTCAAGGCTTTTAATTTTGCTTCGATAAAATCTATTATCTTGAATAGTATTCGATAACCAAGTTTGGTTCCATGTGAGCAGCATAAGGAATATCTGCAAATTTAGGAACGAAAGAGTATTTTGCAGTCAATTTCTTAGAATCGACTTCCAAATAACCAGGGAAATCTCTGTTGCCAGCTTCCATAGCAGCAGCAACGATAGCCAATGATTTAGATTTTTCACGAATTTCGATAACATCACCTGCTTTAACCATGTAAGAAGGAATGTTAACTCTTTTACCATTTACCAAAATGTGACCATGGTTTACAAATTGACGAGCAGCAAAGATTGTAGAAACAAATTTTGCTTTCCAAACCAAGTTATCCAAACGAGATTCCAAAATGCCGACAAAGTTTTCAGCAGCATCGCCTGATCTTCTGATAGCTTCTACATAATATTTGTGGAATTGTTTTTCAGAAACATTACCATAGTAGAATTTCATTTTTTGTTTTGCAATTAATTGCTCACCGTAGTCAGTCGGTTTTTTTCTTCTTTGACCATGTTGACCCGGAGCATATTCTCTTTTATCCAAAGGAGATTTTGTGTTTCCCCACAAATTAACACCGAAGCGACGGTCTAATTTCTTTTTTGCTGTAACAATACTTTTCATAAAATTTTCCTTGTATTTTGTGTTATTTACTTATTGTCCCGGTAGTTTTGGTTATCTCTCCAAACGGGGTATTTTACCCTCTTTCCCGGAAGTATGTTGATAACTACACCAAAAATATAATAATTTCAAGAGATTTTTTAAAAATTGCTGGATTTTATTGTTAATTTTGCTAAGATAACGCAGAAATTAAAGATTATTAGGAGTTTCAATGTCTTACGATTTGTTATTTCAACAAGCCCTCGCCGCCCACGAACAAGGCCGTTTTGATGAGGCAGAACATATTTATCGTCAAATTTTGGAAACAGCCCCCGAAAACCCAGATGTGTTGAATTTGCTCGGGTTGGTCGCTCAGGCCAAAGGAGTGCATAATCAAGCAATTGAATTGTTTTATAAGGCAATAAAGTTTGCACCTAAACATGCCCCTTTTTACTTTAATTTATCAATATCTTTGGCAGCAACAGACCATGATGTTGAAGCTCTTGACAATTTGCAAAAAGCTTGTGATTTGGAGCCTGATGAAAAAGAAATATACAATCGTCAAGGTTTGGTCCTGCAAAAATTAAAACGTATTCCTGAAGCTCAACAAGCTTTTATAAAAGCTTTGCAGCTTGATGAAAACTATATTGAAGCAAAAATTAACCTGGCTTTGACTTATTCTGAAACCGATATTGATAAAACAATTCGCTTTTTGAAAGAAATTGCCGAACAAGCTCCTCAAGATGATGTTTGCCGCTATTATCTCAGCACATCATATTTTGATAAACAAGATTATGCAACCTCCTATCATTATGCGATGGAGGCTTATAAGTTAAATCCGGCGGCTGATAATGTTTTGTTTATGTTGGGTTTACTTTCTTTACAACAACAAAATTTTGCAGATGCTAAAATGTATTTTACATCGGCAACTGAGCAAAATTCATATAATATCGGTGCATGGTTAAATTTGGCTAATTTAGAAACCAACGAAACTCATTTTAAAGAAGCCGAAACAATTTATAAAAAGTTGCTTGATATTGTACCGCACAATTTTGATGTCCATTTGAATTACGGAAATATGCTTTATAAACAAAATAGATTGAGTGAAGCATTGGAAGAGTATCGTTCGGCAGTTGTTATTAATCCAGAATCTGCAGCTGTTAGCAACAATATTGGTGTCATCTTAAAAGATTTGCAGCAATATGAAGATGCACTTGGTCTCTTTTTTAATGCATTATCCCGAGATAAAACAAAAGAAGAATATTCGGTCAATGTGGCAGAAACATTGGTGCTCTTCTATCGTCAAGATAAAGAAACGGCGCTGAAAGTTGCTGAAAATTGGCTTAAAAACATGCCAGATAATCCTTTTGCTCAGCGTGTTTGCGCTTCTTTCAAAGGAGAAAAACTTGAAAATAATCAAATTTTTGCTGAAAAGCTTTTTGACAACTTTGCTGGTAATTATGAGTTGGTGCTTGAGAAGATTAATTATAGCCTTCCAAGACGCATTAGAGACCTTGCAGGAAATGTTAAAGGTACCATTGTGGATTTGGGGTGTGGTTCGGGGCTTATTGGTCAAGCTCTTAAAAATGCTCAAAATCAAATCATAGGCGTTGATATATCAAGAAATATGTTGCATTTGGCCGCTGAAAAAGGTGTTTATAAACAGCTGGTTAAAGGAGATATTACTGCTTTTTGTCAGAAAAAAATTGCTGAAATTAATCCCGACTTGATAGTTGCTGCCGATGTCTTTGGTTATATTGGTAATATTGCGCCTCTAATTGCAGCTTTGAAGGGAAGAAAAATTTGTTTTTCTGTTGAAGTGTTGTCAGAAGATGGCGATTATAAACTCAATGATGCCGGACGCTACCTTTATAATGAAGCTTATGTAAACAACTTGTTGCAGCAAAATGGTTTTGCTCAAATCAACAAATATGATGTTGTGCTGCGTCAAGAGGATGGAAAAGATGTCAACGGACTGCTCTTCTTTGCCCAATAATCTGCAAATAGAGACTCTTTCTCCTGATGATTTTGCCGAAATTATAGAAGTGTGGGAAGCATCTGTTCGAGCAACACACCATTTTTTGAGTGAAAAAGAAATTGCTTTTTACAAACCTTTGGTTTTGAAATATGCTTTGCCTTCCATGCAGGTTCTGGGAATTAGAATAGGAGAAAAGCTTGCCGGATATATGGCTGTTTCAGCTTATAAAGTTGAAATGCTTTTCATTGCCCCTGAGTTTATGGGCAAAGGTTTGGGCAAACAACTTCTTAACTTTGCTCTTAATGAACTTCATATTAACTTAATTGATGTAAATGAAGAAAATCCGTCTGCTTTAGGATTTTATCAACATATGGGATATCAAATAATCTCCCGAGACGAATTGGATGGTAACGGTCGCCCTCACCCAATTTTACATTTGAAATATCAATCAGTTGAAATATAACAATTTATGATTATCTATTTATTAATAATTACGACTTAGTATATTGTTATGTTTTAATAAATCTGACGGAGGTGTCTCATGGCTGATGATTATATAATTGATATTTATGATGAACATATGAATCCCTTAGGTTCTGCCATGCGATCTCAGGCTCATAAAGAAGGCTTGTGGCACAAATCTTTTCACTGTTGGATTGTAAAACGTTCTGCAGATGGACATCACCGTGTGCTGTTGCAACTTCGCAGTAAAAATAAGGCAACGCATCCAAGCTTACTAGATATTTCTGCCGCTGGGCACCTCAAGGTTGGGGAAACACCTCATGACGGCATTAAAAATATTGAAGAAGAACTCGGTATTAAAGTCAATTTTGAAAGTTTGAACAAGCTTTTTACAATTAATCATGTTTATGAAAAAGATGGATATATCAACCATGAATTTAATCCGACTTATCTTTTAGAAACGGAAAAGAACTTATCAGAGCTCGAACTTAATCCTTTGGAAGTTGACGGCGTATTGGAAGCCTCGGTTGATGATTTGAAAAACTTGTTTAACCACAAAGTTAATTCTATTTATGTTTCCGGTTTGCTCCTTGATGAGTTTGATAATTATATTCCTTATACCGGTGCTGTTGCCATCAAAGACTTTGTGCCGCACGAAGACAGCTACTATGTCAAAGTGATGGATACTATCAAACGCTATTTTGAGAATAAACACTAAAGTTTACATAGAACATCAAATAGTTGCTTGGTAATTTTTTCGTCTTTGTTTGTGTGTGTATTAGCGTAATTATAAAACTCATTAAAGATTTTTTCTTTGGTTTTGTGGCTATTGTCATAATATTTGGCTTCTAAAACAGCATCTAATCTATCCATATCTTTAATAAAGCGAGCTTCTTTCGTTTTGTTTTCTTCATATTCTGCAAACAAGTTTTTTAGTTCTTCAAACCCTAGTATTTGAGAAATTTTTTCAATAGCTTGTTGTTCTTTTAGAGCTTTTTCTTCTTTTGAAACTCCATCAAAGGGCGTGATATCTCCGACCAAGGCTTCTTGCAAATCGTGAATAAGAGCTAATTTTAGGCATTTTTCTTTATTAAGATATTGAGGTGCAAATAGCAAAGCGAGTAAAGCCACACCAAAACTATGAGCAGCCACGGTTTCCGGATTTTCAATTTCTTTTCTTAGCCATCCGGTGCGTTGTAAATCTTTTAATTTTCCTAAAATATTTATTAAATAATTTAAATTATCAGCCATGGGATATTCTTTCATTGATTATCATATCCAACAAATTCAATGTATCTTTGGGGCTTTGAACTTTTATTCCATGCATATTGTGTTTTTGACAAGTTTCTGTATTCAGCGCATTATCATCTATTAATAGGCTTTCTTGAGGAGAAATAAGGTTCTCTTCTAAATATTCATCAAAGAATGGTATGCTTTGTTTTTGTTCATCTCTTTTAAGATATCCAATTTGGTTTGATGATAAAATAGCATCAAAATGTTTATTTAATTGCAAACTCGGAACAGTATAGTCGGTGAAAACATCCCAGTTATCCGTTGCCAAAACGACTTTAACGCCTGTTTGGCGCAATTTATCTATTTTTTCAAAAGTGTCAGGATAATCTAAGGTTTGATGAGAACAACAATCGGCAAAGGTTTGTAAAACGTTGTTATAAGGCATGATGCCGGCTTGAGAAATTTTTTGTGCGGCATCTTCTTTGCAGAGCTTGCCACGCGCCCAATCATATTGCCAGCCTTCAGGGTTGTTTTCAAAAATGACATTGATAAACTTTTTGAACAGAGCATGATTTTCAACCTTTAACTTGTTTAAAAAAGTAACGGAAGTTAAAGTTAAATACCAATCTATAAATATGACTTTCAGTTTGTCAAAATTCACATCTGTCACAACAAGCCTCAATCATCATTAGGTTTTGTAGCATGCTTTCCGGAGATGATATAACCCTGCCCTGCATACCGAATTTTTTGCAAAAGCGAATTAACTCTTCATCATCATCAAGCAAAATTGCTTCTTCATATTTAATGTTATTATTTCTTAAAAAATCGTCAAAAAACAACAATTTCTTATCTTTGACATCGTGTTTTAGGCATTTGAGGTCAGATGAACACAAAATAGCGTCAAAATACTTATTCAGCTTGAGTGCCGGAACGGTAAATTGTTCAAAAACATCTACATTATCGGTGGCAATGACAACTTTTTTGCCTTTTTCTCTGAGGCGTTTTATCCATTTTTTATAATCCGGTCGGTCAAATTTCATTTTCTCGCAACTTGCTTGCAAAAGCTTAGAAATTTCTTGTATATTCAAGTCGTCTTGGCAAATTTCTTTCAAAATATCATCTTTTGTTAACGAGCCTTTCATCCAATCAATAAATTTGGCAAGAGGCATTTCTTCAAACAAGCGGTGTTCGAGCTTGTCAAAAAGCTTTTTGTTGCGACGTTTTATAAATTGGAAGAAAACGCGCGAGCACAAAGTCTTATGCCAGTCGACAAAGACAACTTTGATGCGGCATAATCTTTTGAGTTCGCGCATATTGTTCTCCTAGTTACAAGAAATTTGCATTGGTTTGACGGCTATTGTTGGGGAGCCGCAGCCATCAGGTGTGAATTTTATATCATCACCTATCAGCTCGATATCTTGCCAAAGCTGATAAACATTACCTGAAACTGTAAGTTGATTTAAGGACTTATCAATTTTGCCGTTTTTAACCAAAAATCCTTCGGCCCCGAAAGAAAAATCGCCGGAAACAGTTGAATATCCGGCATGAGTTCCGGTTAAGTCGGTAATATAAACTCCATCTTTTGTTTGTTGTAAAACTTCATCTTTGCTCAAGTTTCCGTTTTCAAGATAAAAATTGGAATAAGACACGCCTCTTGAGCCGCCACCAACCCCGTTTCCGGTCGGAGTTACACCGAATTTATGTGCTGTGCGTAGGTTGTGAAGCAAGGTTTGCAACATACCATTTTGGATAATGACATTTATTTGGCTAGGGTACCCCTCACCGTCAAAAGCTCTGGTGTCATAACCATTCTCTAATAATGGGTTATCGACCAAGGTTACGCTGTCAGCAGCAACTTTTTGTTTGAGCTTATCTCCAAGCTTAGAATGTTTTTCTTCAACAGCGGTAGCAGAAAACAGGTTTTTCATCACATTCAAAAACTCGGCAAAGCACTCATTTTCAAAAACAATTTTATATTTGCCGCTTGGAATGGAAATCGGATTAAGCTTTTTCAAAGCTTTTTCTACGGCTTTTGGCGCCATGAGCTCAGGTTTAAAGTCTTCTTTTTTATCAAATTTCACATATTCGGAAGCGGTTTTGATAATGCCGTTTTCTTCTACCGAAAGATAAATTCCGGCAAAAGCCCAATTTCCTCCTTCACTGACATTCAAGCCCAAAGAGTTGCGAATTGTGTTTTGATATGTTCCTTCGTTCAAGTAACAAGAAATAACCTTTTTCACACGCTTGTCTTGAGCATAAGCCTCCTTTTCCAAATTGAGCAAGAATTGTTCTTTATCAAGCGTTTCATATCCTTTGATTGGAGTATTTCTTTTAACGACCGGATATTCTCTTTTTTCACCAAAAAAGAAATTTTCTTCTTCATTATTCATTAATAAAGCATTCTCTTTAGCTTCTTTAATGATGAGCGGAATATTTTTTTCTTCTAACTCACCACAATCAAAAGAACCAATATTTTGCCCTTCTTTAACAGAAAAAGACAGATGTTGAGTGTTTTTGAAACTACGTTTTTCAATTTTACCATCCATCACTTTTAGGGACAAATTTTCACTTTGGCTATAATCAATTTGAAATTGATTGATGCCTTGCGCTTGGCTTGCCTGATATAATTTTTCAATAAATTCTTGTGCTTGCATTATTTTTGTCCTCCGACGGTGATGTTTTTAACGCGGATTGTCGGTTGGCCTACTGTAGTTGGAATTTTTCCTGAAATTGAGCCACACATACCGCAGCCTAAGCTCATATTGTTGCCAACCATATCAATATTTTGTAAAACCTCTGCGCCTGAACCAATCAGTTTAGCACCTTTAATTTGCTTGGTGATTTTACCATTTTCTATCAAATAAGCTCTATCGACAGAAAAGTTAAACTCTCCGGTTGACATTTTAACGGATCCGCCTCCCATTTTTACGGCATAAATACCGTTTTCGGTGTTGGCAATAATCTCATCTGGTGTGGATTTGCCATTGGCGATAAAGGTGTTGCTCATACGAGAGGTCGGCGCAAAAGTATAATTTTGACGACGTGAACAACCGTTTGGCTCCATACCCATGCGGCGGCCGTTTAATCGATCGACCATATAGTTTTTCAAAATGCCGTTCTCTATTAAGAGTTTTCTTTGGGTTTTGATGCCTTCATCATCAACATTAATTGAGCCCCAAGCGTGGTCAATGGTGGCATCATCATAGGCCGTCACCAACGGAGAAGCTACCTGCTGCCCGAGTTTTCCGGCAAAAACGGAGGCATCTTTAGCAACGCCTTCAGCTTCCAGACCATGACCGCAGGCCTCGTGAAAAATCACGCCGCCGAAACCGTTACCGATTACCACATCCATTTTACCTGAAGGACAAAGCTCGGCTGAAAGCTGAGATACGGAATCTGCGGACACATTTTCAGCAAATTCTTGCAAGTTTCTGTTATCAAACAATTCTAAACCATATAATCCGCCAAAATTATCTATGGCTTTTTCAATCACATTATCTTTTTGTGCAATTGCTGTTAAAAAGAACCGGCTGCGTGAAATGGTATCTTCTGCCCAAACGCCTAAAGAATTGGCCAGCAAAGTTTGACGCGTTATTTCGCTGTAATTGGCATCGGCTTTACACACGAGCGGGCTGGCATTCAAAGCATATTCGCTGATTTTGAGCATCAAGTCGGCTTTGTCTTTTTTGCTCTTACTCTTGAAAGGTTTTTGAATTTGGTGTTTTCTTTCTAGCTCCAAATCTCGCAAATCAAAAGAAATGTCTTTTTTGTTTGATTTAATTCCTTTGGCGGCAATTTGTGCGGTTTTGAGCAAATTTTCCCTATCCATCAAATTGGTGTAAGCATAAACAAAATTTACCCCGTCAAAAATGCGAATACCGGCACCATAGGACAAGCTAGAGTTTGAACTTTTGATTTTTCTTTCCGATGTATACAAACCATTGACCAAAGTGTTCCCAACAAAAATCTCGGCATAGTCGCCACCTGAGGACAAAGCCTCATTTAAAATTTCTGCAACTAAATTTTTATCGAGCATTGCTTTCTCCTACATGCTGTTCAATAAATTTTTCAATACGGCAAAAGATTTATTGGCCATTTCGCCCCAAAAATCGGCATATTGCTGATGATTATCATTACTTCTCAACGGATTATCACTGATAATGCGCAAGCTGATAAAAGGTGTTTTTTTCATATAGCAAACTTGAGCCACCGCACAAGATTCCATATCCACCGCCAAAGCCTCATCAAACAATTTGCGAATATTTTTAGCTTCTTCAATACCAGCAACAAATTTATCACCGCTTGCAATCAAACCTTTATGAATGGTGATACCGTTATGCTCTCCCTCTTCTATTTTAGCAACCAAGTTTTTATCGGCTTCAAAATACAGAGGAAAATCTTGCACCTGACCATAGGCATTGGGCTCCAAGCACCAAACATCATTATAAACAGTCTTAGTGCTTACCACAATATCCATTTGCTTTACATTGTCCCCCACACCACCGGCAACACCTGAGTTTATGATGCAGTCCGGATTGAACTTATCAATCAGCTCGGTGGTTTTAACGGCAGCGCAAACCTTACCAATGCCGCTTTGGATTAAGGTGATTTCTTTATCTCCTATAATTCCAGTGACATATCCGTCTTTTTCTTCTCTATTTGCCAGCAAAGCTTTGATTGAGTTAATTTCGCTGCTCATAGCGGCAATAATGGCAATTTTTTTCATTTTTTATGCTCTTTCTGGTATAAATTAATCTAATTTTTGCAAAAATTCTTTCATTTCGGTGTGCATTGTTTCGTCTAACAATTTGCTTGAATGTCCTTTGGACGGAACAAATATCAGCTTGGACATCGGCAGTGCCTTATGCAGACGATAAGCATTTATAGGGGGGCAGATAAAGTCCAAGCGATTATGCAAAATAAGCGTCGGAATATTGTCAATTTTATGAGCATTATCAATTATCTCATCATCTTCCAGCATAAAGTTCTGGGCGGCATAATTGATATATATTTTTTGCATATTAATCTCTTTTTCATCGGGAATATAGTCGCCAAACTTAGGGTCTAAGCTTCCTAAAACACGCTCCCAACAGCCATATTTGGTTGAAGCTTCAGTTTGTTGTTCCAAATTTTCAGAATTAATCTGTTTGGCATAATATTCAGGAATCAAATAGTTATCGGAGATATTTCCTTTTAAGACATCCAACATATCAGGATAAAACAAACCACTTTGCTTTAATTCCCATTTTTGAGAATCTTTGTTTGCTAAAAAGATTTTGGATAAAATCATAGCCTTAACTACCTTTGGATAGGTAATGGCAAACATCAAAGCCATGGTTGAACCCCAAGAGCCGCCAAAAAGAATGACTTTATTGTTTATTTCTAAGAGTTCTAACAAGCGTACTACATCGTCAACATTGTCTTGCGTTGTGTTGTGTTCCATACAACCGGCAGGTTCTGATTTTCCGCAGCCTCTTTGGTCAAACATCACAACGCGATATTTTTTTAAGTCAAATTTCTTTGCTGTTTCAGCGCGCGACCAAAAACCCGGACCACCGTGAAAGCAAATGATTGCCTCTCCTTTGGGGTTACCGAACTCACGATAATACACTCTATGTCCGTCCAACTCCGGCAAATAGCCTTCATTAAAAGGTTTGGGAATAAACCAATTGCTCCAAAATGCCATATTTTCCTCCTTATTTTTTCTTAATTTAGCCTATTTAATACCCATAACAAAACAAAAAAGTTGTTTTTTTAACATATATCATCTTTAATACAATCAGGAGAATAAACATGACAAGAATTTATAAAAACATTCTGATTTTGACCGGTGCCGGTATTTCTGCCGAATCTGGTTTAGCAACCTTTAGAAGCTCTAACGGATTATGGAATAATCATAAGGTTGAAGATGTGGCAACAATCGAAGGATTTGAGCGCAATCCGGCTCTGGTACACGACTTTTATAACGAGCTCAAGGTAGAAGTTCAAAAAGCAGAACCCAACCCTGCCCATCTTGCTTTAACCAAGCTACAACAAGAATATCCAGCCGAGATTAATATCGTTACACAAAATGTTGATACACTTCATGAAAAAGCCGGAAACAAAAATGTTTATCATATTCATGGGCAAATAAACCAAGCTGTTTGTCTTAATTGTGGTCATGTGATTGAAACTTGGGGCGATGTTGATACTGAAACAGTTTGTCCTCAATGTGAAGTTGCCGGAATGATGAAACCTAATATTGTCTTTTTCGGGGAGAATCTTTTGTGTATGGACAAGGTGGAAGAGTTTTTGAGAAAGTGTGATTTATTTATCTCCATCGGAACATCCGGAGTGGTATATCCTGCAGCCGGATTTGTACAAACTGCAAAATATTATGGTGCAGATACAATCGAATTCACACTAGATATGACAGCAAACAATTATCTTTTTGATAAACATGTTTTAGGAAAAGCTGGCGAAACCTTACCAAAATATGTTGATGAGTTGATTTCTCATATAAAGAAAAACCCCGCTGAATAGCGGGGCTTTTTTTAGAGCCTTGTAGGAATTATCTACCAAAAATTCCCAATTCTTTTACTCTGTCTTTAACACCGCCAACAACTTTGTTCAAGTTTTCATCAGCAACAGACTTCAAATCACCTAATTGGCTTTCGACAACTGTTTTTGAAGCTGTCTTCAAAATGTTATTCAAGATTTTGGTTATAGATGAAGCGATGTTTTCTCCTTTTTTCTCATCACCAATGTTTTTCATAACAATTTGCGGCAATTTAACTTTCAAGTCGTTAGCTTTGCCATTAATGTTAGCAATTGCTTGAATTTCACCATTAGCAACGACCAATTCTTTAATCACAACCTTTTTAGAAGAAGCTTCATCTTTCTGAGCCTCTTGAGTTTGGGTTTTCTCTGAAGATTTTGATGCTGTATTAGCTGCAATATTTTTTTGAATTTGGCTAATATTGTTTTGGGTTAAAGAGAGCATTTCATAGGTGATAACAGGTTTGTTAATGGCAATTTTTTCAATAACAATTGTATCTGTGGCTAAACTCTTTAAGTCAACTTTTACAAAAATATCGCCAAGACTAAAGATGTTTGGTGCAGAATAGTTTTTGGGGTTGGCAACAGTAATTTCGCTAATTTCACCTTCACCTTTGGTCAAACTTAATTTGAAACCTTGTAAGTTGACCTCTGTGCCGGTAATTTCACTACCATATTTATTGACTACTTTTTTTACAATAGTTTCCAATGATGGTGTGAAATACCAAGCAGCGGCAATCACTAAAACCAAAAATCCGAAAATATATTTTTTCATCTTCATTCCTTCCTTATTGTTTCAGATATTAAAAATGTAATACGATATTTTTCTTTTTACAATCAATAATCTTAAGATAATACTAAATTTTAAAAATAAAAAAGCTGTCTTTTTTCTAAGACAGCTTTTATTTAATGGTAGGCGCGTGGGGGTTCGAACCCCAGACCCACTGATTAAGAGTCAGTTGCTCTACCAACTGAGCTACGCACCCATAAACAATGGCTGAAATATACCCCTATTATTTTTTTTTGCAACTATTTTTTTTGCTTTTTTGATTATATTTGTTTTTTTAACCCCATATTAAGAGTATT
The DNA here is from genome assembly GCA_949295025.1 of uncultured Pseudomonadota bacterium. Classification (GTDB taxonomy): domain Bacteria; phylum Pseudomonadota; class Alphaproteobacteria; order RF32; family CAG-239; genus CAJLXD01. The sequence goes on from CASFJK010000002.1 coordinate 115,638, forward strand.
GGCTTATTTTTTTTATAGTTCTTGTACAGAAAGGATAAAAACATGAAAATATTTTCTTACTCTTCTCTTGCACTTGTAGGTTCTGTTATGCTTATTGCTCAAGCAAATGCTCAATCTTTAACTAATAGTACGGCCACCTATCAACAGTGTTTGGATGCCGCTGCCGGTGATAATATAAAGATGACCTCTTGTACTGTTGTTGAATCTGATCGTATTTTGAAAATCTTAGAAGGAAAATATGAACAAATGGCCAATTCGGAACAATTCAAAAAATGGAATCAAGGTGCCGGAATGTTCAATGGCAATTTCAAAGATTTGTATTCTTCTTGGTTGGCATACCGTGATAAATATTGTTCTTTGTATGGATATTCAATGTCTCCGTATGAAGAACCCGGTAATATTGCTCAATTGACCGGAGCGGAATGTATTTTGGAATTAACCAAACGCCAAAACAAAGATATGGATGTAATTTTGCAAAATATTACAAAATATTAATATTTTACAATAATGTAAAAGTTACTACCTTTATTTTTCTTGGATTTTACGCCGACCTTTATATTCAAAAGGTCGGCTGTTTTTTGGACAATTGCCAAACCCAGCCCTACTCCCTTTTGCCGATTATCTAACGAGTTTTGACTTTGATAATATGGTGAAAAGATATGCTTTTTTTCTTGCGTAGAAATCCCTATGCCATTATCAAGCACCATAATTTTAAGAGAATCAGTATATTGCAAGCAACCAATAATAATTTTATTTTTGGTGTATTTGACAGCATTATCGATATAATTTCTTAAAATTCGCTCAAACAGAAAGGCATCGCTTTCAATTAGATGATTGCAATTTGTAATCTTAATTGTAATTTTTTTATCTTTAAGAATTGAAGTATAATCTTTTAAAATGTTGTTGATGATATCAATAAGGTAAAATTTACTGATGGATATTTTGGTGCCACCAGCTTCAAGATTGGATATATCTAGTAAATTGTTGAGTAAATTATGCAAAGATTGGGCTGAATCATGAATTTTTCCAACTAAAATTTGTTGTTTGCCGTTTAGATTGGCATTCAATAGATTATCAATAAACAAACCCATGGCTGAAATTGGTTGCTGCAAATCGTGACTGGCTTGAGCTAAAAAATATGATTTTTCACGATTTAATTTTTCGGCTTTTTCTTTTGCTGATTCTAACTCATGTTGAATTTCTATAAACTCAGTTAAATCTTGAAATGTGCCGACGATTTTGCGGTTATATTTATCATAATTGACATAATCTGCCATATAGCGGCAATAAATCATTTGATTATCAGGTCGCAAAATGCGAACTATTCCTTCTTCGGCTTGCCCTGTTTTAAGAATTTTGCGTAATTTATCTTTATAACGAGGTAAATCTTCTTTATGCATTTGCTCGCGGATTATATTTTTCTTCACAGAAATATTTGGATTTTTAATGCCAAAAATATGAAACATTTCAGATGACCAAGAGATTTTTTTAGCTACTAAATCTAATTCCCAATAACCGATTTTAGCTATTTTTGAGGCAAAGGACAATTTTTCCATCATCTCGGTCAGGGTTTGTCGTAATTTGATGTTTTCAGCAATATTTCTAAGGCTAATTGCAATATTTTCCTCGCAAGGAACGAGTTTTACTTCATAATATTCATGAGCATGTCTTAAAGAGAAATTTTGCTCACTTTTAGTTTGCAAAGCTTGTTGCAAAAAGTGTTGCAAGAGATTGCTTTGGCTGTCTTCAAAGATATCAAATACCTCTATATTATTGATGTCTTTGCCGTATAAATTCTCCGCAGCTTTATTGCCGCGAATGATTTTGCCTTGTTGATTGGTCAACAAAAGAATATCATCGGTGATATCTGCTAAATCCATATTTTGTTTCATTTTTAGTTTATCTTATAATTTATCAAATATTTTCCTAAGTTATCATCTATTTTAAAAGCCCAATCTTTATATAAAAATTTGCTATCTTTTATATAATCGCTGGCAATCTTTGTTGGTAATTTGGTAATTGATAAATCAATTTCAACCCAATAGTCTTCATCTATTTTAAAAATTTCTATTCCATAGATTAATCCGGAATAAGGAAAAAGAACTATTACTTTTTCTGGTTCCATGCTTTCTAAAGGTGTATTTTGAATTTTTTTGGCATTATTGAATGTAAACAACATAAATTTTTCCAATAAAGGTAAAATATTAGTCGGTTTTTGTTGTAAATTATAAAAAGCACTTTGTTCCGACATTCTAAAAGCCAGTTGTTGCCCTGTTTCAGATTGCATAATTACACTTTCAATATTTTTTGGTTCAATGCTGATTAAGGGTTGTTGAAACCAATATTTGAGTTTGTCTGATAAGTCAAAATCACCAGAGATTAAATAAATTTCCGAAGTGTTTTTATTTTTTGCGTAGCGTAAATTGTTTTTCTTTCCGCCAATGATTACGGCATCTAGAAGTTGTCCTCGTTTGTTATAGGTATAAATTTCAAATCCGGCCTGAGGATTTTTTTGTTCCGTAGGATTTTCTAGTCCGGCTTGAGCAATATTTACATCCGTGGCAAGAGCTTCTATTTTTGATTGACTGATATCTTGAAACAGCTTGTTCATAGTCACTAGATCTGCAAGATAGCCGTCAGCTTCTTTTATGTGCCAAAATTTATCTTGATAATAAAGCGTGATATGCAACTGAGGTGCCTTGATGATAATTTTATCGACATCAATGCCTTGTTTATTTGTTTTTTCAAAAAGAAAATTTCCTATAATATTTTCTTTTATAAATATTTTTTGATTTATAATAGAATAGTAAGCTATCCCAATAGAGATGCAAGTTAACAAGAAACCTGCCAGTAACATTCTCTTATTCATGAATAATCCTCTTGTTGTTTTGCTTTTTGCGATAGATATATAATTTGACACTTATAAAGCTCAAAAGCAGAATAAGCAACGGAATGACAAACATGTTTAATACTATGATTTTGGTTATCGTTTGACCGCTCTTTTGTTGAATTTTATAGTTTAGAGATTTTATGTCCTCAACAATTTTTTGCTGGCGACGATTATAATCATCCAGTTCTTGAATCTTTAGTAAAGACATAGCAATTTTTCTGGAATTAAGTTGTTGTTTGAATTCAGCTAAATCTTTCTGCAACAAGGCTATTTCTTGCTCTTTGGTGTTATATTCTTTGGCAAAAGAGTTGAAAACTTGTGTGTAGATTTGTTCGGCAATATTTTTTTCATCATTAACGAGATAATTGACTCTGAGTGATGCCAGAGCATCATTCTTGTTCATATAATCTATTGCACTCAAAATAAAATCGGCATTATTGCTTGATGGAATTTGATCATAGACCGTGGCTCCTTTTTGATAGCCGGTTAAATTCCATGTCGAATCTGCCAAAAAATCACTATCGGCAATAATCAAAATTTGTGAGGGTTTGAGACTACCTGAAAGATAAGCCGGCATTTTTTCATTCAAAGATGTTCCATCTGCAATATTTTTTTCAAAATAAGATTCAAAAAAGCCGTTTAACCAATATGCCAATTCTTTTTTACCATAATCTGCAGATAAAGCGTTGTTCACAGCATCTTGATCCTCATATTTTACAATATCAGCATTTACCTCTTGGGCTTGATCTGTTGTAAAAAATATTGGGGTATATTCTACGGAATCGAGAGCATCTATTTTAAGATTGCCAGCGGAACGAAAAGAAACGCGTGGCCAACTCACCTCTCCCAAAAAATTAGGAATTGCCATATTAGCAGCGCGCAGGTGGATTTCTGTTGGATTTTTGAGCTTACTGATAGCTGTTTGATATTCATCATCACTTAAGTTTTTGTCAGCAACAACTTTTTGTTCGCTCATGCTGATACCCCATTTCTTTAATAACGGAAGTAACAAATTGCGATTTTTTTTGGTATAGGGATATTTTTCAGCCACTACTTCGGCATACGGATCCATCAGCAAAATTAAATTGCCGCCGCGCATAATATATTGATCTAAGGCATAAATAAAATTAATGCTGACTTGTTGTGGATTATATACCAAAAGCGTGTTAATATTTTCGGGAATATAAGGCATTTTGTTATTTAAGAACATAACCCGATAATCTTCTTTTATTTTGTTAAAAATTTGCCAATCAGATATATTGCCGGCAAAAGAGACTACGCCAACGTTTTTCTTTTTTTCGCCGTTGAGCTTTGCCAAAATGCGGCTTATATCATATTCCAGATAATTTTGTCTTTGCAACGAAAAATAAGGTATTTTCAGTTGTTTACCCTCGCTACTTGAAAAAACGGCGCCAAAATACATATTATGTGTATTTTCAGAATCTGGAAATGAGCGGATGCTCGCGCTTTGTGCTTCATATTCGGCAGGAGAATAAGGCTCGGGATTTTTTATGTTTATGGTAATTTTTCCGCCGGATATCATCTGATACTTGGATAGCAAACGCATTATGTTTTGACGGTATAAATCTAATTCAGGATATTCAGAATCCAAATCTTTTGAAGCATAGATCGTAATGTTTATGTGTTGGTCTAAATTTTTGGCAATATCCATACTTTGATTGCTCAAACTATATTTATGACGTTCGGTTACATCAGCTTTCTTATCACCTAAAAGTAATGTCACGCTGCTCATAACTCCAATAAAAATAAGAATGGTCATTACTAACAGCGCAAGTAAAGATATATTTTTTAGATATTTGGCTTTATTCATAGAAAAATCCTTTTAATTCTTCTTATATTCCACAGCGGCAACATTAAGCCACAATCCTGCTATCATCAGTAAAACAAAAAACATTATGTTGTCCCAACCGATTTGACCGTTCATTAAATCATAGTAGTGACTGTTTAGGCTAAGCATATTGCTTAACTTATTCTCCAATGTCAAAGGAAGGTGCAAAGATTTTATTAACTCTGAAAAGTCAGATACGCTAATTGAGAAAAATACAATCAAGCTCCACAAATAAGAAACAGCCGGAGATGAGCAAAATGAAGATATTAGGCACCCTAAGGCACAAAAGCAACCGGAAATCAACAGACAAGCAAAATAGCCGGATAAGATGCTCATGTTGTCTGCTTCAAAATAAATATTAAGATAAATCCACAACGGGGTGCTCAACAAAAACATACAAAGACATATGAACCATGCAGAAAAGAACTTGCCCATAATGATTGAGAACAAAGATATGGGCTGTGTTAAAAGAAATTCAAGGGTGCCGTTCTTTCGTTCTTCTGCCCAAAGACGCATTGTTAAGGCCGGGACCAAAAAAGACATCAAATATGGCTGAAAGCAGAAAAACGAGAATAAGCCCGTGTTGTCTATGCTAAAAAAACCACCGATGAAGAAAGTCAGAAACATGGATATAAAGATATAAACAGATAAGACAACCCATGCTTGCACACCCTCAAAGCAAGAATATGTTTCTTTTTTTACAATATTGAACATTTGTCGCCCCATATTAATTTACCTCATTGGTTATTTTGTAGAAAGCTGTTTCTATGTTATGCTCAGGGAACAATTTTTTTAGTTCTTCAGGAGAAGTATCTTTCACTAATTTTCCATGATTGAGTAAGATAACGCGACCGGCCATGGCTTCCACTTCTTCCATAATATGCGTGGAAATAATAATAATTTTGTTACGTCCATAATTTTTCAAATATTGTCTTAAGCTCACTTTTTGATTGGGGTCAAGACCTTCGGTTGGTTCATCCAAGATAAGAATATCGGGATTGTGAATCAATGCAGAAGCTATTCCAACTCTGCGTTTGAAACCTTTTGACAGGGTTTCTATTTTTTGATTAATAACCTCTTTAAGGTCTAGATTATAGATAACTTGCTGCAAATTTTCTTGAAAATCAGTATTGTTCATGTTTCTGAGTTGTGCTGCATAGTGTAAAAAGTCAAAGACTCGCATTTCATTATATAAGAATCCGCTCTCAGGGACATAACCTATTCTTTGCAAGCACTCTATTCGTGATGTTTTAATATCTTTGTCAAAAATACGAACCTCTCCTGATGTGGCTTCTATATAGCCCGTTATAAGGCGCATTAAGGTTGTTTTTCCGGCTCCGTTTGGTCCCAATAAAGAAACAATCTCACCTTTGGAAATACAAAAATTTACATTATTCACAGCATGAATATTACCATAATCTTTGCATAAATTCTTTACCACAATCATTTTAGCGACTTTCTTTGTTCTGACTTTAGAATTATATTAATCATTTTTTTTTAAATTTTAACAATTATTTTCATTTTTCAAAATGTTTGATGACAAAATGTTTATTTTACATTATTTATATAGCTAATATATATTTTTTTAGGAGTTGATATGAAAGAAGATATTTATTCCGCTGAAGAAGCCAAGCATTTGAAGGTTGGCATATACGCGGCATGCGTCATAGCGCTGATTGCCAGCTTGTATGTTATGAACAAAGACAGTATGGCTCATAAAAAAGATGGAGAATATTATACTGTTGATGCTCGTTTTAACAGAACCGACGGATTGTTGGTGGGAGACCAAGTGCGTTTGGCCGGTGTGGATATAGGTCGTGTTATCAATGCTAAATTGGACGACCATTTTAAGGCAATTTTAACCTTGGATATTCAAGAAAATATTAAAATTCCCGATGATAGCAGTGCTTCTATTGTTAGTACTGGCTTGATGGGAAAGAAATATATTGAGATTGAACCAGGCGGATCTATGGATTATATTCCTCAAGGCGGCGAATTTGCTTATACGCAAGATGCTATGGTCTTGGAAGAACTTATGGATAGAATTATAAGTATCGGCAAAGCTAATCGTAAAACCGATAAAAAATAATATTTTGAAAATTAAGGAGTATTTTTTATGAATAAGAAACCAGTTGAAACAATTATGGGTATTGTGGTTTTATTTGTTGCCGCTTTTTTCTTGTATTTTGGATTTAAAGTTTCTGACTTACAAGTTGTTAAAGGATATAACGTAACAGCCAATTTCTTAAAAGTCGGCGGTTTGAATGTTGGATCTGATGTTAGAATTAACGGTATTAAGGTTGGATCTATAGTTGAGTTGACTTTAGATGAACAAGACTATATTGCCGATGTTAAAATGAGTATTCTTCCTAATATCAAACTTCCTAAAGATAGTGTTGCTACTATTGTTGGTGATGGTTTGATGGGAGACAAGTTTATTAAAATTGAACCGGGCAAATCTAAAGAAATGCTTGCAGATGGTGATACCATTTCTAAAGTGAAAGACTTTAAATCTTTGGAAGATATGGTCGGTGAAATCATTTTCATGGTAACAGATAATGGTCAAGAAAACAACTAAGTTATTAGGCGGAATAGCTCTTTCTGCCCTACTCCCGTTTCATCCATCTTTTGCAGCAGAAATTGATACTAATATTGCGCAAATGCAGGCAATGGATAAAATAACGGGTAAGGTTAGCGTGATAGAGGTTCCTGTTAACGGAAATGTAAATTTCGGAAGTTTTTCAATTCTGGTCAGAGCTTGTAAAACACGCTCGCCTGAAGATACTCCTGAAAATTTTGCTTTTGTTGATGTTGTTGATAATTATAACAACAAAACTCCTGTTAATATTTTCAGAGGTTGGATGATTTCTTCTTCTCCGGCGCTTAATCCGGTGGAGCATCCGATTTATGATGTTTGGTTGTTGAAATGTATCAATGGTAATGTTAATCCCTCTCAACTTCTAACAAAAGAAGAATTAGCTCAAAGAGATTTGCTTCCTAAAGCTCCTAAAATTTCTGATGAAGCAAAGCTTAAAGCTAATGAAGCAGATAGTTCTGAAACTAAAAATCTTCCTACAGCAGATTTTGCTCCTGAGAATGTTGAAGTTAATACAATGACAGAACCTTCAGCCGTATCAGAAGAAAAAGAAGAGATAGAAAGCGTAGAGTTGAAAAACTACAACATGCCATCTCCTTCGTTGGATACCGGAATATCTGACAATATAGATGTGCAACCGCAAGAAGATGGTGCACCAAAATTATTGTTAAATATTAATAATGATTTTGCGCCTCAAGCTCAAAATTCTGAATCTCAAGCAAATGAAGAAAAACAGCCTGTTGCAGAAGCGCCTCTTCCTAATGACGCTAAAGATGACAATAACACAGAAAACGAACAAAAAGAAACACCTTCTAAAAGCTTTTTGAATAATTTTTTGAGTTTTGGTAATGATGATAGCAACGCACCTTCTGAGGTGAAAGAAGAACCTCAAGTTCAATCTCCTGAAAATGATAGTTCTATTGATATTGATGAGATTGATAAAGAGCTAATGCAATTGCAATAATTAAAAAATAAAAAAAGAACCTTCAAATGGTTCTTTTTTTTATTTTGTTATTTGCGCCAAAAGTTCTTGGTAAAGACAACTAAAATTGTCATAACTTCAAGACGTCCGAGCAACATGGCAAAAGCACAAACATATTTGGCAAAGTCTGACAAAGGAGCGAATGAGCCTGCCGGACCAACAATGTTCCCTACCCCAGGCCCTGCATTGGTAATGCATCCTATAATAGCACTGAAAGCTGTGGTGAAATCTACATCGGTAATAGCAACCAAAACTGTTAAAAAGATGATGCTAAAAGCAAATGCTAAGATAAAAATAAATACGGAATTGATAATATTGTTATCAACATTCATATTTTTTATTTTTACCGGTATAATACGATTTGGTTCTGTCATGTTTATGATAGACTTTTTCAAAAAAGCAAATATCGTTTGCCAACGAAATGCTTTGATACCTCCAGATGTTGAACCAGAACATCCTCCTGTAAGCGCAAAAATTAAAAAGATTGTTTGGGCAAAAAGCCCCCATTGCATATAATCACCTGAAATAAAACCGCAGTCTGTGGTTATTGAAACGACATTAAAAGCGGCATATCTCAATGATTCGACAAAAGAATATTGCTCATAAGTATAAGCAAGCCAAAGTGTTGTTGCCATGACATAAAACAACACTGTTTTTAAGAAAAAAGGAACTTGAGCACTGCGGAACGAATTATTTTTTCCGCTTTTAAAAATAACCAAATACCAAGTTAGGGGTAAGGAACCGGCAATCATTCCAAAGATTAAAACTAATTCAGCCCAAACATTATCAAAATAACCAACAGAAGCTGTTTTGGTTGAAAAGCCCCCTGTCGAAACTGCTGCTAAAGCATGGTTCAACGCATCGAATTTGCCCATACCGGCTAAAAGCAAACCACCAAATGTCAAACTGAGTAAAATGATGTATACTACAATTATTCTTTTGGCAATATAGCTTATTTTGGGCATTAGCTTTTCATTTAAATCAGAACTTTCTCGTTGAAATATCTGCATGCCGCCAATACCCAAAAACGGAAGCAAAGCTACAGCAAAAATAACAATCCCTACACCGCCAAGTCCATTAAGCAAAGATCTCCATAACAAAATGGCTTTGGGGGTATTATCTATATCTGTTAGAATTGTGGCTCCTGTTGTTGTTATTCCGGATGTTGCCTCGAACACAGCATCTGCCCAATAAGATGTTGTTTCTGTTAACATAAATGGTAAAGCAGACAAAAAAGATAAAACGAACCAACTGATGGCCGTGATTAAATATCCTTGTCTAATGGAAATTTTTTCAATTTTGGTTCGGTTGCCAAGGTATAGCGAAACACCAATAAATAATGAAATGATGGAAGATGTGACAAAAGGAGACCAATTTTGATGTGTGTAATACATATCTACGGCAGCGGGTATAAGCATTGATAAACCTAGAATGCTCACAAAATATCCGCTAATCATAAAAATTGGTTGCCACATTTTGCGCTCCCTTATTTTTCTAAGGCTACATTTTTAGAATATCCACGATTTACTAGTAGCCAATTAATATTTTCGCCATTAACGTTGCATATCACGGTGCCAACTTTTTGGTATGTATATGCTTTGACTTGACACTGTATAATATTTTGCGCAATAACAGATTTCAGAAAGGTTTTAGCCTCAAGTCCTAAAGATGATTTAGGGTCGACATAAATACCATGTAAAAAATATTCTCTGCCATTGATTTTTAACTCGTTTGCATTAACAACTTCTGCCGTTCCGCTAACAGTTTCATTGTTATTAAGATATAATAAAGGCAACTTCTTTTGAGGTTTGGTTGCTGTTCTGGGTTGGGTTGGTTGAGAATTTTGGCGTTTTCTCATTTTTTCTTCTTGCAATTGAGCTGTACGCAACGCATCGACGGCATTGGGAGCACCTTTGGACTTTTCAAAAATTTGTCTTCTAACCTCTTGCATATTTTGAGAAGAATTATCTACAATCTGATCTGAAGGCTCATCTTGATTGTCATTGCTTAATGATTTTATATTTGGCATAGAAATTTTGAAACTATCAACATCGGGCATCATTTCTTGTGTTTTTTCCGAAATTGTTGAACTGATGCTTTGAGATTGATTTTTTATTTTATTCCAATACCATAGATGTACTTCGGATGGCTTGGCCCCCATAAAGGTGGGAGCCAAATATCCAAGCATTAAAATCGGGACAAAAATTAAGGGTCTTCTTATTGGAAAAGTTATAAACAAAAACAATCCATGAAAAAACTTTCCCCAACCTTTGAGGTGTAAACCATCACTTATTTTTTCCCGTCTTCTCATTATTTTGCACTTCCGTATTTTTGTTTCAATTCTTCAACGCGTTCCGGAGTAATTCTTTCAAACAGGGCATCGCCAACGCTGAATTTGTGTCCGGGTTGCAAAGCATTCATTTCTTTTGCTACGTTGAAATCTTTAATTGAGCCAACGTCTTTTAAGCTCAAGCCCAATTTGTTCATCATATCTTCGGCAATTTTCGGCATAATCGGTGCGCTCAGAATTGCGAAAATACGAATCAAATTAATGCAGTTTCTTAAAATGGCCGCTGCACGCTCCGGATTTTCTTTAATTACGGTCCAAGGTTCGGCAACGGAAATGTAGTTGTTACCTTCTACCCAAATGGCGCGTAACTCGTTGGTCGCTTTGCGGAACTCTAACTCATTCATATATTTAAAGTAGTCATTAACATGTTCTTGCAAAGTTTTAATCAAATCTGCTTCAAGTTCGGTATTTTCACCACCTGACGGAACTTCTTCACCGATTTTTGATGCAGTCATTTTCAAAACGCGGGAAACAAAGTTACCCAAAACGCCGTTTAAGTCTTTATTGACAACACCGGCAAACAAGTCAAAACTGAAAGAACTGTCTGAACTTTCCGGAGCGTTGGCCATCAACCAATAGCGCCAATAATCAGCCGGATATTCTTTAACGGCATCTTCAGCAAAAATACCACGTTTTTCAGATTTAGAAAACTTGCCGCCCTCATAGGTCAAATAGCTGAAACCTTTTAAGGTTTTTACAAGAGTCCAGGGTTCACCGGTTCCAAGCAAAGTGGCCGGAAAAGAAATTGAGTGGAAAGGAACATTGTCTTTACCCATAAACTGAACATAGTCAACATCTTTGGCTCCATACCACCATTCTTTCCAATCTTTACCGTTTCTATCTGCCCAATTTTTGGTAATGCCGATATAACCAATCGGGGCATCAAACCAAACATAGAAAACTTTGTCTTCATAGCCTGGTTTATTAACGGGGAAACCCCATTTCAAATCACGAGTAATGCAACGTTCTTGCAAGCCTTCTTTGAGCCATTTTTGAGCGATGGAATATGCAATATCGGGCCAATATGGTTCACGAGTTTTTACCCATTCTGCCAATTTTGCTTCAATTTTTGGCAAATTTAAGAACAAGTGCTTGGTTTCTCTGACTTCCAAATTGGTGGATCCGGAAATGGTAGAACGCGGGTTAATCAAATCGGTCGGTTCCAAGACTTTGGTGCAGTTTTCACATTGGTCACCCCTCGCCTTGTCATAGCCACAATGTGGGCAAGTACCTGTTACATATCTATCCGGCAAAAAGCGTTCATCATCAATTGAATAGATTTGTTTGATGGTTCTTTCTTCAATCATGCCGTTTTTATCCAAGGCATCAAAAATGTGATAAACCATCTCTTTATTTTCTTCAAAAGTGGTACGACCAAAACAATCAAAAGAAAGCTCAAAATCATCATAAGTTTGTTGATGGCGTTGATGATATTTATTGCAATATTCTTCAACCGGCATGCCTTCTTTGGCGGCCCCCACTTCAGACGGAGTGCCGTGTTCATCGGTTCCGCCGATGTATAAAACTTCGTTACCCATCATTCGCATGAAACGCGCATAAACATCTGAAGGTAACAAACAGCCAACCATGTGGCCCAAATGCGGCACGCCGTTTACATACGGTAATGCAGAAGTAACTAAAGTTTTAGACATTATAAAATTCTCCATTAAAAATTTATTTTTGTTATTTTGTTTTTTAACATTGCGATTTTACAACAATTTGCAAATTTCTCAAGCAAAAATCTCATTTTTTGAGCCTTTTTCATGCAATTTTCTTCAATGTCGGTTTTTGTCAAAATTGTCTATTGACGATACTTTATTTTTTGATATATTTTGTATTGAAAACAAATTATTTTATTAATTTTAAATATATTATCATGGAAAAACTTAATGTAATTGGCAAAAATGCCAAAATTCACGGAGAAATCGGTCATTTTAACAGTATCGGCGAACGTACCATCATTGAAGAAAAAACGCTGATTAGAAATTGTTGTAATATCGGAAATTGTGTTCACATAATTGATGCCGAATTAGGTGATAACAATAAAATTGAAAATGACGTTCAGATTGGTACTAACGTTATAATAAAACATGGTTGTTACATTGGAGCCGGTGTACATATCGGTAACTATGTTACAATAGGTAATAATGCAACGATTGAAACTGATATCCCCGATGGTTGTACCATTGGCAACAACGTGACTATCAAAGCTGGAGTCCTTCTTGGGGAAAATGTCACCATTCATGACAACTGTGTGTTGCGTGGCAATACCATAATCGGAAAAAACAATGAGTTTCTTCCGGGGTGTATTATTGGTTTTTGGCCAAAAGATATTGGTGACCACCACTATGAAGGTGTTCTCCAAATCGGTGATGACAACTTTTTTGGTGAAAACACTATTATCAATGTTGGTGAAAAAACTGCTAAGGGCGATGTGACTAAGATTGGTAACGGCGTCTATTCCATGGACACGGTGACCATTAATCACAATGACCGGATTGCTGCCGGGGATGAAATACCGGATAGTCCGAGAGAATTTACGACCATTATTTCATCCGGTGTATCACTTGCCGGTCATGTGGAGGTGGGTAAAGGCGCCAACCTAGGTATGCAGACAGTTGCACACCAGTTCAGCAAAATCGGTGCCGGTGCTATGATTGGCATGAATGCCAACATCACCAAAAATGTGCCTCCTTTTGCCAAAGTGATTGGATCAAAAGTGGTTGGCTACAACAAGCGCCCTCTTGCTGAAAACTTAGGTTTCGGAACATATGAAGACGAGTACCTTGAACTTGTCGGTTATATGCTTGAAACTGCTTGCAAGGCAGAAAATGCCGAAGATGCCGTTGAAAAACTTCAGAAGTATAAAGGTCGTGGTCAGTGGTATGACAAAGCCCTTGAGGTTATTGTTAATTTCTTTGAAAGTGACCAAAACGGCCGCAAGCTGATGAAATTTGAAAAGTAAATTCAAACAAATTAAAAACGCCCCGTTTTTTATAATCGAGGCGTTTTTTTATAAATTCTTTAAAAATTTATGTTGACATAATGGACAAAATGCAATATATCTCTTTTTGTAAAACGAATTATTTATTAACAATTAAAAAATATCATTATGAAAAAATTTAATTTAACAATGAAAAAGATTTTTAAATCAGGTGCATTTATCGGAATTTGCACAGTTTTTGTGATTTTTGTAATCTTTTATCCTGCCTTACATATTTGGAATAGTGATTTGCTACAAGAAACAAAGGTTATAAAAGACGGCGTAACCTTAAAGGTAAACATCAAAGGATCCGCAGACAACTCCATATTTGAATGGGGTGATTATAAAGAACATTATGTCTTTTCACTCAAGGAGGCCGTCAAAGCATATCCTTTTGATGCAGTCTTAAACGATCAGGCTGCTATTACGGCCTATGCAGATTCTATATTCTATCAGAAAACCGGCATTAAGACTTCGGCTTTGATAGAAATAACTTTACCGGAAGATGTAGAAAAAGCCATGAAGGCAAATAAAATTGCCGAATTGGAATTTCAGACTTTGCGCTACCAAATCGCAAGGGATAGCTTGATTTCCATTGCAGCAAAAAATGATGCGCATGGTTATACAGCTGAAGCCGAACGTTTGGAAGACCGTCGTGATCAGCGTTTTAATACTGCTGAGGAACGGAAACTCAAAAAAGCAACTTTGGAAAGCAACGAGCGGATTGAAATTCGCAAAGCAAAGGCTTTGGAAGAAGCCGCCTCTAATGCTGAAAACGTAGATCTTACTTTGACTATGAAGTAAGATTATGCTCATTAAAAAAAGTAAGATTATGCTCATTAAAAACGCCCCGATTTTTTTCAAATCGAGGCGTTTTGCTTATCTTATTTTTGCAACAATTTGCCTTTTTGCAAAAACTCCGGCAGTTGCGGCAGTTTTGAGGCTCCGGCCGCTTTCTGGTGTCCGCCGCCGCCAAAGCTCATGGCGATTTTGGAAACATCTACATTTTCTTTGTCCGTGTAAAAAGACAAATTCCACTGGTTTTTCTTGTTCATATAAAAATTAACCATCATGTCATAGTCTTTAATGTTCTCTACAGAATCAAAGAACTCAGAATAACCTTGCGGCATATTCGCGCATATACAACGCAAACCTTTATATTCACTCTCAAAAGCAATGCAACGAACCAAACGATAGTTTCTGACCTTAATCCAAGATAAAATTGCCTCGCCTTTGGCAACAGTCTCATCAATATCAATCTCATTATTTATCAGTTTTTTCCAGATTTCATCTTGCGGTTTATTTACACCCATAGACTGAATAGCATATTCAAAGGGACGAACACGTTTATCTTCCAACTTAAATAAATCATTCAAACCCAAGAGTTTGATTCCTTCCGGCAAAGGTTTGTCCGGATAGAAATATTCCCAAGTCAGGCACATGGCAGCCGTCCCTACTCTTCTTAACCCTTTGATCTCTGGTTTGCCGTTTTTTACAGCTTCTTCATATTCATTAATGATAGAAACATGGTGATCAATCCATGTAAAATCTTTGGTTTCATTCAGCTCGAACATAAAATCGAGCGGCAAAGCTATGTCGCAGACAATGATTTTATCATGTTTGCGTATTTCATCATAAGGGATGTCCATGTCGTGATTAAGACCAAAAAATTCTATTTCGGGATATATGCTTCTAACAATGCCGGCTGAACCTTTACCATCATGATCAGCTACGTGATAAATACATAACATGATATTTATTCCTTTTCTTTCTTTATTTTTTTACTTTACCATTCGATTTTCATTCCATCAAATGCCGGTGTGACAAAATCCGGTGTTTTTTCATTTATTTTATCATAATCACATTCTGTTGCCATATGGTTAATAATGGCTCTTTCCGGTGCAATTTTATTTATGACCTCCATGACCATGTCAAAACTAGCGTGTCCTCTTTGCTCAAATGGTGTTGTTAATGGAATAACCAACACCTTCGGACGAACTTTTATTTGTTTAAATGCCGATGATGGAAGCGTTTTAAAATCAGATATATGAACATATTCTCCATCATTAAAAACATAGCCTATAGAAGGAGTGTTATGCCCCATTTGTTTGATGGGCGTGATTTTGACATTATTTATATAAAATGGATGATTGCACTTAATTTCCGTAAACTTGAAGCTCGGCGTATAAAAAACATTCTTTTTCTTGGAAAGCAAGGTATCCACCAAATATGAAAATCTTTTGCGAATGACTTTGGTGGTTGCTTTATCGGCATAGCATTGAATGCTTAAATCTCCGATTTTATTTAAGCTATTAAAATTGTAATTTCCATGATGATATGCAATTTCTCCTTGTGCTTGGTATGCTTCATGCAGACGAATTCGGTTGATTTCGCGCAAATCATCTATACCATGCAAATGGTCTGCATGCGCATGCGTATACAATACAGCGTCCAAATGCTTGATATTATTATCAAGAAGATGTTGTCTTATATCTGGAGATGTGTCTATCAAAAATTTAGTATCATCAATCTCAACATAGGTATCTGTGCGGGTACGAATATTTTTCTGATTATTCGGATTGCAATCTCCCCAACCGCAACTCAATGACGGAACACCAGGAGCTGCGCCCGCGCCTAAAATAATTACCTTAGCCATTAAAACTCATATCTCCCTTTATCACTGGCTTTTCTAAACAATCTAAAAAAATTATCCGATGTAATTTCGGCCAACTTATCTAGACTTAAACCTCTTATCTGAGCTAATTTTTCTGCCGTGTGTAAGACAAATGCAGGTTCGTTTCTTCTGCCGCGCATGGGAACTGGAGCTAAAAAAGGAGAATCTGTTTCAATTAACAATCTGTCTTCTGGAATTTCAGCAAAAATTTCGCGCAAATCGCCCGATTTATTAAATGTGATTATCCCTGATGCAGATAAATAAAAACCTATAGACAAAGCATAATCTGCTAAAGCTTTACCTGATGAGAAACAATGCAATTCCCCAATAAAAGGCTTTTGTTTATACATTTCATCCAAAACACTAATTGTATCATCATCAGCATCGCGAGTATGGATAATCAAAGGTAGTCCTGTTTCTTGTGCTGCCTTTATCTGTTCTTTGAAAACTTTTATTTGAACATCTTTGGGAGAATAGTCATAGTAGTAATCCAAGCCACATTCACCAATGGCCACGATTTTTTTGTGTTCTGCTTGTTTGATAAAGTCTTCTGCCTTGATATTTTCATATTCAGATGCATTGTGCGGATGTACACCAACCGCAGTATAAATAAAAGGATATTTTTCGGACAATTCTAATTGAGCCGCAATTTCCCCAATATTATTACCGGCATTGAGCATCGTTGTTACGCCATTTTCTTTGGCGCGCATTATCATATCATCAAAATCTTCTTCAAAATCTTCATATGTTAAATGACAGTGGCTATCGACCAGCATTCTATATCCTCTTACACAAATTTATGATTATATTCATCAAAGCTTGTCTTTTATCTAAATTAAGACCAGCTGTTTCACTAAAAATTTTGATTGTTTCATCCCAAGATTTAGCAAATTCTTCTAAATTTGATGTGTGATGAATATTTTCAGCAATAAATTTCAAAATTAATTCTTGCGCCAAGTCATAGCTTTCATCATCGGCGCTATATGCATTGCAAAAATCCAGAACATCTGAAAGTACAAACTTATCTTTAGCATACACAATACTACTTAATTTTTGATAAACATTCAAGGCATCATTATCCGCATACATAATTGCCTTACCAATACTTCCGGAAGAAAGTTCTGATAGTTCTTTTACTGATTTTTCAGATAATTCGGGACGATATCTGCGCAAAAGAGATGCAACATCCTTTTCTTCCAGAGGATGTAGATTTAACTTTGCACAACGAGACTTTATGGTTGGCAACAATCGATTAGGATTATGACTAACCAATAACATCAGTGTTTTGTGGGGTGGCTCTTCCAATATTTTTAATATAGCATTAGCGCTGGCGGTGTTCATATCATCAATACTATCAATAATAACAACTCGCCAACCATCGTTACCTGAGCGTTTTGATAAAAACTCATTAACCGTACGAACATCATCAATTCTGATAAATGCAGATTTTTTTAGACTTTTTAGCTCGTCGTCGCTTAATTGTTCTCCATCTTTAATTGCTTTGAGAACTTTTTTCTTGTCTGTATCTGTATAGTCTCTCTCGATGATTTTTAAGTCCGGATGTGCATTCTGAGCAACCAAGTTATATACGCTTGAATCTTCGGGAATATTTAAACTATTATAGGAATCTTTTTTGTTATAATCGGCATACAAGACAAAACGAGCAAATTTGTATGCTAATGTAGCTTTACCAATGCCTTCAATTCCTGAAAACAGCCATGAATTATGTAATGTTTTGTTTTTCCAGGCATCAAGCAAAAATTGCTCTTCTTTCTCAAAACCTAAGAGATAGCTATTTTTACGAGGAATTAAATCTTGTATATCTGCCTGCCCCATTATTTCAAATTAAACCTTTCTGAAACTATTTTAACAATTTCTTGGTGCAAATCTTCAATTGATTTATCTGCGTTCAAGACTACAAAGCGTTCCGGTTCTCTTTGTGCCATTTCTAAATAGCCATTACGCAAGTTTTCGTGAAATGTAAAATCTCTGCTTTCATGTCTTGTTTCTTTAACAGCCATGTGACCTGCTTTATCAAGAGAACGAGCTAAACCGATTTTTGGGTCTATGTCTAATAAAATTGTCAAATTTGGCTTAAAATCTCCAACCGTTAATTTATATAAATTTTCTAAGGTCTGGAACGGAACTCTTTTATTATATCCATAATATTGATATGCCACGGTTGAATCTGCAAAACGATCACTTAAGACCCATTTACCTTCTTCCATGGCCGGCCAAACTTTTTTGGTCATATGAATGCGACGGTCGGCATAATAGAGCAAAGCCTCGGCAACAGCATCCATTTTGTCTTTATCACCAGTAACTAAAATTCGACGAAGTTCTTGACCGATTTCTGTTCCTCCGGGTTCTTTGGTGGTGATAATCGGCAAACCCTTTTGCTCTAAATATTCTGCCAAAAGTTTTATTTGTGTCGATTTTCCGGTGCCCTCACCGCCTTCAAATGTGATAAAGTTTCCCTTTAATCCCATTATTCTGCTCCAAAAAGTAAATATTTGATATTTTCCATAATTTTGCCAAACCAGCCCAATTTTTTTACATCTTGTGATGCAATCAAAGGTACTTCAATTGGATTTTGTCCCGGAACTTCTACATGAACGAAACCTAATTTATCACCTTGAGCAATGGGTGCTTTTACCGGCTTGTCATATACGGCTGTCATTCTAACTTTAGAAGCTTTGCTTTTTTTGATGGTTTTTAAGACATCTTGATTAACCAATAAGTCTACACTCTTTTCTTCTCCAAACCAAACCGGAACTTCAGCAACTTTTTGACCCTGTTTAAGAATTTTATAATTATCAAATTCTCTAAAACCCCAGTTCATAATTTTTTCAGCTTCTTCTGAGCGCTCTTTATTGGAAGATAAGCCACTCATAACACTAATTAAACGTCTATCGCCTCTTTTGGCTGAACCTGTTAAACAAAATCCGGCTTCTTCAGTATGGCCTGTTTTCAAACCATCTGCTTCCGGCATACTATATAACAGAGGATTGCGATTACCCTGTCTAATGTTATTGTGGGTAAAGTTTCTTTCAGAAAAGATGTGATAATATTCCGGAAATTCTTTGATTATGATTCGTGCTAATTTTGCCAAATCTTCAACAGACATTCTTTGATCCGGATGCGGCCAGCCTGTGGCGTTGGCAAAAGATGAATTGTGCATTCCCAAACGTTTAGCCGTATCATTCATCATTCTTGCAAAATCTTCTTCCGAACCAGCAATATTTTCAGCTGCCACAATGCATGCATCATTGCCTGATTGAATGATAATTCCTTGGATCAAATCGCCAACACGGACTTTTTCCTTAACATTCAAAAACATGGTCGAGCTTCCGCTTGCAGCGCCACCTTTACGCCAAGCATTTTCACTGACAGTAAAAACATCATCCTCGCTCAACGAACCATCTTTGAGTTTTGAAAAGATTATATAAACCGTCATAAGCTTACTCATAGATGCCGGAGGAATCATTTTTTGAGCATCTTTTGTATATAAATATTCTCCTGTATCATAATCCATCAAAATCAAGTTTTTTGCTTTGGTTTCGATAGCTTGTGCCATTGCAATATGACCAAAAACCACACCTGAAACAATTAAGGTTGAAATATATAACTTGCTTTTTGAGAACATTTTGAAACTTCCTTATCTAATATTTATTCCGAGATTAACTTAGCATCCATCAAACCAGCATTGCGAACTCTTGACAAAGTTGTATCTGCGGTTGATTGCTCAGAAAAAGGTCCAATACGTACACGATAAAATGTGCTGCCGTTTACGTCTGCAGGCATGATTTTAACTTGTCCATATCTTTGCAACTGATTTTTTAAATTTTCTGCCATATTCATATTTGAAAAAGAACCGGCTTGAACATAATATCCGCCACTTTGAGCGATGTTTGGCGCATAGTTTTCATAAGGGCTTACTTTTTTCTTGGGAATTGTAATGATTTTTCCCGTATTTGTTTTGCTGTTGGAAGCATAAGTTGATGTTTTTTTACCGGTTAAAGCCGCTTTTAAGGCTTTACTTTCTTCTGCCATAATTTCAACTTTTACTTTTGCTGTTCCCTGAGTTTGGAAGCCAAGCAATTGTGAAGCTCTTTTAGATACATCTATGATTCTATTTTTGGCAAAAGGACCGCGATCATTAACACGCAAGACTAAAGAACGACCATTTTCAAGATTGGTCACGCGAACAATAGAAGGCAATGGTAAAGTTCTGTGCGCTGCCGTTAAAGTGTTCATATCATAAATTTCACCATTAGCGGTGTATTTTGCATGAAAATCTTTGCCGTACCAAGAAGCTGTTCCGGTTTCAACATAATCATAATCTTCTTCAGGATAGTACCATTTACCGCTAATTTGATATGGTTTTCCAACCTTATAGGTTCCGCCTTTACCATTTATGGCAGCAGATTGAGAATACAAATCAAGCTTGTCACTAGCACAAGATGATAAAAATAAGGTGGCAAACGAAAAAACGATAAATAACTTACTTCTTTTTAAAATCATTAATTTTCCTATACTTCAAAAATAAACTTGGACATAATCTAAACTGCTTTTTGCTTTTCGTAAAGAAGCTTTACATCTTCTTGTGTAATTTTTTGGGAGGAACTGGAATTGCGAATCCAACCTCAGGATTGTATTGTTTTATTCTCTCAATCAATACGGCATCTGGATAGCCATCTTGCGGCATTTTTGCTTGTTCTTGAACTTGTTTTATGGCTTCTCTGGTTTGAGCACCCAACATTCCGTCTTCATCAAGTTTTTTATCAAACCAACCGAGCTTATTGATAAAAGTTTGAATTTGCAATATATCATCCGTTCTTAAACGAACAGCCGGATTTTCTTTAGCTGCTTGCCATGTTTTTCCGGTGCGAATATAATCTGCTAATATTCCTATAGCCAAAGCATAATTTTCGGAACGATTCCATATCATTATTTTATTAAAATTATTCAACACTAAATAGGCATTTCCCTTTTTGCCTTCTGGAACGATAATAGCGGCTTTTATATCATCAGCAGGAAGTTTTTGGCCTTTTAGAGGTTTTATGCCCATTTTTTTCCATTCTTTTATTGTTTTTACTTTTTTACGACCGCTATTCTTAAAATCAAAATTCCAAGGCAAAGTTACTTGTTGTCCCCATTCTTGATCTTTTTTCCAACCTATTTGCGATAAATAATTAGCGGCAGATGCAGCGGCATCATCAAAAGAATACCAAATATCAATTGTGTTATCTTGATTATAATCGATGGCATAAGCATTAAAAGTTGACGGCATAAATTGAAAATTTCCCATTGCTCCGGCCCATGACCCTTGCATCTTGGTGTGGTCAATGTTCCATGTATCAATAATTTTTAAGGCCTGATACAATTCTTCTTTGAAAAACTTTGGTCTTCTTTGATCATAACTCAAAGTGGTTAAGGCTTCTATCACATCGTAGCCTCCAAAATTTTGACCAAAATTTGTTTCAACGCCCCAAAAAGCAATAATGTAGTGCGGTTGGACCCCATATTTATCTGAAATTGGCTTCAAAACAGGATAAAGCTCTTTATATTTTTTTTGAGCAGCTTTTACTCTTTGTTTATTAACAACACGGTTTAGATAATCTGTTGATGTTAGTGCAAATTCGGCCTGTTTTCTATCAATTTTCACAACCTCGGGATTGGGCTTGTAATAATTGTCTTTATATACATTATCGACAGTTTTTTGAGAGATTCCTCTTTTAACCATTTCTTCCTTTAAATTATCAAGCCATTGTTCATACTTTTGATCTGACTGTTCAGATGGCATTGCACATGCCATTGTGCCCATCAATAAAAAAGCAGATAATGTCAATATATGCCCAGAGAATCTCATTTTTTGTCCTTGATTATAAAATATATTTTACATAATAATCACGATTGTTTTAGAAAACATTAATATCGAAAACCGCTTCATTATTTTTATTTATTCAAAGGTATGTAAATATTTTTTCAAAATTATAAAAAAACTCTTGACCTTTTTAATTCTTTTGAGTAAAAAGTCTTTCAGAAATTGCAAAACACTGGAGAGGTGGCAGAGCGGTTTAATGCAGCGGTCTTGAAAACCGTCGTGGGGGCGACCCCACCCAGAGTTCGAATCTCTGCCTCTCCGCCAATTAAAAAAAACGACCTTTTATAAGGTCGTTTTTTTTGTTTTAGGCAATTTATGTCGTCATTAAAAAAAAACAGTTTAATTCAAATCTCCGAAGAAGAGACTAATTTCTTTTGCCCGTTGTTTAATTAAATCTATATTTTGATTATTTGCAGTTATCCAGTTCCAATTATGAAAAGCTTTGTCCCAATGCTGATATTCTATCGCTTTTTTTAAGTGCGAAGTTTCAAAATTATCTTGTCCGATACTGGAAATTAAGCTACACAACGCTTCTTTCTGATTCTTTGTAAATTCACCCTTGGGAAGTATAATCGGTTGCACTTTATTTTTAATAAGTTGACCCATGATTTCCTCCTTTTGTATGATGTGAAAATCACCTTTATTTTAATGATAAAAATTTGATTTGTCATCAAAAAAAAAGAGAGAAGATGTTTCATTCTCTCTTTTTTACAAAGGCTTTAACTTTATATTATCTTAGAAGCTGTATCTAACACCGGCTGTTACATCAACAATATTGTCAACACCTTCAATATCAACATCAGCATAACGAACCATCATGCGTGCTGCCATATCTTCGGTGAAGTTGTATTGAGCACCGGCACCTAATCTCCAGCCCCAACCATCATCGGTGAATTTTTCTCTAGCTGAAGAAGTTTCAATTTTGGCTTCTGCATCGTAGTAACCCATACCTAAAGAGCCGATTAATTCAACTTTTTCTTCACAACCCAAAGGCATATAGCCCATCAAATCCAAACCATAAGCATGATATTTGTCTTTAATTTCTACATTACCATGGTGTTTTTTACCTTCGTCAGTTTGTTGAAAAAATGCTTCAACGCCAAAGTTTTTGTGCATTCTAACACCTGCATTAATTGCATAAGCGTTAAAATTATCTTCTGCATAATCTTCATTAATATCTACCATAGAACGAACATAGTCCAAACCTACATAAGGTTTCATTTCCATTTCCATAGCGTTTGCATTAAAACTCATAATAGAAGCCACACCGGCCAACAGTAAATATTTTTTCATTTTTAAACTCCTGTATGATTATCTCTGATTGAGACAACTTAATCTTATCAACCTAAATTAGCTTGTCAAGATGCAACTTATTCTAATTTTAGTTGTATAAGATTATATATCAATTGTTTCAAAACATTTTTTCATATAATCATCAAAATGAAAAAAACATCCCCTTGCTTAAAAAAATTTTAAAAATAATGATAGCCATCATAGGCCAAGCCTAAACCAACGGATGTGAGTTTGTTCTGGGCTGAAATTTCAGCATTAGAAAAAATTTGGCATAACTCGTTTCTGACTATTGGAATCTCGGTGGAACCTCCGGTCAAAATAATTAAATCGATTTTTTCTGCTTTTATTTGCGCTTGGCACAAACATTCTTGAACCGAATTTTTGACTTTGGATAAGTCATTCATCACAGAGATATTAAATGCTTCTTCCGTTGATTGAATTTGCGGTTTTCCACTTAAAAAGTTAAGAATCGTGGAGGTTTGACTTTGGTTTGATAATTTTATTTTTGCTTCTTCTACCAACCACAAAAGTTTGTGTCCGGCTTCTTGTTCATACAACTCTAATAATCGCATATATTTTCCGGATTATGAGCTTCTACCAAAACCTCCTTGATAATTTTTTTATTCTGATATGTATATGCCATATTTATTTTGCTCCACTCAGACATATCAAAATATTGTGAGGTAGGAACATAAAGGTTCTTTTTTCCATAAGTTGTATGCATTCCTAATTCCGGCATAAATGACTTGATTGATAAATCTTTATCAAAATCATTACCGCCAATTCTTACACCAGAATCTGCCAAAATATCATCATAACGATTTTTCTTATTTTTCAAATTTTCGCCTAATCTGATAATACTAAAATCTGAAGTTCCGCCGCCAATATCTATAACGCAAGCCAGTTTTTCTCCCTTAATATTTTCTTCATGGGCATAGGCAGCCGCAATCGGTTCATATTGAAAATAAATTTCTTTAAAACCGGCTTTTTCAGCAACATCTTTTAACTGCTTTTCAGCTTCAATATCTCCTTTTTTATCATTATCTCGAAAATGAACAGGTCTCCCCATGACAACTTTTTCTATGTTTCTTTGAGCAAAAATTTCGGCTTTTTCTTTCATGAATTTTATATATTGAGCCAAAATATTTTCAAATTTTACCGATTTTCCGTTCAAAATTGTGCCATTTTGCATCAAATCCGTGCCTAAAACGCGTTTTAGAGAACGCATTAAACGCCCCTCTTCTCCGCTCATATATTTTTGCAGAGCTGTTCGTCCAAATAGCGGCAGAGTTTTGTTATTTTCATAGAATATGGCTGAGGGAATGGTAATATGCTCATCTTCAACTGCAATCATTTTTGGTTTTTGCACTGTTGAAGCTACGGCAATAGATGAATTGGATGTACCAAAATCTATGCCGCAGAAAAAATCTCGCGTCATGATAAATTTTCCTTTTGTTTATTGTTGCAAAAGTGCTTTTATCATCCGACTGTAATTTTGTCAAACTGAAAAAGTTAGTCCATTCGCATAAGAAAGAGATTCTACAGAAAGCTCTCCACCGGACATTGAAAATTGATTAGAAATATTTCTAATATTTTGCATTACTTGAACATATTTTTGTTCTAGTTCTAATTTTTTCTTTTCTTTATCTTCATCATCGCTTTGATCGATCATTTTTATTGAAGCTTTGTATTTTAGTTCTGTTTTTTGCATTGCTAAATTAGATGATGAATTAAGCATCTGTTTAATTTCCGATACTAAAGAAGAATTTTGATTTAATATATTTTCTATTTTTTCTTTATCTTCTGTATTTCCTTTGATTGCAATTTTTCCCATAGTATCAATTTCAAAAGAGATTTTTTGTTTGGGGCTTATTTGATGGGACAATAACAATCGTGTAATTTTTTTCTCAACTTCTGATATTTGTGAGTTAACCTCTTTAGCTAAATCAACTATACTTGAACTTTTTTGAACATTAACAGATGTATTGTTTTGAGCAATAATTTCTTTTGCCTTATTTGACAAATCTAAAATATATCCATCTTCAGAATTGTTATTATTTTCGCTTTTTCCTGCAGAAAACTTTGGACTTAAAGAACTTAAAATATGATTCTGAAAAAAAATAGAATTTATTGCTGAATTATCTATCATTGCGAAGCCCCCCCCTAAAACTACATTTTTTCATAAAAACATGCAAAAAACATGCCAAACACACATTCAAAAACATCTGATTTAACTTTACTTTTAGAAAAAATAAAACTAATTTCGAAGAAAAAAATTAAGGAGATGTATAATGCATATTTTAGTTATCGGCGGTGCCGGATATATTGGCTCTCACGTTGTGAAAGCTTTGCTGAACCGCAACATGAAAGTGACAGTTTTTGATAATCTTTCTACCGGAACAAAGCTCAACTTGTTTCCTCAAGCCGGTTTTATAGAAGGCGATATTTTGAACTACGAGCAAATTCTTTCAGCTTTGAAGCAAAATGTTGATGGTATTGTTCTTCTGGCCGGTAAAAAAGCCGTCGGAGAATCTATGGAAAACCCGATGAAATATGCATTGAACAACATCAACGGGGTTATTAACGTCTTAAATGCCATGGTTGAAGCCAATGTAAAAAAAGCCATTTTCTCTTCTTCTGCCGCTGTTTACGGTATGCCGCAATATTTGCCGCTCGATGAAACTCACCCCGAAAATCCGATGAGTTTTTATGGCTTTACCAAGCTTGAAACAGAACGCTTCTTAAAATGGTATGACCAACTTAAGGGTATCAAATTTGTTTCTTTGCGCTATTTTAATGCTGTTGGTTATGATGAAGCCGGAGATATAAAAGGTTTGGAAGAAAATCCACAAAACTTGTTGCCGATTGTTATGGAAGCACTTATTGGCAAAAGAGAAAAGCTCAAAATATTTGGAAATGATTATCCAACACGCGATGGCACTTGTATTCGTGACTATATTCATGTAACAGATCTAGGCTCTGCTCATGCTCTGGCTTTGGAATACCTCGATAAAGGTGGAGAAAGCCAAATTTTGAATTTAGGAACATCGATTGGTAGTAGCGTCTTAGAAATGGTTAACAAGACGGAAGAAGTTACAGGAAAAAAAGTTCCTTATGAATTTGCATCTCGTCGCGCCGGAGATCCTGCCGAACTTACGGCTAAATCAGACAAAGCAAAGGATATTTTAGGCTGGGAACCGACGCATTCCAGCTTGGAAAACATCATATCCTCTACATGGAATATGTATAAGAATTTGTAGAAAAAAAATCCTCACCTTTAAAAGTGAGGATTTTTTATATCTATTTAATTTGTGTCCTATAAAGCGCTGCATAGGCACTATTTTCTTTAGCCAGCAGTTCTTCGTGTTTACCCTCTTCTACAATTTCACCGTTATTGATTACAATTATTTTATCGGCATTTTTAACAGTTGAAAGGCGATGTGCAATAATAAATACTGTTCTATCTGCCATCAGGTTTTCAATGGCTTGTTGAACAATTCCTTCCGATTTGTTATCCAAAGCAGAGGTTGCCTCATCTAAAATAACAATCGGAGCATTTTTTAAGAAAGCACGAGCTATGGCAATGCGTTGCTTTTGTCCGCCGGAAAGCAAGACCCCTCTTTCTCCTATCTCGGTATCCAACCCTTTATCTAACGTTTTGATAAAATCTGTCAGACAAGCTGAGTTGATAGCCTGATCTATTTCTTTTTGAGTAGCATGTTGATTACCAAGCAATATATTTTCTCTGATTGTGCCTGCAAACAAGAAATTGTCTTGAAATACGATTGCTATTTTATCTCGTAAAGAATCAAGATCATAATCACGAATATCAATACCATCAATCATCAAAGAACCTGATTTGATATCATAAAAACGAGGCAACAAATTAACTGTAGTGGTTTTTCCGCCACCGGAATTTCCAACAAAAGCTATTGTCTCACCCACTTTTACTTTGAGATTGATATGTTTTAATATGGGTTTGTTCTTAACATATTCAAAACAAACATCTTTATATTCGATACCTTCTTTTACTTTGGTTAGTTTTTTTGCATTGGGTTTGTTTTTTATGGATGGTTCTTTTTTCAATAAATTGAACACACGTTCAATTGCCATTAAAGACATTTGAACGGCATTGAAGTTATTACCGATGCTTTTGATCGGATTATATAACATGATTAATGCGGCAATAAAGGAAACAAAGTTACCACTTGAAATCTCATGATTGACAATCAGATAACTTCCAAGCCAGATAACCAAAGCTATTCCTAAAGAGACAATAAAATGCATTAATGGAGAGATAAGACCTGTTCTTTGAATCATTTTAATGCCAATGCGGAAAAGCATATGTAAATCATTTTTGAAACGATTGTAAGCATAGTCATATAAATTATATGAAGAAATGACACGATTTCCGCTGAAAGTTTCATTATAACTGGTGGCTATTGCACCTCCGGCAAAAACATTTTGATTCATCAAATCTTTCAATTTTTTTCGAACCGTTGTTAACGGATATAAAGCTCCGCCCAACATTACTACAGCAACCAAAGCTAATTGCCATGAGTTGTAAAAAAGCACAAATATCAACGAAATTGAAGAAAAAACACGCGTGGTAAATAATTTCACATTAGCGAGCAAACCGCTGCATGCCATTTCAACATCATTATTATATCTAAATTGAACATCTCCTGATGTGGTTGTATCAAAAAAATGGGTATCATTGTGAAGCAATTTTTTATACAAATCGGCTTTCAAATCATTGGTTATTTTACGACCAACCCAAGTGTTTAAATAAGTTGCCAAATAGTTTAATATGCTTTGCAATAAGCTAAAGAAAATGATTAAGATGGGAAGATAGGTCGTTGAAGATGTGTTTTTTTCTACCATAACCACATCCATATATGGCTTTAGAGCCCAAGCAATTACCGCATCCATTCCACCGATTGGGATGGTGATGAGCAAAGCCAGCAAAGCTCTTTTCCAATATGGCTGAATATACGGTGACAACTGTCTATAATTTTTGACCGTATATAATGAATAAAATTTTTCTTTTAATTTTTGAAACATCAAAAATTTCCTTTATCTTCGATTAAAAAGCTTTTCAATATCTTTGAGTTTTAGCTCTATGTATGTTGGGCGACCATGATTGCACTGTCCAGAATGGTCTGTCTTTTCCATATCTCTGAGCAGACGGTTCATCTCATCAAAATTCAAAGCACGCCCTGCTCTGACTGAGCCATGACAAGCAAAGGTGGCGCAGATATGGTGCAATTTGTCTGTCAAAGCATATTCACCGCCCCATTCTGCTATTTCCTCGGCTAAATCCGTAATCAATTGTTTTACATTACAATCCTTAATCAAAGCTGGAATTTCACGCACAATCACGGCTGTGGTTCCAAATTCTTCAATGACCAGACCAAGCTTATTTAACTCCGTAGTCAAACTCAAAATGCGTTCTTTAGCTGAAGCATCTAAATCGACAATCTCGGGAATGAGCAACATTTGCGAAGCCAAACGTCCATTTTTTTGCAAATTGGCTTTCATACGCTCCATAACAATACGTTCATGAGAAGCATGTTGGTCAATGATAACAATACTATCTTCGGTTTGAGAGATGATATAAGTATTATGAAACTGTGCTTTGGGAATACCCAATGGTCCGCTCTCTGCTACAGGAAGACTTTCATAAGCTGCCGGCGCTTCTACTTTAACCGAAAATTTGTGCTCAAGTTCAGGTAACTCAACTTGAGAACGACGGCTTGGCGCCACAACGGCACTTTGAAAATTGAACCCCATCGGGCGCAATGATGTTTGCGGATTATGTTCTTTCAGTTCCAATGTTTCCGGAATATCTGAAACAAGAACTTGCTCTTGTGCCGGTTCTGTGCGTGGAACGCCGAAGTCCGGTATGGTATCGCGAACAAACTCATTGATGTCTAACGTATTGGAAGAACGTCT
Organism: uncultured Pseudomonadota bacterium; assembly: GCA_949295025.1. Lineage (GTDB taxonomy): Bacteria > Pseudomonadota > Alphaproteobacteria > RF32 > CAG-239 > CAJLXD01. The sequence continues at coordinate 145,097 of CASFJK010000002.1, forward strand.
ACTTTCAACAGTTAAAGCATTGCGAATAGCACTAACGAGTAAACCTCTGACTAAAGCATTGTCATAAAAACGAACTTCTGCTTTGGCCGGATGCACATTCACGTCAACATAAGCCGGATCAATATCAAAAAACAAAGCACACATGGGATAGCGGTTGCTTGCCAAAACATCCATATAAGCTCCTTTGATGGCACCTAACAATAGCTTATCTCGCACCGGACGATTGTTTACAAACAGATATTGAGATAAAGAATTGGCTTTGTTTAATGTCGGCAAACTGACATAACCAGAAATGTGCAAATTTTCTCTTTGGGCATCAATCAACACAGAGTTTTCGCCAAATTCTTTGCCCATAACATCTGATAAGCGCTTTAATCTGGCATCAAAAAGCTCTCCTTGCTCAGCATTTAAGCTTAGTTTCTTTTTATCACCGTCTTTCAGATAAAAAGAAATATGCGGATTGGCCATGGCAATACGGGTTAAAATATCTACACAGGCATTGGTTTCTGAAGTTGAGGCTTTCAAAAACTTTAATCTGGCCGGTGTGGCATAGAACAAATCTCTGACTTCTATTCTGGTGCCAAACGGATGTGACGCCGGAACGGGTTTGCTTTTTTCTCCGCCGTTGACCTCTATTTTCCAAGCGCTATCGGCATCTTTAGGACGCGAAGTAATGCTTAATCTGGCAACAGAAGAAATGGATGGCAACGCCTCGCCTCTAAAGCCTAAGAAATTGATATTAAACAAATTATCATCAGGCAATTTTGAGGTAGCATGTCTTTCAACAGCCAACTCCAACTCATCCGGTGTCATACCCTTGCCGTTATCTGATACGATAATCAGGCTCTTACCACCATCAACCAATGTTACTTCGATGGAAGTTGCGCCGGCATCAATCGAGTTTTCTACCAACTCTTTGATTACCGATGACGGACGCTCTATCACCTCACCGGCAGCAATTTGGTTGACTAAGTTTGATGGTAAGATTCTGATTCCCATAAGTCCTACTTTCTCAAGTTTTTAATGTATCTGATCAAAGCTGCAGTTGAACTATCATGATTGATGCTCGAAGCATTTTCTTGCAATTCGGGCAGAATGTCCAAAGCCATTTTTTTGCCCAATTCAACACCAAATTGGTCAAATGAATTGATATCCCATATAATGCCTTGAACAAAAACCTTGTGTTCATACATGGCAACCAACATTCCCAAAGTATATGGATCAATTTTTTTGCAAATGATGGTATTGCTCGGATTGTTACCAGGGAAACTTTTATATTTTTTCATAAAGTCTACAGTTTCTTTGTCTTTTCCGGCTTTGACTAATTCTTCTGCAGCTTCTTTAACGGTTTTTCCTTTCATTAAAGCTTCTGCCTGAGCCAAAACATTGGCAATCAAAATCTCATGATGATCACCGATTTCGTTATGAGAAATTGCCGGAATGATAAAGTCAACCGGAATTGGAGTTGTGCCTTGGTGCAACATTTGGAAGAATGAGTGTTGAACATCTGTACCAGCGCCACCAAAAATAACCGCTCCGGTGTTATATTTAATGAATTCATTTTGTTGGCTTACAAATTTTCCGTTACTTTCCATCTCTAATTGTTGCAAATATGCCGGAAGATAACGCAAATATTGATCATAAGGAACAACTGCTTGACTGCGAAAACCTAAGAAATTGTTGTTCCAAATTCCCATTAAAGCCAGCATTACAGGTATGTTGTGTGCTAAATCGGTGTAGCGGAAGTGCAAATCCATGGTATGAGCACCTTCCAACATTTTTTCAAAATTGTCCATTCCGACGGCAATGGCAATGGACAAGCCGATAGCTGACCACATAGAATATCTACCACCAACAAAATCCCAAAATTCGAACATGTTTTCGGTATCAATACCAAATTCTCTAACTTTTTCTGCATTTGTTGATAATGCAACAAAGTGTTTGGCTACAGCATGCTCGCCCAGGGCATCTACCAACCATTTGCGGCAAGTTTTGGCATTGGTCAAAGTCTCAATTGTTGTAAAGGTCTTTGAAGCAACAATAAATAAAGTTGTTTCAGGATCAAGCTTGTTTAAAACTTCTGCGCAAGCTGTTCCGTCAATGTTAGAGATAAAATATGTATTAATGTCTTTGGCTTTATATTTTTTCAAAGCTTCATTAACCATAACAGGGCCTAAATCTGATCCGCCAATACCGATATTGACAATATTGGTTAATTTTTTGCCGGTATGACCAACAAACTTTCCATATCTAACAGCTTCAGAAAATTGACGCATTTTTCCTAAAACTTCATTTATTTGCGGCATTACATTTTTGCCATCAACATAAACCGGTGTGTTATCACGGTTGCGCAATGCCGTATGCAAAACGGCTCGATTTTCGGTAAAGTTAATTTTCTCGCCGCTAAACATTGCTTGGATTTTTTCTTCTACGCCACGAACTTTTGCCAACTCAAGCAAATATACAACTGTTTTCTCGCTGATGCGGTTTTTGGAAAAATCGACCAACATAGATTCAAGTTGCAAACTGAATTTGGATGCTCTTTTGTTATCTTCAGCAAACAAATCTCTCATTTCAACTTTTTTCATTTTTTTGGCATGACGTTCCAATCTTTTCCATGCGCGCAATTTATTAACTGTACCTATCATTTCTTTCTATTTCTCCTTAATTCTTGGCAAAGCTACCGATATTTACAGAAATATAGCCATTTGGTGTAAAATATTTTTTGGCAGCTTCGTTTACTTTCTTAGTACTTATATTTTGTATATATGTGTTTCTTTTTTGCAAAAAATCTAACCCTAAATTATCTTTTTGCATAAATAATAAAATTTCTGACAAATTGGCAACCGAAGCAAAACGCAAATTGTATGATGATAAGAGATATTCTTTGGCGTTTTTAACTTCTTCATCACTTGCACCTTTTTGTCCGAACTCATTCCATACTTGTTGCAATATGTTTTTCACTTCAGCATATTTATCTGCCGTGGAAGAAAAACCTCCTTGCAACAAAGGTGACTTGTCAGCCAAACTCATATAGCTGTATATGCTATACGTTAAGCCTTTTTCTTCTCTGGCCGCTTTGGATAAACGCGAACTTAACCCAGAGCCGCCAAAAATATGATTTGCTACATATAAGGGATAAAAATCCTCATCGTTACGAGAAACACCCTTAGCTGCAAAACGCGTAATATTTTGTCCGCCGGCTGCAAAATCTATATTTTTATCAGCCATTTTGAAATCAATTTCAGGATTGCGAACAAAACCAATTGCCGTATTTTTAGGTAAAGATCCAAAAACATTATCTAAAACATGCCCCAAAGATTCTGCAGAAATGTCTCCAGAAACACCAATCAATAAATTATTTTGCGATAAGTGTGTTTGCATAAAGTTCATTAAGTCTTGAGCATTAAACTTACTGATATCCTCCCACTTACCCAAAGGATTGCGTCCATAAGGATGGTCTTGATACAAATATTCGGCAAAATTTAAATTTAAAATGCTCTGCGGATGCTCTTTTTGCAGTAAAAATGCTTTCTGCAACTGTAATTTTGTTCGAGTGAGATCTTCCTCGGCAAAACGGGGATGCAATAAAACATCTTTTAAAAGTGCATAAGCTTGTTCTTGATGCTCGCTTGTTGTTATCATAGAACCGCTAAAATCATCCAAACCAGATGAAAAGGATATGCCTATTGCATAATTTTCTAACTTTTCTTTAAATTCCTGAGATGTTAAATTTCTTGTTCCTTCCGTCAGCATTGCAGCTGTTACACCGGAAATTCCTTGTTTGTCTTTGTCTTCAGAAGCTCTTCCTGCTCCTTTGAACATAAAACTAAAACTAATTATCGGAGCAGTCTTTTCTTCAATCAGATAAGCTTTTATCTTATATTTTGGGGAAACCACTTCTACCGGCTTGACGGCAAAAGTTTTTTCTTTCAAAACAGACTCTGATAAAATTTTGTCAGGATTAAAACAAATATATTGCTTATATAAATATTTACCGCTCAGCCCTAATAAAGCCAACAGTACAACTAATTTTAATGTTTTGGATAAGAATCCCGAAGTTTTTGACCTACGACGATAGGGCATCAGTTTTCTCCTTTCGGGTTCAAAATACCAGTTGCGACAAATGTTTGAGAAAGCATTTTGGTAGCGGTTTCTTTTATGTCTTGATATTTTACTTGTTTGATATGCTCTGCATGATTTTCAATATCAGCTACGCTCATTCCGACAGCACTCATAACACCTAGGGTATCTGCGGCATCAAACGGATTATCTTGCAGATAAACCAAACCTGACAGCATTTTTTCTTTGGTATTATTAATTTTATCTATGTTCATTTCTCTAAGTGCTTTTTGTACAGAAGCATCAATTGCTTGTTCCAATTCTTGCGGAGATACGCCGTCTGCAGGCAAAGCAGAAATACTAAAAAGGCCATAACTTCTGGAGGTGTAATCATATGAAGAAGAAACAGATATTGTTTTCTTTTGCTTTAAGACTAAATCTTTGTATAGTTCTGAGGTTTCTCCCTCTCCTAAATATTTTGAAAAAACAGTCAAATCATAAATTGCGTTTTTGTCCGTGTTGAAAGAAGGAGCTATATAGGTTTTGATTAAACGCGGTGTGTTTATCTGGGGTAATGTCATTTCTAGTTTGGACTGCATTGCCGGCTTTATTTTTGAAAATTTTGCTTTAGCAGCTAACGGACGTTTTTTTATCTCTCCGTAATATTTTTGAGCCAAGACCTGGGCTGTTTGAAAATCTATGTCACCGGCTAAAACCAAAATGGCATTATCAGGAGAATAAAAACCATTATAAAAGTTTTGAACATCTTCTAAAGTTAAAGATTTTATCTCGTTTTCCGTTCCGCTAACCGAGCGATTATACGGATGTTCTTGCCACAAGATTTTACGATAACTTTCTGTAAAAGGTGCAGATGGATTATTATCTACAACTTGTTTTCTTTCCTGATAAACAATATCTCTTTCCAAAGAAAAATTTTCAGGCGTTATTTGCAAATTTTCCATTCTATCTGCTTCTAGAGCCATAACCAGTTCTAATTTTGAGATATCTAAAACATGGTGATAAGCCGTAAAATCAAGAGACGTAAAAGCATTGCTTTCAACACCGTTTTTTTTCAAAACATCATCAAACATTGCTCCGCTGACCTTTGATGTTCCGCGAAACATTAAATGTTCTAACAAATGGGCCGTTCCTCCCTTGCCGTTTGGTTCATCAACAGCTCCGGCTTTGTACCACAACATATATTTTACAATCGGTGCTTTGTGATTTTCAGCCACAACAACTTGTAAACCATTGTCTAGCGTAAAACTCTTTGCTCCGAACAATTTGGCTTGTACAGGTTGAGATAAAAGGCAGGCAAAAAGCCCTAAAAAGATGATGTTTTTTATGTTAACCATTACGTTTCATTCTTTGCAGTTCTTTGTTAATGGCATTGTCAATTTCATCAATTTTGGTAACGACAGACGGCTCATCAAAATTAGACACAAAGTTAGCTTCTTCCGTACTTATATTTTCTAATTTTATTTTGGGTTGGACTGATGGCGCTGGACGAACCGGATTTAAATCAGCTTCCGGCGGCATGGTTAATGGTGCTTTGGTTGAAACCATAAATTCATTAGGCGCTTTTTTAGCTAAACCTAATGTTTCTTTATTAACATTACTACATGCGCTTAAAGCCAATATGGCAGCCAAAGCTGCCGTTATTTGTTTTTTCATTTTCTTTCCTCTTCTTTCTTTTGAGCAACAAACAATCCATGTATAATTATAATGGTTGCTCCAATACAAATAAAACTATCTGCCACATTAAATGCCGGCCAATGGTGCTCTCCGATATGAAAATCTAAAAAATCGAACACGGCACCGCGGGTGATTCTGTCAATGACATTACCTAATGCTCCGCCAATGATAAAACCTAAAGAAACTTGGATTATTTTTTCTTTTTCTTTATAGAGCCAATATATTAAAAAGCAAATTATCACAATTGACATAACTGACAATAATATGGTTCCTGTTGTTCCGCCATCATTAAACATTGAAAAACTAACACCCGTATTCCATGCTCTAACCAAATTAAAAAATGAGGTGAAACTGATGGCTCCATATTCATTTAGAATATTTTCCATAATATAATATTTGGAAAATTGATCTAAAATAACAATCAGCAAAGCACAGGATAATCCTAATAACATTATATTGCTCCGTCTAAATACACATTAATCTATCGTTACAGTATCGCAAATTTACTCAGATAAAAAGCTAAAACTCAAAGATATTCATAGTTAAATTTTAGAATAAAAGCAACTTTGCCAACCCAAGGAAAATGAAAAATCCGCCGGAATCCGTCATGGCAATTAAAAATACGCCGGAGGAGATGGCCGGATCTACCTTGAGTTTGTTTAGTGTGAGTGGGATTAAAATACCGGCTAAACTTGCTATCATCAGATTACACATCATAGCTATGGCTATAATATTGCTTATCATAATTTTATCGGGGAACATTATGTGGGTAACGCCCCAAATCATACCGGCAAACAACATACCATTGCATAAACCTACGGCAAATTCTTTGCCGATTACTTTTAACGTGTTGCGAGAGGTTAACTCTTTGGTTGCTAATGCTCTAACTACCACGGCTAAAGTTTGTTGTCCGGTTGTTCCGCCCATTGATGCTACAATCGGCATTAAAACAGCCAAGGTTGAAACTTCGGCAATAATGTCTTGAAAACCTTTTACAACTGAGGCCGCCATAATGGTGGCAAATAAGTTTGTGACCAGCCAGATGGCTCGAGAACGAAAAATATTAAATACGGATTTGTAAACGTCACCTTCTTCTGTTCCGGACAAGTGCATGATATCTTCACTTGCTTCTTCATGCACAATGTGAACAATGTCATCTACCATAATTGTTCCGACCAAGCGCCCCTTATTATCAACAACCATAGCCGATTTCCATCCATATTCACGGAACATATGTGCCACTTCTTCTTGGTCTGTATAGGCATCTACGGGGCACACCTCTCCATCCATTATGTTGGTTAAAGCTTCAGAGGGCTTAGATCTGATAAGTTTATCCAAACTGATTTGTCCAACCGGATGATACAAAGAATCGGTGATAAAAATTTCATAAAATTCATCCGGTAAATCTTGTTCTTTGAGCAGATATTGGCGCGTTTCTTTAACGGTCCAATCATCAGGAACGGCAACAAAATCCCGCGACATGATACGTCCGGCTGAATCTTCCGGATAAGCAAAAGATGATTTTACTTGATATTTTAATTCCGGATCCAATTGATTGATGATTTGAGCTTGTTCATCATCATCCATATGTTCCAAAATTTCAACAGCATCATCAGAATCCAACTCATTGACAATTTTGACAACCTGTTCTGCATCCAAATTGTCAATGATTTGTTCTTGTACGACCTCATTTAATTCAGGAAAAACATCCGGATTAATTTTATCTCCCAAGATATCAACCAACATCATACGTTGGTCATTATCCAAAGATTCAAGCAAGCGCGCCAATTCATATTCGCTCAAGCCATCGGCTATTTTACGAATATATTTATTATTATGATTTTCCAAAGCTTTGATAACAGCAGTTATCATTCTGGGACCGATTCCCAGAATCTGCTCATTTTTTTTCTTCTTTTTGGAAAACTTTTTATTTTTTGGAAGTAAGACAACCCGCTTGCTACGCTTACACATACTACCTCCGTTTATCCCAATAAAAAAACCCGCTCATCTTTATTTTTAGCGGGTGGTCCTTTTATTTTTAATTGGTGCGGCCAAGAAGACTTGAACTTCCACGGGATACCTCCCATAACGACCTCAACGTTACGCGTCTACCAATTCCGCCATGGCCGCAAATCAAAAACTACAGTTTGTATAAAATACTCTTTATAAATAATCAAGTATTTTCTCACAAAAATAACAAAAAAATTATTTTTTCTTGAGTTTTTCTACATCAGGTTCGGCAATTCCACAAGAAATTACAAATTTTAAGCCCTCTTCAACACTCATATTAAGTTCAATTGTGTCTTTTTTAGGAACAAAAATCAAAAAACCGGATGTCGGGTTTGGTGTGGTAGGAATAAATACATTAAGCATTTCTTCTTTAAAATTGTTTTTTACCTCACCCTTGGTATCTGAACTAACAAAACCCAAAATCCAAATACCTTTACGGGGATATTCCAACAAAACAACTTTGTTGAAAGATTGTGTGTTGTTGGATAAGAATGTTTCAAAAACTTGTTTTAACAAAGAATAGATGCTTGAGATGACCGGTAGTTTGTACACAATCCATTCGCCCAAGCGCATAAAAAACTTGCCTAAAAATCCGGCCGCGAACATACCAACCACAATTAAAGCCGCAATTAAAACAATTAAGCCCAGACCAGGAATCATCGGAATATCATACATTATAAAATATTCTCGAACTTGCGGCGGCATCATTTTGCCAACCATTCCGTCAATCCAGTATATGAACTTGTAAGCCATATAAAAAGTGATGGCAACCGGCGCCGTTACCAATATACCGGTGAAAAGATATGCTCTGATTTTAGAACCAACTTTCATAAAAACAGCTTTTTCTTTTTCTAATCTTATTTTTTTTATATGTTGAGCCCTTTTTTTGGCGTTTTTTTCTTCACTCATCTAACACCTCTTTATATCTTCTATCATAAACTGAACAGAATTTCGACCTTGCCAACTATCTTTTCTCAAAACTCCAACAGCATCAAAAACTTCTCCTTTGGCATTGAGCATGGCTTGTCCAATATCATTATCAGCAACTCGAAAAGCTATGGCTTTGATCGAACCTCCTGCATCTGAACCCAAAAAACATTTAACATGTCCGCTTCCGATAATTGATGCTTTGTTGATTCTTACTCGATGTAACAACAATTTTGGTTCGCTATTTCCGGCACCATAAGGTTCCAGCATTTCCAGATTTTCGGCTAAATTTAAGGTTGCACCGGATAGTTCCAACTCGCCATCAATATCAATTACGGGGACAATGGCTTCTCCGCCTATTTTTTCGCTAACGTATTGGCCAACAAACTCTTTAAATGCTTCTATTTTATCTTCATTTAAAGAAAATCCCGCAGCCATCGTGTGACCACCACCTTTTGTGAGTAGTCCTTTTTCTTTGGCTGCTATTATCAATGCGCCCAAATCAACCTGAGGTATGGAGCGAGCCGAGCCTTTGACCTCATCTTCTTCAATGGACATGACAAAAGACGGCAGATTGTATCTTTCTTTTAATTTTCCGGCAACAATACCTATCACCCCTTGATGCCAATCATGGCCGGCAACAAAAGCAATCGGATATGTCTGTGGTGTGCCTTCTAACATTTCTATGGCATTGAGCAATACGTAATTTTCTATTTCTTTGCGTTGTTGGTTGAACTCGCCTAATTTGTCAGCCAAGATTTCAGCTTGTTTTTCGTCTTTCATACATAACAATTTATTACCTAAAGCCGAATCACCAACGCGTCCGCAAGCATTAATTCTTGGTCCGAGAACATATCCTAAGTGGAATGCCGTAGGCGCTTCTGATACCCCTGCTTTATCAACCAATGCTCTGATACCCAAGTTTGTTCGTCTGGACATAACTTTCAGACCTTGGCGGACAAAAGCTCGATTTAATCCTTTTAAGGGAACCACATCGCAAACTGTTCCTAAAGCAACTAAATCAAGCCATTGCAATAAATTTGGTTCCGGATTTTCTTGAGTAAAGAAATTGCGCCGGCGTAATTCTCTGTTGATGGCGACAATGGTAACAAAAACGACACCAACAGCGGCCATATATTTTAGATACTCGACATCACAAGTTTCATCCAAACGTTTTGGGTTGACCAATGCGTATACGGCAGGCAAACGAACTTCTGCCTCATGGTGATCAAGAACTATCACCGGAATGTTTTTTTCTTGTGCATAGTCAAAAGGCTCAAAAGCTGTTGTACCGCAATCGGTGGTGATGACTAAATCAACACCGGTGGCTATAAACTCATCAATAGCCTTTTTGCTGGGGCCATATCCTTCTTCTCTATCCGGAATATGAATTTGCGGAAAGATACCGACACTTTCTAAAAACAAACGCAAAACAGATGATGAAGTTGCTCCGTCAACATCATAATCACCAATTATGGCAACACGTTCTTTGTTGATGATGGCGTCGGCTATTCTTGCGGCTGCTTTATCCATATCTTTCAAACAAGACGGGTCCGGCAAAAGAGTTTGTAATTTGGGATCTATAAAATTTTTGATATCTTGTTCTTGAATACCACGCAAATATAAAATACGTGCAACCAGATATGGTAACTGATATTTTTGACTGATACTTTCTATCAAACGCTCATTTACAGGGACAACCTTCCACAGGTTGCCCCCTAATGACTTTTCATTTTCTAATGCTTCTTCCACTCAAACACCCGAGCTTAGTAAGCAATGTAAACTTCAACACGGCGGTTCAAACGCTCACCTTCAGGCATAACCTCTTGATAAGCCGGCATTGAATCGGACAAAGCTTCTGTCTGAATTTTATCTTCGGATAAGCCATATTGTCTCAAAGCAGTTGCAACACTTTGTGCTCTGGCTGCAGAAACCTTAAAGTTTGCCAATTTATGGCTTACGGGATCGGTATTACGGGTGCGGCTTGAAGCAAAACCTTTAACCGTAACAATAGCATTCTTTTTAGATTTTGCTAATTTTACAATATTTCGGATTTGTTTGTTGTATTTAGAATCGAGAGCAGAACTACCATTATTAAAGTAGAATGTATCTAAGCGATAGCTGATGCTTGGAGTTGTATTTTCTTCATTGTCTGCTGCAGAAAAATCTAAAACAGGAGTAACCGGTTTTTGAGGAATTTCAACCTTTTTAACCTCTGCTTCTTTTTTCTTTTCAGACAGGGCTTTTTCAGCTTCAGCTTTTGTTTCTTTCAGCTCTTCTTTTTTTACGGGTTTGGTTTTGGCTGCAAAAGGAATATCGGGTTTTTCACTATCATAAGCTACATTTTTTGTATCTGCTTGCAAACTTTCTCCTTCTTCAGGCATGGAAAGTTCAATTTTTTTGCTTTTGCGGCCAATGAAAGAACTATCTTCATCGCCTTCTTGGTTTACAACAACATCTTCTTCATCTTCGGTAATATCCGGAAAAACAGCCGAAGAACATGAACAAAGTAATGCCGTCATGCCAAAAATTCCACAATATAATCTAATATTTTGAAGCGCTTTCATGTTTTTGAGTCCCACTTATGTGTTTATCTGAATTAATTCTTTTCTATTGATATAATATTACACCTTATAAAACAAGATATAAAAAATAATTAACAGGGATAATTTAATAATTTTGTTTTGAAATTTATATCCTATAATACAAAAAAATTTAACAAGGATTAAATCATGCCGAAAATTGCCGCTCCCTCTGCTTTTGATGTGGCTTATTGGTTTTTGCAATTTGCCGAAAAAAAACAAATTTTTATTGAAGATGAAAAACTGCATCACCTTCTTTTTTTAGCTCAACTGATTTATATGCAGCGTCATGGTAATGAAATTTTATTTCCATCCATGTTTATTGCGACTAAAAAAGGTTTTTTAGAGCCAAATTTGCTAAAAGTTTTTGCACAAGGTCATCCTTTTATGCCGCATATTAAAATTGATGAGAAAATCTCTGTTTTTTTGGAACAAATTTGGGATAAATATGGAAATCTTCCTCTTTTAGATTTGCGTTCGACCGTAACTCAAAGCCAAGCCTTTAAATCTTGCTATGATGAAAAGAATCTTGTTGCCGTTGATATGAAGCAAATTGCAGACTTATTCAAACTTGATAAAGAACAAGCACCACAAAGCCGTATTCGAATGTCTCAACACGGACCGGTTATGGTTTCACAATGGAGTCCAAGAAAAGTTAATAAAAAGGATTAATTTGATGAGAAAACTTCTTATTCTACCTGTTTTTTTATTTTTACTTACAGCTTGTTTTGAAACTGAAAAAAATCCGCAAAGAGAACTTTCAACTCTTACTTTTAGTTCGGGCGAACAACAAATTGATTTTGAAGTTGAAACATCTAAAGCCATGCAGGAATTGGCTCTTGGCCTTATGTACAGAAAATCCATGCCTGAAAATCAGGGAATGATTTTTTTATTTGAGACGCCACGCCAAACTGCCTTTTGGATGAAAAACACATATATTCCGTTGGATATGGTCTTTGTGAACGATAAATTGCAAGTAAATGGGATTGTTGAAAATGCGCAGCCTATGAACGAAAAATTGATTTATTCGCCGGCGCGCACCATAGCCGTTATTGAACTCAATGCCGGTATTGTAAAACAGAAAAACATTCACCGCGGCATGAAAGTTATGCATAAGGAATTAAATTTTCAATAAAATCATTTATCAAGATGGAATTTTACCATTTTGTCGGTACGACGCAATCATCACCGTTAAAGTTATAATTGACGACTTCTCCGTTTGTTATTGTAAATGAAGTTTTGCAGTAATATGTGTTATTTTGGTCATCCCATAAATTTTCACCAAAATTTTCTTGCGGGATTCCATTTTCATCTATTCCAACACCGTTATAGGGATCTGTGTTGCCGTTTATAGGTTGGTTTTCTTGAGAAACATAAGTTACGACCTTGGTTTGAGGATCAATATTCCATACATTTGTCGGAGTGCCCCATGAATCATACAAGCTCAATTCAGGCATGCCTATCCATTGTTGTAAAGTTTATTGATATTGGATTGCCCCATTTTTACCAACGCAAGCTGCCACCAAAAAAGTTAAAGAACATATCATTTTTTTCATAGGCTTTCTCCTTTTTTAGTTTAAATATATTCAAATATTTAATTGCATATTTTTACAAATCAACTCAGCTGATGAGTTTTATTTTAACGCGCGAACTTAGCTTGGCCATATTAACTTTATCTATTTTAGTATAAACCAATTGATAATCGTCATGATTTTCTATGGATTGTATTTGAGAATGTTGATGCAACCAGGCTAATTCTTTGCCGTTTTCTGACGGAATTTTCACTGATATCAATTGATTATGTTCAGATAGTTTTTCATCTAATATTTTCAAGAATTGATTGCACCCCTCTCCGCTTACAGCAGAGGTTGGAATGATATAAGAAAATCGTTTGGCTTTTTCTTCTACATAATTTTTTTCTGTTTCTGACAGCAAATCTGTTTTGTTCCATAGTTCCAAATAATTTTCTTGATTTTCAATATGTTCTAATCCTAAATGGTGCAAAACATTGAGAACATCTTGTTTTTGTTGTTGGTGATCTGAGTTAGCCAAATCTCTAACATGAACAACAATATCGGCAGATAAAACTTCTTCTAAAGTTGCTCGGAAAGACATAACCAATTCATGCGGCAAATCAGAAATAAAGCCGACCGTATCTGATAATATGATTTCTTTTCCTGAAGGAAGGCGTATTTTACGCATTGTCGGATCCAATGTTGCAAACAACAAATCTTGAGCAAACACATTTGCTTTGGATAGATAATTGAAAAGTGAAGATTTGCCTGCATTGGTATACCCTACCAGAGCCACAACCGGATAAGGCACTTTTTTGCGCGCACCTCGTTGCAGTTCTCGGGTTCTTTTAACTTTTTCCAGATCTTTCTTGATGCGCACAATTTTATCATCAATAATACGGCGGTCTAACTCAATTTGTGTTTCTCCCGGACCACCTAAAAATCCGGCACCGCCTCGCTGTCTTTCCAAGTGAGTCCAACTTCTGACCAAACGGCTGCGTTGATAGGTTAAATGAGCTAACTCCACCTGCAAATTACCTTCTTTGGTGTTAGCTCGTTCTCCAAAAATTTCAAGAATCAGCGCCGTTCTGTCTATGACTTTAACTTTGAGTTTTTTCTCTAAATTGCGTTGTTGTATTGGTGTGAGAGATGTATCGACAACAACTAATTTGATTCCTTGTTCGCCAATTTTTTGTTCAAGTTTTTCTAAAAAACCATTTCCAAAAAATATGGCCGGTTTAACTTCTCTGAGCTTGACTATTTCAGCATAGACAACATCCAGCCATATTGCCTCGGCTAAACGAACAGCTTCTTCCAAACGAGCTTCAGGCGACAGTGAAATGACCTTCCCTTGAAGTGAAGGAAAAATCACACATGCTTTTTGTGAAATATTTTTGGATTGGGTTTCTTTCAAGATTATTCTTCTGAAGTGGCTTTTTCGTCTTCAATTTCAATATCGACAGCAGCACTCGGCATAATTGTAGAAATCGCGTGTTTATAAATCAGTTGTGTATGTCCATCACGACGCAACAACAATGAAAAACTATCAAACCAAGTGATGAGACCTTGCAACTTTACACCGTTTACCAAAAATACGGTTACAGAAATTTTATTATCACGCAGGTTATTTAAAAAATCATCTTGAACATTTTGTGTCATTTTTTTTGCCTTTTATTCTATTTTTTCATTCAATAGTTTTAATATTAACTTGTTTTTTTTATTAGTAAAGTCTGGATTTATCAGAAAGCACAAATTTCGGTTGTATTTAATCTAAAATTTTTTCAACTTTTCTAATTGAGGCGGAATCTACATAAAGAATTAAATCATCCCCCTCGGTTAAAACTTCTGACTCTGATGGGTAGATTGTTTCTTCTTCCCTAATAATGGCACAGATTTTACTGCTGGCGGGCATATCTAAACTTTTTATTGTTTGTCCAATGATTTTAGAATCTGCTGTTAAGGGAATCTCCCATATTTCAGCAAAGCCTCTGCCCAATGAATATGCACTTTTTACTTCTGTCTTTCTTAACTCATGCAAAATGTGAGAAATGGTAACTGAAGAACGATCAACCAGAATGTTGCTTCCGGCGATACTGACCAAGCTGTTATATGCTGGGGAGTTTAGCAGAGAAATGCTATTTTTTATTCCGCATTTTTTAGCTAACATTGAGGATAATAAATTATCTTCATCTTCCGATGTTACGGCAACTGAAGCATCGGCATTGTAAATTCCGGCTTCACTTAAAATTTTATCACTCATCATCGGCCCCTGAATAACAATCGTGTCATTCAATTCTCTGGCGGTTTCGTCTGCTTTTTCAAAATCTTCTTCAATTATTTTGCAACTGATGATGTTATCATCTTTTTCTATCAATCTACCGATACAACGTGAAACGGCATTACCTCCAAAAACAATTAATCGTTCTATGGCTGAATATTCTGCCCCAAATGCAGACATGGTTGCCCCGATTTTATCTGTTGAGGTTAAGACATAAACTTCATCATCTGCTTCGATGGTGTCATTTTTATACGGAATAAAGATATTATTCCGTCTATTGATGCAGACGATTTCAATCTCGATATCTTCATCAATTTGTTTCAAATTCAGCAATGGTACTTTTACAAAAGGACTGTTTTCCAGAACTTTGAAGGCTATTAAATGCATTTTTCCGTTTGCCAAGGGTCGAGCCTCTGATGTTCCCGGAATTTTAATCATATTATAAATATATTTACCAATCTCTTCATCAGGAGAAATGACCAAATCAATAGGAATATTTTTATCACTATATAATGTAGACCATAATGGATTTTGAAATTCTCGTGAATTAATGCGGGCAATTTTACGAGGAACATTAAACAAAGCCTGCGCAACAGAACATGCTATTAAATTGACTTCATCATCATCTGTGGCTGCAATTAACAATTTTGCCTTGGCAGCATCTGCTTTTTCCAAAACGGAAGGATGTGATGCCGAGCCTAAGATTGGCAATATATCAAACTCTTGAGCCAAATCATCTAAGCGTTTTTGATTATTATCAATAACCGCAACATCATTGTTGCCTTTTACCAAATAACTGACAATACTTTTACCAACAGAACCGGCCCCGCAAACAATAATCTTCATCTTTTATTTTCCTTATTGTTCCTCTTGCAAACTGTCAAAATAACGTTCTATCTCATTATATGCATCTTGAAAATTGTTTATTCTTACATAATTTTCGCGAAAACGACGTGCATCACGGCAATTTTTACAATACCAACACACATATTTACGAGATATTCCCAATGCTAACCTTTCACCATAATAGTCAATCAATTCTTTAATATGGGTTAACAAAGCATTTTTCATAACGGAAACAGAAATAGCCTCAGGTTCTATTCCATTTTCTATATAATTGTGGATTTGCGATATTAACCATGGAGCACCTAAAGCTGCACGTCCAATCATGACTGCGTCGACACCAGTTTCTTCCAGCATTTTTTTTGCTGATTGCGGTGTGTTAATATCTCCATTGCCTATTACAGGTATTTTTACGGCGTTTTTAACCGCCGCAATGGTTTTCCAATCAGCTTCTCCGGAATAAAAGTCACTTCGGGTTCGTCCGTGAATTGTGATATATGATGCACCATTAGCCTCACACATTTTGGCAAAATCAACTGCATTGACATGATTATTATCCCAACCTTTGCGAAACTTAACACTCACGGGGAACTTGGTTGATTTTACTGTTGTTTGGATAATTTTTTCTGCTAATGGCATGTCTTTCATTAAATATGAGCCGGAATTGTTATTGACTATTTTTTTGACCGGACACCCCATATTGATATCTATTGAACAAGCACCAAGTTCTTCTATCAGTGGACATACGTCGGCAAATAGTTCCGGTTCTCCACCAACAAGTTGAACCACAACAGGATAATTTTCTTCCCTAACGTCAGCTATTTTATAGCTTTTAGGATTTTTTCTTTGAATGGCATTCACAGCAACCATTTCCGAAACCATTTGTCCTTCGCCAAAGCTTTTGACCAATCGACGCATGGGACGATCTGTTATTCCGGCCATGGGAGCCAAAAAAACACGACTATTAAAATTTAATATTTTCATTAGACCCTATAATCAAAAGATTTATCATATTTATACATATATTCTATACGAACATCAGCTTCTTTACTGATATTAAACATAAAATCATAAGCTTGAGCTGCATAAGCCGAATCATAAACCGTATAGTGATTTCCTTCTAAAAATAAAGGTATCTTAGCATATTCACCAACATCATTTTTTTGATACTGTGCGACAACTGTTCTGGCATCTACCTTTATTTGATTTTGCAATTCTTCAAAAAAAGATTTTTCATCAACAACAGGATTAAGTTGTTGTTGGTAATCTTTTGTTTCATCATTAACTTGTTGCTGCTTGGTTTGCTCTTTTTTTACCTTGTCTTGATCGGTTAATTGAGCGGATACAACATGAATATTATATGCAGTACTTGGCTCAAGATAACTAAAAGCAAAGTTACCATCAGCTGTTTTATTTTCTAACGGTTGTTTTTCGGCACTCTGGAAAGAAAATTCAGATTTATTTTTGATTACATCTACAGAATGTTTTATCTGCGAAGTTAAATCTGCATAAAGATTTTCCAGCCTGTTTGTTGCCAAAGAAACAACCATTCTTATTTCCTATTAATTTAATTTATCCAAAGCTTTGGCCAAAATATAATATACTTTACCAATATCTGCTCCGGAAATGACGGACAGCAAAATACCGGCATGTTCGTTCAAACGGGCACGACTAACTAAAGTTTCAAAATCGCTCAAATATTTTGTTACCATGTTTCTGAACTCAACATTCTTTTCGTATAATTTGCGAACTTCCAAAACTTGTTGTTTGGTCATATTTTTTGCCAAATAGCGAACAAAAGCTGAAGTATCTCCGTTGTAATATTTCTTCCAGATTTCTTCTTCTGCCTCAGGATTGAAAATACGATTGATATCTACAGAAGATGTTTCCAATTTTTCAATAATATAGGCTGCATCTTTCAAGAATGTGTCAACTTGCGTATTTTCATAACGTTTTTCCATCTCTGTCAGATTTTTTTCTGCTTTCTGTGTTGTTTCTGTCATTACTTTTAATTGTTTGCCAATGACATCACTGAAAGCGATTGATCTTTTGACTAATTCATCTCCTCTGATTGAGAACTCAGAACTACTATCATTTAAGACATTCATAACGTCTATAACTTTTTTAACAGTATCGTCACCGGCAGCAACCAAAACTCCTGATTGTTTTAAGAATACCTCGCCTGAAGATCTGATTTCATTTGATATTCTCTCAGCATTACTTGCAATTTCAGTGATGGTTGAACGCAACTTTTTACCACTGTTTTCAAAACTTGTGGTCGTCATCTTGGATGCTTCTTCCATTTGCAAGCTCAAAGTTTTAAGATTTTCACCCAATCCTTTAACTTTTTCATAAGCCATGTTAGCTCTGTTTGAGAGCTGTACCGAGGTATCATTCAGTACGGTATTAAAGCATTCTACCAATTGTTTTGTATCTTCTGAAATTTTAATCATTTTATCGCTTTGAGTCGATATCAGATTATTAATTTCAAAAACGCCGCTGCTTGCTTCTGCCGTAACGGTATTGAAGTTGGCAATATATTTTTCATAATCACCCATAACCGCTGCAATTTTTGCGCTAGATTTATTAACGTTGGCACCCAAATCATCAGCCAATTGGCTCAAAGATAAGTTCATTTGCTCAACATTTTTTATGGAATCTCTTGCAGATTTGTTGATATCTTCATTTACTTTGAGAAGTCTATCGCCTAATACGTTGAATTCATAAGCAATTTTAGACGAATTTTCCAAAACATTTTCAGTATTTTCGTTAAAATTCTTATTAATTTCATTTACTTTTTCAGAAATATTTGTAGCTGCATCAGACAAATACTTATATTGCTGAGCCAAAGAGGCTTCTCCTAATCGGGTCTGAGTTGCCAGCGTGTTGGTGATGTCAGACAAGCTTTCTCCTTGACGTTCAAAGCTCTCTTTTATCATTTCTGATTGCGACAAGGTCTTTGACAACAAAACATCAATATTTTGGGCATGAGAATCTAACATTGATATTGTGTTCTTGCTCTCTTGCACCATATTTTGATTAGCTTGGTTAATTTTGTCACAATTACTCATAATAGATGCCGTAAAGTCATCTGAACTTAATGTTAAATCTTTAACTGTATCGTTAAATACTTGGAAATTATCGCGGAATGTTCCAGATATGAGAGACATTTTATCTGTAATTTCTTTGATAAATGCACTGACATCATTATTTTGTTCGGTAATAGATTTATTAATTTCTGCCAATTTTTCAATGGATTGTGCCGTATTAGCAACAACAACATCTACATGTTTGTTCACATCCTCTTCAAGCAATGTCATTCTCGAAAAGACCTTATCGGCACCCTGCTCTATTACAGAAACTTGTTTTTTCAATGTATTAGCCATATTATCTGTATTTTCGGTCAGACGGTCACATATATTGAAAAATTCATTTTCTTGTTGCTTGAATAACAAACTGATGTTTTCTGCTTTTTCATCCATTGTTTGAACAACATCAGCAACATATTTTACTGTTGATTCTGCTATTTTATTCAAGTTTTCATTTTGTGATGCAAAAGATGTGCTCAAACGTTGAATTGCAGTTTCAGAATTGGTAGTTGCCACATTAACATTGGCGGCATGTTTTTCCAATGTATCTGCAACAACAGCTGCTTTTTCAGCAACATTTTGAATCAACTTACCTATCTCTTGAGATTGATTATTCAAAATACCTTCCATTCTGGCAACTTTGCCTAAAGCTTGGTCAGCTTTATCATTAAACACATCTGTTTGTTCGTTTAAGCTTGTATTAACGGCTTGGGTTTTCAAAACTACGCCATTGCAAACATCTAATGTTTCTGACAATTGTTTTTTCAAAGCCTC
The DNA here is from genome assembly GCA_949295025.1 of uncultured Pseudomonadota bacterium. Classification (GTDB taxonomy): domain Bacteria; phylum Pseudomonadota; class Alphaproteobacteria; order RF32; family CAG-239; genus CAJLXD01. The sequence continues at coordinate 164,871 of CASFJK010000002.1, forward strand.
AACCGTATTTCCGGCTTCATGTCCTAAGAATGAAGATGCTCTGGTCAGCTCGTCTATTTGATATTTCAATTCAGCCTTGAATCCATCAATTTTTGTTACCATATCTTCAATGCTGGCTTGTTGCTGCATGATGGCATTTTCACCTACTTTACTTTGTGCAACAACTAATGATGATGCTTCGTTCAAATTGTCTATATTCTTTTTAATTTCGGCAGAAACAAGATTAAGTTTATCCATTGAAACATTGGATTGATCTTGAAGCGTATTGATGCTGTTTTTAATTTCTTGCATTAATAATTTGAAATTAAGCATTATGCCATCGCTAATTTTTTGCAAATTTTCATTGCGGGCATTGATATCATTTGAAACGGTTTCGGCATCATTTTTATGTTTTTCTGCCAAAGCAGCCATTTTATTGGCTCCGTCTTCACCTTTGGCAACAATATCTGATAAATCACTGATAATTTTTCCGGACATGATTTCGACACTGTTTTTGCCATTTTTAACATTTGTTTCAATATTTTTAATATTTTCAGATATTTTACCTGAAATATTTTCCAAAGATTGAACCTGCATGCCTACTGTTTCGGCAATGATATTTGCTCTTGAAGCAATTTTTTCTACTTCAGATGAAAGTTGTTTGCTATTTGAAGCAAATCTTTCTCCAATTTCATTTGAAACATTATCAATTTTATCTAAATATGTTTCAACATTGGTGGCTTGATTACTTAAAAGGGTTTCAATTTGAGTTACACCACCATCAATTTTTTTGCTGATATTATCGCAAGCCTGAACAGCTCCTTGTGCGCTTTCCATAAGTTTGGTTGTTTGAGCATCTAAAAGTTGTGATACATTCTCAACACTTTTAACTGTCATTTCACCAAAATCGACTAATGTTTGGTTAGCTTTGCTAATTCTGGCAGCATTTCCTTCCATCAAACTTTGGAATAATTGTGAAGATTGTTTTAATTCTTGAATATTCGGGGCAATTTTTTCCATTAAATTTTGATGGTTTTGCTCTATCAATTTAGCTGATGTGGAAAAATCGTTAACATAACCCTTAAAGGTTTCGGTTGAGGTTTGAGCTTTGGATGTTACATAATCAAAATTTTCCACCAAAGTTTTTACGCCACCGGTAAGCTCAACAATTGTATGAGAAGAATAATTATCCAAGGTATTAACCAGTTTGGCAAAATCATTCACACGAGCACTCAATTCTTTTTTAATAACTTCTGTTTGTGCCATTGCGTGTTTGGTCACTTCTTGCAATTCAACAACTTGGGAACGGATTGCATCAGCCATGGCCTTGGCTGTTTGAGCTCCGCCTTCTTCGGGGTATACAAGTTGGTTCATATACGCTCTTAAAAATTTTGCTTCGTTTTTAAAACTTGTACCTCTGTCAATATAAGCCATCACAACCCAGATAATGGCCAAAGGTAAGGTTACACCGGCTAAGAATCCACCAAACTCATCCGGCATCATCAAAAACAAATTGGACCAACCGAAAAACTGTGTGATATATATCAGTACAATTATGAACCATAAGACAGAAATACCTATCATCAAGCGGGTGAGATTATTTGCTAACCATGCCGCAGCTTGTGGTTCTTCACTATATTCTATTCTGCTGTTTTCTGACATAAATTTTGGCAGAGCATTGTTTTTCTTTTGCTGATTGGCCGTATCAACTTGTTGATTTGACATAAATATATTCCCTAATGTTTTTTTATTTTCCCATTTTGGCAAATGTTTTATCCCCATAACAACATTTGTCGGAATGAGTTTATATTATTTTTTTTGATTTTTAAATATTAAAGTGGCAGATTAAAAGTTATCCACAAGCCTTGCTGTTTGCTTAAAACAAACCAGATATTTTTCCATTGTCATCAATATCAATATTTTCTGCAGCCGGATGTTCCGGTAATCCAGGCATATCTAAAATACTACCGGCATATGCCACAACAAAACCGGCTCCGGCAGACAATGAAACATCTCTTATCGGTAAAGCATAATCCTTGGGAGCGTTGCGTAATGCTTTATCATGAGAGATTGAATTTTGTGTTTTGGCAATGCAAACACAAAGTTCGCCATACCCTTTTTGAGAATAGGCTCTGATTTTTTCTAATGCCAAGTCTGAAAAATCGGCATATTTAGCACGATAAATTTCTTTAGCGATTTGACTGATTTTATCTTCAAGTGGTTCTGCATTTTGGTAAAGATAATGAAACTCATTGGGTTCGGCACACATTTTCAAAACAATTTCTGCTAAATTTTTAACGCCTTCTCCACCTTTTTCCCATCCTTCGCATAAAGCGGCCTCAATACCAATTTCTTTAATTTTATATTGCAACAAAGATAATTCTTCTTCTGTATCTGTTGAAAATTTATTAATTGCGACAACTACCGGAACACCGAATTTTTGCATATTTTCAATATGCGTTCTTAAATTATCGAATCCATCACTCAAAGCGACCAAATTTTCTTGATTTAGGTTCTCTTTTTCAACACCGCCATGCATTTTTAAAGCACGGATAGTTGCCACAATCACAACAGCTGAAGGAGCAATATGACCTTGACGGCACTTAATATCCATAAACTTTTCAGCACCTAAATCTGCACCAAATCCAGCTTCTGTTACGACATAATCTGCCAATTTTAATGCTGTTTTGGTGGCAATCAGGCTATTACAACCATGGGCAATATTGGCAAAAGGTCCGCCATGGACAAATGCCGGTGTATGCTCCAAAGTTTGAACCAAATTTGGCTTCAAGGCATCTTTCAAAACAGCGGCTAAAGCTCCGACGACATTTAAGTCTGCAACGGTAACATAGTCTCCTTTTGTATTTTTACCAATAACAATTCGAGCTAATCGCTCCTTTAAGTTTGTTATGTTTTCTGCTAAGCACAAAACCGCCATTATCTCACTGGCTACACTGATGCAAAACTTTGCTTTGCGCTCAATACCATTGATTTTTGAACCCTGAGCAATGGTAATGTCTCTTAAAGTTCTATCATTTAGATCAACGCAGCGCTTCCAAACAATTGTTTTTTCATCTATTCCGAGTTTGTTGCCTTGATAAATATGGTTATCAATTATGGTTGCCAGCAAATTGGCCGCCGTTGTTACAGCATGAATATCTCCCGTAAAATGTAAATTTATTTCTTCCATCGGCGCAATTTGAGAATATCCGCCGCCAGTGGCTCCGCCTTTGGCTCCAAAACATGGTCCTAAAGAGGGTTCGCGCAAAGCAATGATTGTATTTTTATTCAAACGATGAAGAGCATCGCCTAACCCTATGGAAACGGTTGACTTTCCCTCTCCTGCTGCTGTTGGGGTAATGGCTGTAACCAAAATCAATTTTCCATCATCAAGAGGCGATTTTTGAATCTCTTGCAGTTTTTTATAGCTTATTTTGGCTTTATATCTGCCGTAAAGCTCAATATCATCCGCGGTTAAGCCTATTGATTCCGCAATCTTTTCAATTGGTTCCAATTCTGTTTGCTGAGAAATTTCAATATCACTTAACATCTTTATTCTTCCTCTTTTTTCTTCAAAACATACTGCAATTTTTTCAATGCCTGAATTTGCATTTCTTTTTCGCTCAAACCAACAGGAACAACAACACACACTTCAGTTTTTGTTTCCGGTTCAATCGCGCTTACCTTTATATATTGTCCTTGGCGGACATATTCAAACAATATCTCAGACATTTTATAAAAAACGCAAAAGCAGGCTTTGAGCCTGCCATGCTTACTCCTTGTTTTCTTTCAAAAATTTGTTGTTTTTTGGAAAACCGAACGGTGCTAACTTACCAACCTGAGCACGGTGTCCCAACCATGTCAACAACTCGGTTTCGGTCTTGGTTCCACCGGCACGATTATAGGTAAAGCCTTCACTCTCGTTAAAGATTTGAATATCACTCAAACCGCCGTCTTTATATTTTTGCAAAGATACACCTCGACCTCGAGCCATGCTCGGTACTTCTTCTGCCTTAAAGACCAGCAATTTTCGATTATCGCCAATGATGGCTATCATATCACCATCCATACGTTTGCAGAATTTAGCATATTCGCCTTCTTCCAAGTTCATAATCTTACGTCCATTGCGGGTTTGTGCCAAAATATGATTTTCATCAACAATAAATCCACGACCGCTATTTGAAGCTATAAGATATTTTGCTTTTGCGTCAAAGACAAACATTTCAGTAATATTGTCGTTGATACCCAAATCTATCATCAATCTTAACGGCTGACCGAAACCACGTCCGCAAGGAATTTCATTGGCAGGAATGGTAAAAAACTTGCCTGATGTGTCAAACAAAATGATTTTATCGGTTGTTTGGGCATGAATTGCCGTCAACAACGCATCATCGTCTTTGAACTTGAAGTCTTCATTCAAATTGCTGTAGCCTTTCAAAGCTCTAATCCAGCCTTTTTGTGATAAAATCACGGTAATTGGCTCTTTTTCAATAAAGGCTTCAACAGGGACATCAATTTCTTCGGAAACTTCGGCAAATTCGGTACGGCGTTTGCCCAATGCCGTTTTCTTGCCGAATTTCTCTCTTGTCAGCTTAATTTCGTTAGCAATGGCTTCCCAGCGTTTGTGTTCATCTGAGAGCAATGCTTCCAACTCACCTTTTTCTGCCGACAAATCATCATATTCTTTGCGGATTTCCATTTCTTCCAATTTACGCAAAGAACGCAATTTCATATTCAAAATGGCTTCAGCCTGATTATCGGTCAGCTCAAATTTTTTCATCAATTCAGCTTTGGGATCTTCTTCCTCGCGGATAATTCTTATCACTTCATCCAAGTTAAGATAAGCAATCAAATAGCCGCTCAAAAGTTCCATACGAGCCAAAATTTTGTTTAGGCGGAAGTTGACGCGACGCTTTAAGACATTGTGTCTATGATTTAGAAATTCGGACAAAACTTCTTTAATGCTCATCACTCTTGGAACAGTATCAGAATCAAGCACGTTCATATTCATGGTGAAACGGACTTCTAAGTCAGTTTGCTTGAACAAGTGTTCCATTAACAAAGCAGCATCGACGGTTCTGTTCTTGGGTTCCAGCACGATACGAACATCATGAGAAGATTCATCACGGACATCATTTAGCATCGGAAGCTTCTTTTCCATCAGTAAAGAAGCAATTTTTTCAATCAATTTAGATTTAATGACCTGATACGGGATTTCTGTTACCACAATTTGATATTGTCCATGACCTAAGTCTTCTTTCTCCCATTTGGCACGAATGCGGAAAGTACCTCTTCCTTGTGTATAAGCATCCAAAATGGTAGAAAACTTATCAATAATCACACCACCGGTCGGAAAATCAGGCCCTTTGATTCTTTTAACCAAAGGTTCCATACCACAATCAGGATTTTCAATCAGGTAAAGCAAAGCATCGCAGACTTCGCTCAAATTGTGCGGCGGAATGTTGGTTGCCATACCTACGGCAATACCAACAGAACCATTGCAAAGCAAATTCGGAACCATGGAAGGCATAACAACAGGCTCACTCTCCTCGCCATCATAGGTATCACGAAAATCGACGGCATCTTCGTTCAAACCTTCCATCATGGCGATGGCAAACTCAGTCAACCTTGCTTCAGTATAACGCATGGCGGCAGCGCCGTCACCGTCAATATTACCAAAGTTACCTTGTCCATCAACCAAAGGATATCTTACAGAAAAATCTTGAGCCAAACGCACCATGGCACCATATACTGCCGTATCGCCATGCGGGTGATATTTACCGATAACGTCACCAACGACACGAGCGCATTTTTTAAAACCAGACTTTGGGTCTAAGTGCAACTGGCGCATTGCATATAGCAAACGTCTATGTACCGGTTTTAATCCATCTCTTACATCTGGCAAAGCACGGTCAACGATGGTAGACATAGCATAAGATAAATAGCGGTTGCTTAATTCTTCCGCTAAATGAACATCTTTAATTTTTTCTTCAACAGCTTCCATAATTTTTTCCGTCATATCTCTAAATTTGCAAGCAAATTAGCACGATTTAACGGCAATTTCAAGCCGTGAGTTTGAAAAAAGTTCTTATTTAGGAAAAACTCTGTCATTTTAAGTAAATCCTTTATTTCCTGCGGGGTTGGACTATAATTCTGCTCCAGGATAAACTGTGGAAAACTAAACAATCTGTCCTTGTAAGGCTCACCAGCTTCGGCACAAACAGCCTTGCCGGTTTTGGGTGAAACATATTTTAAATTTTCGGTTGTTCCCGTTGCAGCGCATTCACTCAAATCTAACGAAATTCCTAAAAAATCGAGCAAATAAAATTCAAAAAAAGCATAGTTAGCCAGCCAATTTTTTTGATTTATCAACCCAAAAAAGCTTTCTATATAATAATATAATCTATCCAGAGCCAGTTGTTCCGGCATGCAGATGTTACACAAGCCACATAAAGAAGCTAAAGTTTCCAGCTTAGGCATTGTGGAAATGAAGTTAACGGCATCAGGGCTTATCAACTCTACCTTCAAGCTCAGCATATTTTCGTCAACACGAGCATAAGCCTCAAAACTGACCTTATTTCCCAATTGATATACGCCTAAGTTTTTTTTACTCAATGCATTTTTAGCATAGCCAACAACTTTACCATGTTCTTTACTGATAATACTTAAAATTGCTGAGTTTTCGCCATGCTTTTTGATATTGATGATATGCCCCTCGTCTGCAAATTTCATTTTATTTCCTTAAAAATTCAGCCCCAAATTGGGGCTGTTATTTTTGTTACATATTTGCAACCTTGACGATATAAGGTTCTTCATATGGTCGAACAACTTCTTTAGTTATTTTATCATACGCTTTCAATTCGGATAATACTCTCTTCATATCTTTCAATGCAATGGTATTAGGACCATCAGACAAAGCTTTATCCGGATTGTCATGCGTTTCCATAAATACAGCTGCAACACCAACAGAAACAGCTGCACGTGCCAAGACTGGTGCAAACTCTCTTTGACCACCGGTACTGCCGCCTAAACCACCAGGTTGTTGTACGGCATGGGTTGCATCCATGATAACCGGACATCCAGTATCTTTAACCATTTGCGGAAAACTTCTCATATCTGTTACCAATGTGTTGTAACCAAAAGAAGCACCACGTTCGGTCAAACAAACATTGTGGTTGCCGGAATCATCGCATTTTTTAACAATATTTTTCATATCCCAAGGCGCTAAGAATTGACCTTTTTTAATATTGATAACCTTACCTGTTTTAGCTGCTGCTACAACCAAATCGGTTTGACGGCACAAAAATGCCGGAATCTGCAACATATCAACATACGGTGCAATCAAGGCGCATTGTTCTTTTTCATGAACATCGGTTACAATTGGCAAGTCAGGATATTTGCTCTTAATATCAGCAAAAGTACGCATACCTTCTTCAATACCAACGCCTCTGGCACCATTGATTGATGTGCGGTTTGCTTTATCAAAAGATGCTTTAAAAATGTAATTAATGCCCAACTCTTTAGTGATTTTTACCATTTCATCGGCAATCATTAAAGCATGGTCATGGCTTTCAATTTGGCAAGGTCCTGCCAAAACAGCCATCGGGTTATTATTAGAAATTTCAAAATTTCCGATTTTTACTATTCTTTGTTGCATTATCAACCTTTCGTGATTTTGTACATTTTTCTCTATAGCATAAAAAAATTTTTTAGCAATGTTTTTTATCTAGTTAAAAACAATCCCTATTTTGGGGAGAAAAAAACGCTCATTGAATCATTATTCAGAGCAAATAAAAAAAATTATGTTTTAAGTTTATATATAATTCTATAATTTTTTCTTAACAAAAAAGTATATTTAGGCTTTATAACACTCTTTTAAATGATTGCAACAGTTTTTATAAAAAAAATAAAAAAACGCCTAAAAACAAGTGTTTTAAGGCGTTTTTCAATAACTAAATTTTGAACAAATGTTTCAAATAAGCTTGATGTCGTTCAACCAACTCATCTACTTTCAATTTTGCTCCGGCATAGGCTACTCGACTTTGACGCAATGTGTTTTCATCAAGTTTTTCAGTCAGGCTCTTTTTCAAAGCGATAACCTCTTCGGTTTGCTCAACTACATCCAAACTGCCGTATATGTCTTTCAAAACATGACTATGCCATGTTTCGGCACAATCCAAATATTCCGGCTGGTTCCATACTTCATCAAAACTTTCTTTAACGACATAGAATGATGGCGAGAATCTTACCTCCTTACGCATTTCTTCTACATCATGATGTTGTTTTAACGAGCGTCTTTGCGGTGTAATGAACAAAACTCTGCGTTTGAAAACAATTTCTGATAAAGCTTGAATATCTCCTTTATCTATAAAGCTGATATTTTCGACACAAAGTCCCGTAAGCAATTTTAATGCAAGCTCTTTTTCCGATGTTACATCTTCTGAACACTGAACATAAACCTTGGGAATGATGTTGTGACGCAACTTAATCTCTTGATAGATATAAGCGGCACAAACCAAACAACGCAGGTTTTCTATTGAAGGAAGTATCATAACATCAAAAGGCATGATGTTTTTGTAATAGTTGCTTACACCAACCTTAGCAGCGTTTTTTTCCTTCAAAACTCGAACTCTTGAGGCATAATGCCGACCAATTGTAAAATCTACCATCAATTGAATGTAATCATTGTCATAATCCGGACGGATTAAAGCCATTTTTTCAATGATGGACGGATGATCTTCAATCAACTTCGAATAATACAACTTATGAGCAATCAACATTCCGCTTCCCTGCAAATTCAATTCTTGAATTTTTGAGGCAAACTTATTAATTTGCTCTGCTGTCGGTTCTGCACACAAATCTTCATCGATTGTATAAGTGCTGTAAAATGATTGTTTGGCTCTGATTTCTGATGCAATTTTGCTACTCAATTCATCATTTCCTTTAACAAGAAAAATCATTTTTTCCAATCTTGCATCTCTTCTAAAGTCAAAACAGTCAGAAGAGTAATAATACTTGTCATAAGCTTTACGAACATTGTCCATAGCTGTTACTGTACACATAATCTTAAAATTTAAAGTTAATAATAAAAAAGTGTTCGACTGTTATAGCACGCTTTTTTTATATTGCAATACTTATAAACAAACCCCCTCAAAATTTTGAGGGGGCTTATTTTTTTATTTTTTGTTTTGTTTATCTATTGCTGCTTTAACAAAAGATACAAACAACGGATGCGGATCAAAAGGTTTAGACTTCAATTCTGGGTGGAATTGAACACCGATAAACCATGGATGATTCGGAATTTCCACGATTTCAGGTAATCTGCCATCCGGAGATTTACCTGTAATGAACATTCCGGCATCGTTTAATTGTTTTTCGTATTTCATATTAACTTCATAACGGTGACGGTGACGTTCTGAAATTTTATCCGTTCCATAAACCTTGCGAGCTAAAGAATCTTTAGCCAAAACGCATGGATAAGCACCCAAACGCATGGTACCACCCAAGTCGCCGTCTTGAGTGCGTTTTTCTTTGTCGCCGTCTTTTTCCCATTCGGTCATCAAGCCGACAACAGGTTCACAGTTGGGATTTAACTCGGTTGTATATGCATTTGTTACCCCTGCTACATCGCGCATGGTTTCAATAACGGCCATTTGCATACCATAACAAATACCCAAGAACGGAATGTTATTTTCACGAGCATATTTAACGGCTTCAATCTTACCATTGGTACCGCGTTGACCAAAACCACCCGGAACCAAAATGGCAGATACATCAGACAAATAAATATCAGGTTCGCTCTTTTCCAACAACTCAGAATCTACCCATTTGATTTTGACTTTGTGTTTATTGGCAATACCGCCATGAACCAAAGCTTCGTGAATGGATTTATAAGCTTCCAACAATTGCATGTATTTTCCGACAACGGCAATTTTAACTTCACCTTCCGGATGACGGATAATATCAACAATTTTTTCCCATTTACTTAAATCTGGTTCGCCATCACATTCAATGCCAAAGTGTTTGCAAACTTGTCTATCCATACCTTCGTGAGAATATGCAATTGGAACTTGATAAATGTTTTCAACATCCAAAGCGGCAATAACATTTTCTTCTCTGATGTTGCAGAACAAAGCAATTTTTCTTTTCTCATTTTGCGGAATCGGGCATTGAGAACGGCAGAGCAACATATCCGGCTGAATACCATATTCTTGCAATTTTTTAACAGAGTGTTGGGTCGGTTTGGTTTTCAATTCACCTGCTGCTGGAATATATGGCAACAAAGTTACATGAATGAACATAGCTCTTTCACGACCCAAGTCATAGGCGACTTGACGGATGGCTTCCAAGTAAGGTTGACCTTCAATATCACCAACCGTACCACCAATCTCGCACAAAACAAAGTCTTCATCACTGATGTCTGACAAAATGAAATCTTTAATCTCGTTGGTTACGTGAGGAATAACTTGAATGGTGGCCCCCAAGTAATCGCCATGACGTTCTTTATCAATAACACGTTGATAAATTTTACCAGTTGTGATGCTATCTGTTTTATGGCAAGCAACACCTGAAAAACGTTCATAGTGGCCCAAATCCAAGTCAGTTTCGGCACCATCATCGGTTACATAAACTTCACCATGTTGATATGGGCTCATTGTTCCGGGGTCTACGTTCAAATACGGATCCAATTTTCTCATACGGACTTTAAAACCGCGAGATTGTAAAATAGATGCCAAAGAAGCAGATGCTAATCCCTTACCCAATGAAGAAACAACACCACCGGTGATAAAGATAAACTTTGTTTTTTCTGACATATCTTTTCCTTAAAATTTAAAGTGAGAGAGGCACCTTCCTTAAAAAAAGGTGCCTCTATGTTAATTAAGTTGTTCATTAATCTGCCGCTACCGGAGCTTGAGGCTCAGAATTTTGAGTGGCAGGAGCGGAAGTTTCAACGTCCAAAATGGAGTTGGAAGGACGTTCACTTCCTTTGTGATATATAGACAGTGAAATACTGGTAATAATAAAAATTGTTGCCAAAATAGCAGTCAATCTGGTTAAGAAGTTGCCTTTGCCTCTAGCTGTTAAAAAGCTGCTGGCACCACTTCCGCCGCCCAAACCATCTAAGGCGCCGCCTGTAGAACGTTGCAACAGAATAACTGTTACCAAAAAGATTGCTACAATCAAATGGACAACCAATAAAACTGTTCCCATAACTTATATCCTTATTCTTTAATTAAAAACCGGCATTTTTAGCAATAGCGATGAAGTCTTCGACTTTCAAGCTTGCACCACCGATTAATGCGCCATCGACATCCGGCAAAGACAAAAATTCTTTAGCGTTTGAAGGTTTAACAGAACCGCCGTACAAAATGCGCATTTTGTTGGCATTGCCTTTACCTAATTTCTTAGCCAAAACTTTTCTAACTGCAGCATGAACTTCTTCAACATCTTGAGCTGTTGGAGTTTTGCCTGTACCAATAGCCCAAACGGGTTCATAAGCGATTACGGTGTTGGCTGCTGTTGCTGTTTCAGGAACAGAACCAAGAATTTGTTTTGAGCAAACATCAATGGTTTTACCGGCATCACGTTCAGCCAAAGTTTCACCAATACAAATGATAACTTTCAAGCCGGCATTGTATGCTGCTTGAGACTTTTTGCAAATGAGTTCATTGCTTTCACCATGATCTGCTCTTCTTTCAGAGTGACCAGTGATAACATATTGGCAGCCGGCATCTTTCAACATAACCGGACTAACATCACCTGTGTGAGCACCTTTTTCATTAAAATGGCAATCTTGCGCACCAAGAGCAACTTTTGCACCGCGCAAAGCTTTTTTAACCGAAGTTAACAATGTGAACGGCGGGCATACCAAAAATTCGCATTCAGGTTTTCCCATTTTTTTGACTTCAGCGGCAACACCTTTTGCCAAAGCTACACCGTCTTCCAAAAGACCATTCATCTTCCAGTTGCCGGCAATCATAATTTTTCTAGCCATTTTTATTTCCTTTTTCTTAATAAAAAAACACATTTGCCTTTTATTTAGCATAACAAAATTTAATTTTCCAGATAAAAAAACTTTTTAACACCATTATTTTATAAAGATTTTCGTGTATTACTTTAAATATTATAAAGACATCCGCTAAAAATGTTTTATAATTGGCACAATTTTAAATGTTTGTTTTAAGGTGGATGAAAATGATTACCAAATTATCCAAATTTAAAGATTCTTGGATTATCAAGATTTTATTAACTCTTACAGCTTTGAGCTTTGTTTCTTTGTTCGGTATTACCAGCTATATCGGCAGTGCCGGCAAAAACAATCCGGTTATTGAAGTTGATGATGTTAAAATTAATAAAGCTGCTATTAATGCTGAATATGCTCACGAACTGCAAATGGCTCAAAATCTTTTTGGGGAAAACCTTGATCTGAGCGAAGCCATGAAGGCTGCCATTTTGCAAAATATTATCCAAAAAGAATTAGTTAATGCTATCATGCAAGCAACTTCAGAAGATTTGGGTGTGAGTATCAGTGATGATTATATTCGTAAAATCATTTTCTCTCAATCTGAATTTTTGGATGCAAACGGTCAATTCAGTCATGAAAAATTTTCTCGTTTGCTGGCTCTTTCCGGTTGGACAGAAGAAAAATATATTCAAACTTTGAAACAAGATATTGTTAAACAACATTTGGTGCAAGGTTTGGTCAGCGGATTTAACATCCCTTCATTTATGACTCCTTACTTGGAAAAAATTACTAATCAGCAAAAAGTGTTCAAATATATCTCTATTGACACAGATAAATTGCCGATTGACCGCAAAATTTCCCAAGACGAGTTAGAACAATATTATCAAGACTTTTCTGTTCAATTTACAGAACCAGAAAAACGTGATGCCTCTTTCATTGTGTTGGACTTAAATGATATGTCTGCTCAATACACTCCTTCTAAAGATGAAATTCAGGCTTATTATGATGAACATATCGACCAATTTGTTACTCCGGAAAAACGCAATATTTTGCAAATGGTCTTTGATAAGGAAGATGACGCTTTTGCTGCCATGCAAAAGCTTAATGCCGGACAAGACTTCTATGCCGTTGCCAAAGAAATGGCTAACCAAAATAAAGAAGCTACCGAACTCGGTTGGGTCGCAAAAGATCAGCTGATTGCAGATATGGGCGACAGAATGTTTGATGCAAAGAAAAATGAAATTGCCGGTCCGGTAAAATCAGAAATGGGTTGGCATATTATGAAACTTGTCGGCGTTCAGGCAAAATCTGAAATGCCTCGCTCTGCCGCTGATAAAAAAATTATCAATGAATTGCGCAAAGAACAAGCTTATGATATTGCCTATGAAAAAATGGCAAAAATTGAAGATGAAATCGGAGCAGGAAAAGCTTTTACCGATATTGCCAAAGAAAATAATGCAACCATCTATTCTGTTAAAGGAATCGATGATCAAGGAAAAGCTAAATCTATCAGCAAAGGACAAGAAAAACTCTTAAAGTCCACCGACTTTATTGATGCCATTTTCTCTTATAATGTTGATGAAATCAGCCAGGTTATTGAAGAAGAAGATGGTTTTGTTATTGTCAATGTTGATAAAATTGTTGATGCTCATCCTATGGATATCAACGATGTTAAGCCTGAAATCGAAAAAATGTGGGCAGATAACGAACGTAGCGCAATTGCTCAAGAAATTGTTAATGATGTTACCCATGACTTAGAAAATGGTGATAATATCAACGAGGTGGCTGCTCGTTTCAAACTTAAACTTAACACAACAAAGCCTTTAAAAAGAAACGAAAACTTTGCAAACCTCAATGGCATTCAAATGAAAGAAATGTTCAGCGAACCATTGAACAGCGCTAAAGTTTATACTCTGGATAATGTTACTCTTATTGCTGTGGCAGACAGAATCGTAAATGCCAACAAAAAACTGAGTAAAGATGAAGCTAACGCTTTGTTGATGAAAACATCTGCTGAGGTTTCTCAAGAAACCGCCAACCAATTGGTTGAAGCATATGGTTCTAATTATGAGGTTAAGATAGATTATAAAGAAGCTGGTCTCGGCGATATTTAATTTATCATAGCTTAGATACCAAAGGTGCTCAATTTTGTATTGGGCGCCTTTTTTTATGCTTGCATTCTGAAAGCTAATATAATATATATTTTTTTTGAAAAATTTATTAAATATATATAATTATGGGAAAATTTAGTAATATTGTTGCTGCTTTGTGCGGTAAAAAGCTTATTGCAAAAAAAGAGTATAATCATGGCAAGACTCGTGTCCTTCTAGAACTTCGAAAAGATAACGAAATCTGGGCAGTTGGTCAAAGCAGAGAATGGAATTGGGTAGATGGTCCTGAGATTCAATTGACAAACCTTCCCAAAACCGTTATGGAAGAATTGATTTCATCTTCTGACTATAAAAGTTTTAACGCTAAACAAGCAATTGATTTAGCTTGGCATGCTGCTGCAAAAATCAATGATTTTTTTATCGGAGCTGATATTTTTTTACAAGATCATTTGATTGCAAGACGTGCTTACAATGGAGGTCAAGCAACGGCTTTTCTGGAAATACGTCAAGGTTCTGAATTTTGGATTTATGGAAAATTCTACGACCCACGCGGTGTTAGAGGACCAGAAATAAAAATCGAGCTCAATCTTTCACCCGAAGTCAAAGAAGAGTTATTGTTGCGTGATAGCTGGGGCACCCCTTTTAGATCGGATGCTGCAAAACTAGCTGTTAAACAAGCGTGGTTAATTGCGGCACATCAACATCCTTTTTTTGCAGGGTTAATAGCTTAAATTAAAAAAAGGCGTTTTCCATATTTTTGGGAAAGCGCCTTTTTTGTTACAAAGGATAATATCCTACCTGCATGAAATCCATGGTGGCTGCGTCCAGATATTGTAAAAGAGAGGTCGTGTATTTCTTCCAATCTTCTATTTTGAAAAATTGACCGGTATAGTCTAATTTTTCTAATTTTTTAGGCTCTAAAAAAATAATGAAGTACGAAATTTTATTATTTCTTTTCATTAAAAAGCCTGAAAAATCTTTATTATTATTCAAATAACCAAGACTTAATGCCAACAACGCATTTATGGGCATTTCTAAAACAGAAAAACAACAATGAATGCCGCGCCCGCAGAATTTGATGCTGGCAAAATCAATTTTTCCAAGATCTAATGTCGTTATTTGTTGCAATTTATTGAGAATATCTTGTTGATTTTCTCCCTCGACATTGAAGCAAAAGCCATAACGTTCGGTGTTTTTATCCAGAAAAATAGCCTCATATGGATCAATAAAAGTCAAATTGTGCTGTTGCAATTTTTCTTGAAATTGAGCCAATTTCATTTTTGTTTTTGTTTCTAAGAAAACAGGAATTTCAGTTACCATAATTTGATATTTTTTAAGATTATACTAATATTCATAATTATATTTAATTGGTCTTTTGTATAGCATTAAAAATTTTTAAGTGCAATAAAAAAGCCCGTATAAACGGGCTTTAATTTGTTTTTTTATATTTATTCAATACAGCAATCAACTGCTTTTCTAACAAAAGCTTTCATTTTTGCCAATGCACCTTGCGGTTCTTTTTCTTCAGCGACAGGTACCGCAGCAGCCAAATTTTCATTGACCTTAGATGTGAGTTTTTTCACATCTTCGACACTGTCTTCAACCCATTTTACATCAGCCACGTTTAACATATTCATGTTTAAACCCCAGAACAAGCAATATAGCTCATAAGCTTGATTAAATAAATCATAAGCTTGCTCTTTATGACCTAAGCTTTGTTGTTTGGTTCCAACTTCCATTAAACGCATTGATGATGCTAACAAGTGTTTGGAAATGCACCAAACCTCTCCCTCATATGAAGGAATGATTTTTTGCATTAAATTTTTTCTTTTTTCTCTGACTTCTTCAATCAAATCATAAAATGCAGTTTTGCCGGTTTTGGCTCCGGAAAAAACCAAATGCTCTTCAATGGAAATCAAATTCATAATGGCAATGGTCAAATCTTGATCGGAAGACAAATCTTTGGGATTGACCTTTTTAGAACTGTCTATTCTTTCAACAAATTCTTTAACACTTTTAGCTTTATTCATTTATTTTACTCCATAAAACTCAGTAAATCTTCGGCATTGGCAGCAGGTGTTGGTGTGCACAACGGATTATAATAAAACCATGTGCTGACAAGAGCCAAAGCCAAAACAGGCACAACCACTTTTTCAAACGGGAAATGCGCATGCCCGCCATTTTTTGCTTTCATCCATTGATAAAAGTCTGAAGACCAGATAAAGACCAATGCACCTAAAATTGCACTGAATAAAAATGGATCAATGTAGAAAACGAGAATCGGTTTTGGAGTATAGTTCAGTTCACCCATATACATAAAACCAAGCATAGCAACACTTAAAGTGATGAGCCAAAAATCTCTACCCTTAAAATTCCAACCTTTTTTATCGAACCACTTAACCATCCAGAAGCCCAACAAAACCATAAAGGCGCCTGCCCATACACCAACAACACTATCATCAACACCGAATTGGCGTGCAATTTCCAAAGATGCGCCGACAGCAACGGTGCAAACAGCACAAGCCGGATTAGCTAAAGCGGGTAAACTAAAGGCGGTAATAAACATCAAAACTAATGCAAAAGTCATTTTTTTATCCTTTTTTTCAATTTCCAACATATACTATATATGTAATATATTAAAATTGTCAAATATTTAAAATCGAATTAAATTCGAAAGTGTTTATGCACTATTTTTTTGTTTATTATCGCCTTTTAGCATTAAAAAGCAACAGCTATATTGTTTTATTCAGCGGTTTCCTTTTTATTTTCATTTTCTGTTTCATCTTGCATTTTGAGATAACGTCTGGTCATCTTTAACGCATTTTCAAAAGTTGATGCAACTGAAATGCCATGAATATCAATACCTTCTTTGTCAAACGCATCATGCAAAACACGACGCGGTTGTTTTTTTACATTGGAAAAAATAATCTTGGTATCAGTTTGTTGCAGTTTTTTAACAAACTCAACAATGATGTTGGCGCCTGTAGCATCAACTACAGGAACATAACCCATACGCAAAATTACAACTTTCGGATGTTGATGAGGTAAGTTCATCTTTTTGAAAAAGCTTGAAATTTGCGATGCGACACCAAAGAACAACGGACCGGAGAAACGGAAAGACACAACGCCTTGCTCGTGCAAAACTTCTGTCAAATCGCGACCACCACCAACATATTCCAAAGATGTTTCATCGGTTTCAATTTCCATTTCACGGCTCATACGGTGCATAAAGATAACGCTCGACATAATGAAGCCGACACTGATTGCTGTATTTAAGTCAACCAACAAGGTCAATAATACAGTAATAATTAATGTATATCTATCACCTTTAGGACCAAATATAAGCTTATACATTTTATCCAAGCCCAACATGTTCCAACCAATCAAAATCAAGATGGATGACAAGCAAGCCAACGGAATGTATTTTGCTAAAGGAGATAATAGCAACATGAACAAAACCAAAAATACGGATTGCATCATTCCGGCAATCGGAGAATGAGCATTGGCTTTGAAGTTAGTTGCCGTACGTGCAATGGCACCAGTTGCAGGCACGCCCATAAAGAAAGAGCAAATGATGTTGGCAATACCCTCTCCTATTAACTCTGCATTGGAGTTGTGGTTATCACCGCTCATACCATCGACCACGGTTGCACTCAACAATGATTCAACACCAGCTAAGAAGGCAATGGTTAAACCACTTGGAACAACTTTTAAGAACAAGTCCAAATTGAAGCTTGGGATGTGCGGTGCCGGCAAGAAATGCGGAATGCCGCCGAATTGGCTACCGATGGTCACGACATCAACACCAAAAATACTTACAATTCCGACAAATACGGTGCTTCCTACCACACTCAATAAATAAGCCGGCAATTTTGGATGTTTTGCTTTGCAATAAAATATAATTCCGAAAGATAAAATAGCAATTAGTAATGAACTCCAGCTAAAAGTTCCTAAATTGCTTAAATATGCACGCCATTTGGGCAAAAATGCCGACGGCAAATTTTCAATTTGTAAACCTAACAAATCTTTGATTTGAGTGGTAATCAACAACAAACCGATACCTGCTGTAAAACCAATAACAACCGGATACGGAATATATTTAATATAAGTACCGAATCTTAATAAACCGGCGATAATCAAAGCCAAACCGGCAACCAACATCGTCATGGCCAAACCTGCATAACCAAATTGTTGCATAACGCCAAAAATGACTACAACAAAGGCACCTGTCGGTCCGCCGATTTGATAACGGCTACCACCTAAGAAGGCAATGAAAAATCCGGCAACAATTGCCGTATATAATCCTTGAGCAGGTGTAACACCTGAAGCAATTGCCAAAGCCAAGGCCAACGGAATGGAAATTACGGCTACGGTCAAGCCTGCAACAGCATCTCTTTTAAACTCATTTTTACCATAGCCTTTTTTCAAAACTTCTACCAATTTAGGCGCAAAATTTTTGCCATAGAAATTGGTGAAGCGATTTAACAGCGCTAACATTTCTTTTCTTCTTTCTTCTGTAATTTTTTTTGATTTTTTATCCGCGGCTATCAATACTACTTTTCTATTTACTGTCAAGTATTTGACTGCAGTTTTTTGCAATTTTTTTATATTTAATTTTATTCTAAAAAAGATGTTGTGTTCAAATGAGCAACGTGATATATTTTTATTAAATATTAATTATTGTGCTTATGAAAAAATTAAAAAAACTCACACAAATTCAGTTATCAAAATTTCAGATTTTGACAATTTTATTGATAATTATTTTGACTGTTATCAGTTTTTTGATTGGTCGTGAACAAGGTAAAAAAGAAACTCTGGAGATTTATAAATACAGTTATTCTTGGAAAAAATCCACGTCTACGGAACCTTTTTATCTTTCTTATGATACGACCATTCACAAAAACAAATCTTGGCTCTTTTGTGAACAAATGGTAAACGGGAATCAAAAAGCCACTAAAATCTTTTTAGAAGCGGCACCTGTTGATGCTCAACTTGCCAAAATTCGTATGGAAGTTGCTCAACTGCGTATGGAAATGATTAAGAATTCTCGTCATCGTTATGTTCGTCCACAAGGTGCATGGGGAAAGCGTTTAACGGATAGTTATGGTGCAAAACCAAACACCATCATTCTTTATGAAAACGGGTTGGCGATTTATCGCAAAAATCGCTATTCTTTTTTTCATAAAGCCTCTTTGGAGATTGAACCTTCTTCCTTAACACAAAAGGTTGAAATTGCCAAAGGTGTTGATGGTTTTTATTATCCTGTCGTATCCAGAGACAGTAGCCTCATTCCCCTTACCTATTGGGGTGAAATTAAAAAAAGCAGTGAGTTTTAAGCCTCACTGCTTTTTTGTTTGCGCTTATTTTCTCAAATTAAGCAATCATTTCTTTAACGCGCTCTTTGATTTTTTCTACAACATCTGATTTTGGTGTGTATTTTTCTTCAAACGGAGTAACAGTTTCCCAACCCAAAGCCTCAAACACGGCTTGAATGTTGTTAACGACCCCCGGTTTCCAACCATAAGAACCAAAAGCAAAACCTTTTTTATTTTTAGGTTGTAGACCTTTCATATAGGTAACAAAAGCGGCAACCCTCGGAAACATTTCATTGTTCAAAGTCGGGGTACCAATGCAAATGTATTTGGCATCTAAAAAGTCAACCATAACTTCAGAAATGTCATGATGGGTTAGGCAATATTTAACAACAGGAATACCTGCATCTTGGAAAACAGACATAACCGCATTAGCCAAAGTTGCGGTTGCACCCCACATTGTATCATAAACAATAACGGCCTTGCCTTCATCTTTGCCGCTTGCCCATTTGTCATAAGCACCCAAAATGGCTTTAACTTCTTTTTCTCCGCTCCAAATGCAGCCGTGTGACGGTGCTATCATATCAATTTCCAACCCCAAGTCGGTTGCGGTATTCAAAGCTTTTTCAGCTTGTGCACCATAAGGATACAAAATATTTGCATAGTAGCTTTGAGCTTCACGCATAATCACATCAAACGGAGCTTCTTTGACAAACAATGCATCGGTGCAATAGTGCTGACCAAAACCATCATTAGATAACAACAATTTGTCTTCTTTATCATAAGTCATCATAGAATCGGGCCAGTGCAACATCGGTGTGGTTACAAAAGACAAATTGCGTTTACCAATATTCAAAGTATCTCCGGTTTTAACGATGACATATTCCCAACCAGAGGTATCATAGTGGTCTTCCAAAGCCTTTTTACCCATGGCATTGGTTACGATTTTTGCTTGCGGAGCCAGTTTCATGATAGCAGGAATGCTACCGGAGTGGTCTTGTTCAATATGATTGGCAATAACATAATCAATTTTAGAAAAATCTACCAAACTTCTAACTCGAGCCAATTGTTCTTCGGTCATATAATGTTTTACACCATCAACCAAAGTGATTTTTTCATCCATAATTAAATATGAGTTATAAGTTGAACCATGTGGTGTGGTATAGCCATGAAATTCTTTCAAGTTCCAATCTTTGGCGCCTACCCAGTAGACATCTTTTTTGATTTCTACGCCATTCATATTTTATCTCCTATTTAAAAAATTGAACTATTGCCTATATAAATAATATCTAAAATTGTGATTGACAAGATATATTTATTGCTATAAATAATAATGATAATGATTATCACTTTTATGGAAGAAAAATGAAATATTCAAAACAACGTGAACTGATTTTGAAAACTTTGCAGGAACATATGGTCCACCCTACGGCAGACTATATCTACGAGGTTTTGAAAAAAGAACTTCCATCAATTAGTTTGGCTACGGTTTATCGCAACTTAAACCAATTGGCAGACAACGGAATGATAAAAAAAATTGAAGGGCTTGATGGTTCTGTGCATTTTGACCACAATCTTTTAAAACATTATCATTTCATTTGCACAAAATGTAATAAGGTATATGATGTACCTTATGATGTTGCTCCGGATTTGGCTGACCAAGTTTTATCCAAAACCGGATTAATCATTGAAAGTTATGACATTTCATTCAAAGGAATTTGTCCGGAATGTCATAAAAAAGGGTTTAACTAACTTAACTTTGGAGAGATTACATGCAATTAAAAGGCTCTAAAACCGAAAAAAACCTGATGGATGCATTTGCCGGCGAATCTATGGCTCGCAACAAATACACCTACTATGCTTCAAAAGCTAAAAAAGAAGGTTATAACATCATTGCTGAAAAATTTGAACAAACCGCAAATAATGAAAAAGAACATGCAAAATTGTGGTTCAAACTTCTTCATGACGACACTATTCCTGATACAATCACAAACTTGAAAGATGCTGCTGCTGGTGAAAATTATGAATGGACCGATATGTATGCTCGTATGGCTAAAGAAGCTGAAGAAGAAGGTTTTACCAAAATTGCATACCTCTTCAAAGCTGTTGGTCAGATTGAAAAAGGTCATGAAGAAAGATATCAAGCTCTCTTAGATTCTTTGTGCGAAGGCAAAATTTTTGAACGCCCGACAAAAGTTATTTGGGAATGTGGTAACTGTGGTCACCGTGTAGAATCTCCGAAAGCTCCGGAAAAATGCCCGGTTTGCGATCACCCACAAGCTTACTTCTTCCAATTGCAAGAAACTGAGTTCTAATTTAAGAACATGTTTTTACATAAAAAAGCCTCTCTTCCGAGAGGCTTTTTCTTTATTTGAACAAATATTATTTCCATTCAAAATAAATTTTCATTTTTTTTATCTTCTTATTTAAAAATAAAATATGTCACACAAACTTAATTTCCAGTTGCAAAAAAAAAAAAAGGTTTATTATAGATAGTATAGGCTTTAATTCTATTATTTAATGGAGGCGTATTATGATAAAATCTGTTTTAACCTGTTGTCGGGTTGTGGCTTGTTTGCTCTTACCGACTTTTTTTAATTCAGCTTTGGCTCTTGATACGTTCGACCATAATTTATCATTCACACAC
>CASFJK010000003.1 GCA_949295025.1 uncultured Pseudomonadota bacterium
TTGTGAAACTTTAGGTTACAAAATGACAGAAGCTGAATGTGAGGGACATAGTTTTTTAAAATGTCCTTTTGATGCAAATATCGGATATTGTGATTTGGGTAGCGGAAATAAGAAGTCTTGTTCTGATGGAGGTTATAGCTCTATTAAAATAAGTGGACAAAATTGTACTCAAATCAATTATGAAGGTTTAACATGTTATTCTTGTGCTGTTGCTAAAACTTGTTCTAATGGTGGATATAGTTCTATTAAAATAAGCGGGCAAAATTGTACTCAAGTTAATTATGAAGGTTTGACATGTTATTCTTGTACTGTTGCTAAAACCTGTGCTGATGGTGGATATAGCCAAACACAAATCAGTGGACAGAACTGTAAAAAAGTTACTTATGAAGGTTTGACATGTTATCAATGCACTGAAAAAAGTTGTGCTGATATGGGGTACAATCTTAATGGTCCTAAAGGTCAAGGTTGGAACTGCACGGCTTGTCCAACAGATCCACGCAAATATTCTTGTTCAGAAATTCCTTGTCCAAATGTTTCCGGTGTCGTCGTAACAAGGAGTTGTCGTTATTGGGGGTCTTATCTTGAATTTATTGGGTATTCTGGTAACGATTGTTGCTACAGATATAAATGAACAAACAAAAAAGCCTCTCGAAAGAGAGGCTTTTTCTTTATTTTTTTTGTTCTTTGAGCCAATCTTTCCAAGGCTCATCATTAATCAACATACGTTTCAAATATGGGTTTTTGTTTTCTGGATAAGCAAAAACTAAATCAACTTTTACATTTTTCTTTCGTACTGCCTTATCCAATTTTGGAGCAACATCTTCGGGAATATAATATTTATATACACTCTCAAAACGATTGGGGTGACATAAGTCGTCATCAAACTGTGTACAATCCGTATCTTGCCAATTGAGGCGCAAGTATAAATAATGTCCAGATATCAAACTTCTGGGATCATAACCTTCAGCACGAATGGTGATTTCATCAGCGTTTTTAATGCCATAATCTACATAAGCACTCCAAGCACTTAAATATACCATCGGGAAAGCTAATGCTAAACCTAACCAAACTTTTTTAGACATTATTTAGACTCCTTCACAATCAACATTGTATTTAAGTGCAATTTTTTCCATCCATATATCAAACTCAAGAATAATATTCCGGACACAATTAAACCAATGCCTGTTGTAAGCATGCTTCCAAAAACTTGCAAATAAACACAGAATAAACGAATGGCCATGCAAGCTGTGGCAATGTTTAACAATTTTACTCTATTTTTGATTAAAGCATAAGCGACAACCGTGCTTAAAATGGACATTGTCAGTAAGAAACCCCACAAATCTAAAATGGTGCCATTGTCTGGCAATGCCATGTAGATGATGGAAAAGCCTAATAAAATGGCTAAGACGCAAGTTAACAAACGGGAATAATTGTATTTATAGCTAAAATAACCAAAACCAACATTAGCTAAAATCAAACAACAGATAACCAAAATGGAACGATAATTATCACCATTCAAAATATCTTCATAAAAAATGCCGCTAAACATATTGCTGGCGCCAAAATCCATCAACACCACCAAAGAAACAATATCAAACCCCAGCCAAAACTTCATGGCTTTGATTTGTGGCGCCAAACGTGTACGAAAATAGTAAGAAACAAATCGGTAAATATAGGCAAATATTAAAATGCCACAAACTGAAATGGCAAACGGAAATGTATGTTCAATTATCTCCAATAAGTCACGGAAAAATGTGATATTTGTTAAAGTATCTACAGATGATGCCGTAAATATGGGCAACCAAATCAGCGGTAAAATGATGCGTCGGCTAATGATTACTAACGGAAAGACCAAAACACACCATAAGAAGTATGCCCCCAGCCCTTGTGTTTGGAGCTGATAAATTTGCGCTATTAAACCAATGCTGACCAGAACCATTAAGCTAAATAAGAGCATTAAACCTTCAAACCAAACTTCTTTTTCTTTGCAAAAGCAAAAAAATATGCCACCTGCCAAACCCAGCATAATTGCTAAATCAAAGCCTAATTTTACAGAATCGGGAATGATTTGCCAGTTGGCTGATACCAGAGAAGCAATGCCTAAAGCAATGCAAAAGAAACCAAGTGCCAGTAAGGGCAAGGTTAAAATCGGTTTGCGATTTTCTTTCTCATAAGCAGTGATTTTTTTAGCCTGCTCTGCCGAAATTAAATTTTGTGCCTGCCATACTTCTAATTTTTTTGCAATACTCATTCCTTATCTCTCTTATATCTTGATACAATAAAAGGCAGAAATTCTGCCTTTTAAAATACTAACCGCCATAACCTGCTAAAGTGGTTTTGTGCTCCTCATATAATTCTCGAGCTTCCACAACAGCTTTTTTAGCTTCATCAGGACCTAAAAAGGCTTCAATTTTAACTTCTTTGTTTTCTAAAACCTTATAATCTTCAAAAAAACGACGAATGGTTTTTAAAACATGTTGGGGCAATTCATCAATTGAATTATATTGCGCATACTCAGGATCATCAACATGCACCGCAATAATCTTATCATCAGCCTCTCCTTGATCAATCATCTTCATCAGACCGATAGGTTTAGCACGAACAATAGATAAAGGAACTACCGGTTCTTGTCCTAAGACCAAAATATCCAAAGGATCATTGTCGGCACAATAGGTTTTGGGAATAAATCCATAGTTGGCCGGATAATAAACAGCACTATACAAAATACGGTCAACCTTTAGCAAACCGCTCAATTTATCCAATTCATATTTAGTTTTTGAGCCTTTAGGCACTTCAATAATCGCTGTAATGATTTCGGGCATATTTTTGCCAATTTCGACACCATGCCATGGATGTAACATTTTATTCCTCTTTATATTCTAAAAAATTATTCTTTTGCGCTAGATGATAGGGCATTTTGAAAAATAGTCAAAGTTTTATTTGCATAAACAAGCAATTTTTATGTGTAAATTGGTATTTTAAAATGAAAAAAGACAGATAAACATTCGGAATATCTGTCTTTTTATCTTCATTTCATTTCTAAAAATCTTTTCATCCCATCTTTAAATTGTTTGAACGTGCCGTTTACCTGACTAAATTTATAGTAGGCAATGTTCAACAGTTCTTCAATTGTTACAGTTTCACTTTCTATTTCTCTTTTTCGTTTGATATAAGCTTTGATTTGCTTAAAAGAACGAAAAATTGTTTTCCAGCGCCTCATCTCATTGATTTTTTGTTCCATTTCTTTCAGTTCTTTATATTCCTGATTGAACTGGGCAATGCGAGAAGCTGCTTTTTCAACATCTGGATGAAAATTCTCTAAGGCTGTTCCAATATAACCTGAGACAAGTTCTCTGTTATCGGTCAGCGATGCAATACCATATTCTTCTGTATGCATGTTTACAACCGTGAGGCTGATATAAGCATACACAGCATTATAAAAGAGATTAAAAATCCCTTTTAAGTCATGTCCGTTCTCTTTGAACAAACTTGACGCACTGGCAACTTTTATATCCATATGCTTTATATTTTGGGTTAATAATTTCTAAAAAATTTGTACTTAAGGGCTTTGGTATCATGTTTTTAGACAAAAATCAAGCTTTATTTGTCAGATTTATAAACTATAAGCGGCACAGACATCTCTTTTTGTGTTAAACCGGCATGATGCGCCTTTAATTCTTCAGGATCAGTGCCTCCTTCAGTTTGGTATTGCAAGATTCTATCTCCGGTTGCCAAAGCCATATAATCTCCCAAAAACTCTCGGAATTTATAGTGCATTATCCCCTCGCCGGCGTAGCCTTGTTTTATATATTCATCTGAAGTCAACAAAATAAAATCGTTGCCAAATCTTTTATTGAATTCTTTTTCAAATTGCTCTTTTTTATCTTCTTTGATGTAAAAAGCCACTGCTCTGGGTTCTATTGCCGGAGGAAGACGCAAACAATCATTAATTTCTTTGATCTTTTCTAATCTTACATCTTCAACTATATCAATCAGTCCATGGTCTGCCGTAACTATTAGCAACGCGTTTTGTAATTTTCCAGCTAAATTTTCTACGTGTCTGTCTAAAGATTTTATCTTTGTTTTAGTTTTCTCGCTATAGCATCCTGTATGATGCATTACTGAATCCGGCTCTTTATAATATGCCAAAATAAACTTTTTATCTTTTTCTTTGGCTAGTTCTACAATCTTATTACATACGTCATTCATGCTTTCAATTTTGTAATTTCCAAAAAAGCGAGCTACACCATAAGCCTTATATTTTCCTTGTTCATTTATTTGTTCAAAAAGCTTCTTATGTTTTAAAAATTCTTTTCCAACATTCACATCTAAGCTTTTACTTTGATAAAAATCACGGTTTAAGAACAGTTCTATATTTTTTTTATATTCTTTAAAATAGCATTGCCACCCTGCCCAACCATGTTCTTGTGGTGTTAAGCCTGTATAAATACTCGTTGTAGCGGCTGTCGTCGTCGGAGGGAAAACAGAAGAAATCTCTTTAAGCATATGCTTTCTTAAAAAACTTTTGTCTGAAAGATTGTGTTCAAGCATATCTACGCCCATACCATCAAGCACCAAAAGAACAACGGTTTGGTAGTCTTGCTGCAAAAGATTATCCAATACAGGTAAGGTTTCATGATGTATCGGACATTCAAAATATTGCAACACAGAATTGGCTAAATTGACCAAACTGTTTTTATAGTCAGGCTTACAAACTTTGTTCATATTCACTTCTCAGTTTTGAAAATGTATTAATATCTCTGTATCTTTTCTCTTTCTTATTCCAAAGAGCTTGTCTCTGTATACCTTCTAAAATATAGCCCAAATTTTGTGGTACATTAGCCGATTTTTTATTCAAGACATCGGTATGTATAACAATGCGATTTATCCCTAAACCAAAAAACTCTTTTTCGATAAGCGTCACAGCTTCTTGCATATAACCTTTTCCAGAAAATCTTGTAGATATCCAATAGCCTATTTCAAAGCACTTGTCTTTTTCTTTAACATTAAGCGCAGATATCATCCCCATGAAGTTTTTATTTTCATCAAAAATCATATAATTGAATTCTGTGCCTTTATCCCATTCTTGCACACAACCTTGTAAATATTCGTAGCTATCTTCGATTGCATATTCTTCGGTAGCCCAACCGAGCCATGGTGATAATTCCGGCAGGCTCTTCTTAACTTCGTTGTTATGAACTTGCGCCATTGCAAAGCTTTTGACAGCTTTTTGCAAAGTAATTCTTTTTCCTTTTAATGTTTCGGATGCAACTATCATTTTTTTCCTCATTTTCAATTTAGAGTAGATTTTTTATTTTAATATGGCAATATATTTTTGTATTTAGGAGAAATTTTATGCTGAAACTCGTTTTACCAACGCCAAAATATTTAGATTCCGTCAAAGAGGCTATTGCAGAATATCAATCTCACCCTTCACCTTTTGATATTCATTGCATTAATCAAATGATTGAAGCTGAAAAGGACAATTTTAGAACCTATTTTCATAATATTGACAACCAAAGACAAGGGATTGGTTTACCTGAAGGACATGTGCCTAATACCACACTTTGGTTGATTGATGATGAAAAATATATTGGCTCTTTTGATATTCGGCATGAATTGAATGACTATTTAAAACAAAATGGTGGACATATCGCTTATCAAATCATTCCCTCTGCACGCTTGAAAGGTTATGTGAAAGCAGGTCTCAAACTCACTTTAGAATATGGTAGAAAAAATCTTGGCATTGAAAAAGCTTTACTCACCTGCAATTTTGACAATATCGGCTCATATAAGGCTATGACTTCTGTTATGCATGAATGTGGGGGCGAAGAAATATCCCCTTCTCTAGTCGATGGTCACCAAGAGCATCGCGTGTGGATTAATACGCAACCAAAATAAAAAAACTCTTGCTTTTATTTTTGAAGCGTTCTATATAATAGTTCGTTATTCGGGACGTAGTTCAGCCTGGTAGAGCGCTTGCATGGGGTGCAAGATGTCGGAGGTTCGAATCCTCTCGTCCCGACCAAATAGGAAAAGACCTGCTGTTAAGTAGGTCTTTTTTTGTATCTGAATGACTGTTTATTTTGACTATTGTCAAACACACCTTTTTTTATGGTATATTTAACGTGTAATTATAAATTATTATATATATGGAAAATAAAAAAAATATTTGCCTTAATAGGAGTATACTACATCGGTATAATTATGACTGGCACTTGTTTCTGTTATGCTTTGCTGGCATACTTATTCAATGTAGGACTTGAGTATGTTTTTATTTAGAAATTTTTATCGGAATTCCCAAAATATAATATTTTGTAATATTATCTTTTATCTTTTTTCGAAATAATGTAATACCGCAAAATTTTATAAATGGAAATGAGGTACACTTCTTAGCTACACATTGAGACGATTTTAAATCTTTTTTTATCCAATTTATTTCTGATTGAATTTGAAACAAAGCGTCTTGCCCCAAAATCAACCGTCGCGGTAATTTCTTTTTTTGAACCGTTTGCAGAAGAAAAGATACCGCTTTTTCTAAATTATTTGTAAAATTTCGACTGTATTTTTTATAGAACGGCGGAATATTTTCATATTCGGGAATAGATGTCATTCGCTTAGGATAATTTTTATTAATTTCTGTTCCGCTAAAAAAACCTAACTCGACAGCCATCACATGGCAAAAGTTTTTAGTTTCTAACCATAAAGCACTGGTTAATCCTTCCAAGGCATATTTTGAAGAACAATATGCTGTTCCATAGGAACGTGGAGATAGTCCATTTTGTGACGTGTTATTAATAATAAGCCCATGTGTATTTTCTCTAAAATGAGGTAATATTGCTTTGATTGTGTTAACAGCGCCCCAAAAATTTACTTCCATCACATGAGACATGTCTTTTAATGAAATTTCTTCAAGTGTTGTATATGAACTAATACCAGCATTATTCATAAGCACATCAATACGGCCAAACTTTTCTACTCCTAAATCAATGGCTTTTTTAATACTTTCCTGATCAGAAACATCAACTGACAATGTTAACACATTATCTCCTGAAAAATCCGGAATTCTGCGAGAAACAGCAATAACATTATATCCTTGCGCTATAAGTTGGCGACAAACTTCATGCCCGACACCACTTGAAGCACCTGTAACAAACCATGTCTTTATCTTATCGATATTCTTTTTCATTTAGATTCCTTATTTTGTAGAGCTTGTTCTTTTTCTGATTTCATCTGCGCAATCAAAGCCCTTTGGCCTAAATAGTAGTCATATGATTTTTCAATATTCACATTGTTATCTTTAATTTTTTGAATCCAATCAAAATATTGTTGATGGGTCTTATTTCTCTGTTTAGATGTCCAAGAAAACAAAAGTTTAAGACGATAGATTAAATATAAAAATGGTATTTTATAAAAATCTAACAGTGATTTTATTCTTCTTTTTCTTACATATTTTTGTACCAATTTATACCAATCTTTGCTTTTTTCGCTATCTAAAGCACAATTTAGAATATCTTGATAGAAGACAAAATCAGTTGTTCCTGAACGCATAATTCTTTTTTTGATTTTTCTTAAAAATTTTCTCTTATTTAGCTGTGGAAATGTTGGTAAATCATAAATGCCATTTGCCCAAAAATTCAAAATTGTTTCAACACATTTGCCACAATATCCGCAATTGAGATCTTCCTTAAAATCTGGCTTGAAACAAGTAATTAGATTTTGCATGATAATTGGCTCGGTTGCTAATAATTTACATTTTTTTGTGCGTGATGTATTGGTGGCATCTTCACGCACTTGCAATGCCTTAGATGCAAAAACATTTGTAAAAATGCAATTATTTTCATCTGAACCAAACCATAGTCCTTGTTGGGTTCCTCCTCCTGATCCGATTAATGCGGTTGTATAGTTACCAGTATTTGCAAAAAGGTAAAGAGCTGAACACAGATTCCACATATAGCGAATATATCCTTGAGCCTCATTGGTTAAGGTGATATTTACTTGCTCCACACCGAAATGATCTAAAACATTTTTACAAATTTGCTGCTTGTTGTTGAATTTTTCATCAGAGGTCATAACTTCCAAATTGTGCAAAACAACTGCCGTCTTTATATTAACGTTTCTCGCACCGCAAAGACCTCTCTTATGTGTTAACAAGGAATAGTTTGCATCAACTCCTGCGGAATAAGCCAGAATTGCATCTTTTGATAAAGGTGTTGTTTTAATGGGTTTCTCTTCTTTAACTATAACATCAATCAGATGATAGAGTTCTCCTCGCCCATTGTAACATTCATGATAATATTCATTTGCAATTCTGATTGTTGATAGCAAACCATCTGAGACAACACCGTCAAAATAAACTTTGTCTCCATCTTTTAATAAAATTGCAACGGTAGAGAACGCTCTCAACAATATGGCATCATCATAAGGATTATACTCTCTATCGTTTGGAGCCTCAATACTTTTAGTGATATGATATCCTTCTGCAAATTCAATTTCAGCATGAAATTTAATGATATTTCCAGAAATTTCTCTTTTTGGGGTTATTTTAGCGGCATAAATATTTTCCATTTATCTCTTTCCTATTATTTTTTTTAAAAGACTTGATTTTGATGAATTATTTTTTATTTGTTTGTCTTTTGACCGCATCAAACTTAAACCTTTTTGTTCATCTTCATTGGTTGTATATACTTCAAACAACACCGGTTTATCATATGATTTTGTACAAAATTCTTTGATTTTTTCTTCCAACATATCTTTTGAAGATACCGTCATATAATGAAATGAGCAAGCTTCTGCCCAACCTTTTATTCCTCCTTTATTATGTCCGGCTGCGGCTACCAGAACATCTGTTTTTTCTTTAAAAGGTCCTTCCAGCAAAGGATTGAGGCGAAATTCTTCTCCTCTATTGTTATTTACAACCAAAATACGCAGATTATTTTTTATCTCGCGAATTCCTAATGCATTCATGTCATAAAAAAAGGCTAAATCACCAAAAAGCGCAAAAACTTTTTTATCTGATGCTAAAGATTGGCCTATGGCTGAAGAAACGGGTCCATCTATTCCAAAACCACCAACATTACAAACAACATTTATATTGTTTGGTAATTGGAAAAAGTTCATGTTTCGTAACGAATTTAAAATTCCTAAATGCAGTGAAGAATTTTCCGGAATATATTGAGATAAATATTGACAAACCAAGGCATTACACAAAGGCAACTCCGGTGTTTTTATTTTTTTGCACGCAGCGTCAAGTTTGTTGTAAAAAACGGTTGAAGATGAATGTTCTGCCTTCAATGATGAAAAGAAATCTTCTTCTTTACATGCAAAAAGTTTTGACACAGGACGTCCACATCGGCTATGAAATTCGCCATCAGGAGAAATTCGCCAATAATTTACTTTTTTGAATAATTTTCCCGATGAATATTCTCCGGAAATGCCTCCCATATCTATCATTATATCCGGAATAAAATCGGCATCTGTTTGCTCAACTATTTGTGAAATTAAAATTTTATT
Organism: uncultured Pseudomonadota bacterium; assembly: GCA_949295025.1. Taxonomy (GTDB): domain Bacteria; phylum Pseudomonadota; class Alphaproteobacteria; order RF32; family CAG-239; genus CAJLXD01. The sequence continues at coordinate 9,514 of CASFJK010000003.1, forward strand.
TGAGCCATGATAATTTGAGGTATGATCACAAAAAACAGCTGCATTATATGACTGAGCAAAATCTGAAAGAGCCTTTTCTTCCATAGTGGAAAAATTTTTATGTTCTCCAACAAATATGCCGATTTTTTTATTATTTAATTCATTTTTTAAAGAGCCAAAATTATCTTTATATAGTTTTGTTATCCAAAAATCTTGAGGTAATTTATGTGTTGTAAAAGACATTAATTTTGGTGAATTAACAACATTTATATGTATGGGCATATGCATGGCAAAAGCTTTTGTCAATGCGGCGTTGATATAAGATATACACTTATTTTTATCAGCATCTGAATCAATAACAGGTAACTCTATTGATAGTGCTTTTACATCATTTTGAGAGACGCTGCGATCTAAAGTCTGAGGTTCTAAATTAAACTTATTAGAATAATGTGTATATGTAATAGCAATAATCGGAAGTTTGCGGTAAAAAGCTTCGGTTAATGCTGATAAATAATTTCGAGATGCCGTAGCGCCCGTACAGGTTATAACTACAGGCTCTCCCGTTTCAAAAGCTAATCCTGTTGCAACATAAGCGGCACTTCTTTCATCGACCACGGAAAAACACTTAAAATCTTTATCTTCTTGCACACATAAATTAAAACCTGCGTTTTGCGTTCCAGGACTGGAGACAATATATTTTATTCCATAAGCTTTTAACATTGCTACCAGATATAGCGTGGTGTGATCATCAACATACATATATTATTCTCCTATTGCTTGTAATATGAAATCATAAGAAATTTTGCGCCACTTCATCAGCACTTCATCAATATTTGCAATTTCTATGACAAAATCCTCTAGATTTTGTTTGCCTTCAACCATATCATTAAAAACAATCTTATCTTTGGGTAATGAAAACATGTCAAATAAACTATAGAGTCTAGATATTGGGGAATTTCGATGTGCCAAAGCTACAAATTTTTTCTTAAAAAGAATGCAAAAACAAAGTGCATGAAATGAATCTGTTATAACTAAGTTTGAATTTTTGATTGCAGAAAGCCAGTTTTCAATTGTTAAAGAACTTCCCAGCATGTTTTTCTCTGTTAGTTTTTGTAAATCGGGATTTAAAATATAGTAAACTGTTTCTTGATATTTAAAATCACTCAACAAAGGCGCCCAATCTATTAAAAAGACAGGATCCAAGACCTGAATGCCTTTTACATGGAAAGTATCATTCAATATCTTAACACCATCACTTTCTCTGACCGAGATAGCATTGAAATTTTTAAAAAAAGTTCCAACTTTTTTGATATCTTTAGTTTTTCCATCAAACTTGCTTGTTCCAAAAGAGGCTGCATAAGCTATTTTTTTATTTTTTCTATCAACAAAAGACAGATAATATATTCCCTTTTCTTTTTTTACAAATCGATGTCTAAAGACTTGATCACTTCCAACCACAAATACATTAAAATCTTTATTTAATTTTTTCAGTTGGTTGGCAGATACTTTTGATGTCAAAGGTAAATTCTTAGATTTAAATTCTTCAAAATTAGAACAATCTTTAACATTTCTTCCTTTATAGAAATTTGCAACATAATTAATATTTTTTGCTTCATATCCCATATCTGACAAATATTTATTAAGAGCATAGGCTGTCAGAACCGCTCCATAATTTTCATTTTCAAAGAAAAAATTTAAAATGCCTATTTTGGTTTGTTTTTTGATGGTTAATTGACACAATTGCATAAATTGCCTTGCTATATTTTCGGCATCAAAACGATAAATATTTTGACTGGCAGTTTTTATAATTTCATCTTTTTTAATTTTATTTGTAAGCACATCTCTCATGACGTTGGCTAATGCTGAGCTATCACCAACAGGATAAAGCACCCCACCCTTTCCTTTAAGCAAAATTTCTGCCGGACCAGACGGGCAGTCTGATGCTATGTTTAATGTTCCTAGAATAGCTCCTTCAACCAAAACATTACTCAAACCTTCACTCGGGCTAGATAAAATATTGGCAAGAGCATGCTTGATGTATACATATGGATTTTCAACATTTCCTATAAATAGGACACGATTTGTTAAATTCTTGTCTTGAACATATTTTTTATAGTAGCTTTGCGTATTTCCATCTCCTACAAATAACAATGTAACATCGGGAAACTGCAAAGCAATCTGTTCAAAAGCATCAATAACTGTTTTATGATCTTTATCTCTATCTAAACGCCCTACAAAAACAAAATATTTATCTGGTAATTCTAAACTAAGAGTTTCAGATGCCATATTTTGAATTTTTTCAATATCAAAAGGATTGTAAATCTGTTTTACTTTATTTGGGGCACTGCAGGTCTTTAAAAGTTCTGTTTCAAAAGATTTTGTAATCACAACAAAATTGTTATATAGCTTCAGATATTTATTATTAAGATATTGCAATTTTTTTGCATATTGATCATAACCGGAGTGATACCATCCGATTTTAGGAATATCTATACCAACCAGCAAATCAGAAAAAGAACAGTTAAAATAATCTATTACTAAATTTTGTTTTTTCAGATATTGCTTCAAAAAATATTTAATTCTTATTTTTTGAATGCAATTAAAACTTTTAAAAAGAAATTTTTTGACATTAGATACACTATCTTTTTTATAATTTATCAGTTGATAAGGAATAATTTGTAAATCTATTCCGTTTTTTTGACAAAAGTTGGTAAATTGTTCTTCAACATTTGGTGTTTTGACTAAGATTGAAAAATGATATGTCTGATTTTTTACAGATTTTTCTAACAATTGAACCAAAGATTTTTCAATTCCGCCTGTAATAAACTGAGTCATACAAAAAGTAATATTAATCTGTTTATTCATATTATTCTCTTTTCTTATCAATCGTTAGGATTTCCTATGGCAAACTCATATTTGCCGGCATAAGATATTTTTAGAATTTTGGTTCTTAGTTTGGGAAACAAATGAATTTTTATCATTTTCAATCCTTTTGTTTTAATTGTTATTGGGAAAAACAAACAAATCACAAACCTTTGTAAAGGTGTTAACCAAACTAATTTTTTATTTTGTTTTATATTCCAAAAATGTGTTTTTGCAGCAAATAATGGAACATAAATACAATTATCTGCAAGCGGCGATTTTTTCACATCACACATAGCTATCATATCTTTTTTGGTAGGATTATTCACATATGCCTCAATAAGAGCAAGAATATCATTATCATCTTCGGTAAGATTTAGACCGCACAACCGATTTTGCATATCTGATACAAAATTAATAACCCCTTTTTCCATTCTCTTGCAGATATCTTGCCGTATATGTTCTGCCTGAGTTAAATTAGACTGATAAAGAGGCTGACCATCTTTCATGGTGATGATTGGATTTTCTGGAGCAGAAAAAATAAATTCAATAAGGTCAGATTTATTATCATATGTTAGTCTGATTTTATTTTTATCACTCACAAAATTATAATATTTACTATCGTTTTTTTTACGCAAATTGGTTGAAATATAAAAACCTGTTGTTTTTATTTGCGCTTCTTTTTCAATTAATCTTTGACCAGATAATTGTTCACTAATGGTATCTACTGTACCTATTTTTTTATTTTTACCACAAATTTGTTCAATATATTTTGTATATCCGGTTTTTAATTTTTCTGTTTTTGCTAAATTTTTAAACATATCAAAATGTTGCTCAAAAAATTTATTGGCCTTTAATTTTCCAACATTTTGATGGAAATAATCGCAAACAATTTTGGCTTGTTTTTCTTTTGAATAATCAAAATCTAAATTAGCCGTATAATTTAATATTCTTGGAGCATAGATATAATTGGTTTCAATTGATGAAATCATATTAAAGACTTTTTGAGCAATATAACCATCTCTGGCTATAAACAAAATCTTTTTTAGTTTCTCTTCTTCTGCAACTTTTCGAATGAAGTTTGCATAAGCATAAACTATTGGACCAGCATATTTATACCCAAAATTTTCCCAATAATCACTCGTTTGTATTTTTTGAGAAATTAAAGAGCTCACAACCGAAGAAAATAAAGAATTTTGAGTTTTCTTTAGAAAATATTTAATTTGTTTATCTTTTTTATTAAATTTTTTTTGAGAATTTTCGTAAAGATATGATGAAATTCCCATTTTTTTGGCATTTTTATAATCCGATTTGAGATTATCTCCAATATGTAACATTTCATATGGTTTTATTTTCAAATCTTGGAGAATGTGCGTATACAACTCTCCGTTATCTTTTCTTTTGTTTACTTGGTTGGAAAGATATAATTTCTTATAACCTTCTATATGCTGTCTTTTTAAGACTTTTTCAACAAAATCATAAGGTAAATACATATCTGAAGTGATGATCACTATTTTATTCCGGGACTTTGCATAATCATAAATTTCTTTCATTTCTTTGTTGAGAATAAGTCCTGAATATTCGAGATCCAGCTCAACTTGCTTAAATTGTTTATATTGAGGTAATACACTGTATATATCATCCAGATTGGCTTCTTTATCTTTTCCATTTTGGGCATAGAAGTCTTTTTCTGCATTTTTTCTGGCTGTTGCAAAACCTGAAATCTGATATTCTTTCTCTATTAACTCAAAGAGATCTTCAGGTTTTCTATATGGGCGTAATAACAATGTATCAAAAATATCAAATGAAATAACTTTTTTTTCTTCTATAAGACGACATATTCTGTTTTTTCTTAAGATATTTTCTTTGATTTCTTGGCTGGCTTTTGTCATTTGTCTTGATGCCCTTTTGGATTCATTTGACAGATGATCTCTATATAAAAACAACACTTCTTGAATATTGTGAAATTGTGTTTTATCTGCTAAGCGGCACCATAGAGCATAATCTTCTGCAGGGCTGTATTGAGATTCATATATAATATCATTATCTTTAAGAACCTTTTTTCTAATCATTGACGCCGGATGCAACAATGGACATGAATTCATTAGCGATTTAACAATTTGTTTGTGATTTTCAGGTTTTTTCTTAATTTTTATATCAGGAAAGCGTTGATACCAACAACTCACAACCCCACATTCAGGATGCGCATCTAGATATACTGCTTGTTTTTCAAAACGTGTCGGTAAGGAGATATCATCATGATCCATTACAGCAATATATTCACCTTGAGCCATATCTAAAAGGCGATTTCTTGTTCCTGAGATGCCTAAATTTTGCTCATTTCGGTAATATTTAATGCGTTCGTCTTTATAAGAATTGATAATTTTTTCGCATTTTTCATCTTGAGGACAGTCATCCACAATCAAAAGCTCAAAATCTGTAAATGTTTGCGCTAAAATGGAATCTATACATTCTTGTAAATATTCTGGTTTGGTTTTATAAACTGCGAGACATACTGAAATTTTAGGCATTGCTTGTTCTCTTTATTTACTTTTTAGACTTTGAATGATCTTAAATTTTTAAGTAGATAAGGTTTATGAGTAATACATAAAAATCTATTTATCCCAGAACATCCTCTTATAAATTAGCCATAATACTAAGCGTAAATAATATAAAGTCAACTTTTATTTGCATGATATGTTATATAATTTTACATGATATATTATACATTACTCAGCACACAAAACTTATCGTTGCATTTTTATCGACACAACGATCAAAGTCTTTTTTATTTTTTTACAAATCAATGATATCTGTTACATGAAAATTTTCATCATATATAAAGCGTCTTTTTACATATTTTCCGGCAATGATTTCCGGTAAAAAGTTTCGGTCTGCCTCTCTCATCTCATCATAAGGAATTTTATCTTCATCGACCCAATACAATGTGACTTCATCTGCTTTTTCATGAAGATGGCCACTGAATTTTGTACTTTTATATACATAAACATAAAATTCTTTTGTCGGAAACTCTATGTATCCGACTTGTACCGGATTTTCAATTTTTAAGCCTGTTTCTTCAAAGGTTTCTCTTATGACACAGTCTTCCATGGTTTCATTAGATTCTTTTTTTCCTCCTGGAAAATTCATGCATCCTTCATTGATGCCTCTTTGATGTTTTATCATTAGAAATTTATGATTTTTTACATCCTCTATAATAGATAAAGAAGCTTCTTTTTTCATTTTTTTACCTTTAAATTGTTTAATGTCATTTAATGATAACTCTTTTTATAAAAAATGCCATCATCTTTTTTATATTATATAATTTTCAATTAGCTATGATATTTTTAGTAACCATAATATACTTTTTTTTAATATTACAAAGATATAGTTTATATCACAATTTCATAAATATCTTAGATTAAAACAGGATAAAAAATGCTCAAATTTGTATCTGTTAATTCAAGCAATTTACACATTGCTCAAGAAGTGCAAAAAAAGATTTTTCCTAAAGAATATAAAAATGATACCATAGAAAATTCATTATCTTCAAACCCCGAATATCTCTCCCAATTTTGGCTGGTAAAGGATGGAAAAAAATTTATCGGTTTAACCGGAATATACTTTTATCCACAATATCCTAAAGACGCTTGGCTCAACTGGTTTGGTGTTATTCCTGAATTTCGTCGTAAAGGATATGGTCGAAAAATATTCAATCGTACTTATGCTTATGCTCGTCGCTTAAAGTTTGATAATTTCAGACTGTATACAGATACTAAAGATAATGAAGCAACTTTGGCTTTTTATCGCTCTCTTAAAATGAAAGAAGAAAAATATATTCCTGAACAAGATGATTTTACCGATATTTTGCTTTTTTCAAAATCTTGTCATCCTTTTAGAAAAAGAGTTCCTTCTTGGGGAAATAAATATCTTTACATTCAAGAGCAACTTCTCTTATCTCAAAATGATATGTTGTCTTATGTAAAGAAAAAAACCTCGCTGTCATTATTGATTTTTCTAAAACATCCTTCTGTATTTTGGCGTTTTTGCAGAATGTTTTTCTGGAACAATAAATGTTTTAAATCTTTGGAAAAATAAAAAAGATGAAAAAAAATTATGTTTACTTAACAAAAGAACAATCTTTGTTTTTGAAAGGGATTGCCATATTTTGCATTCTCTCACATAATTTTTTTCATCTTTTTTCACCAATTACATTCGAAAATGAAATGTTGTTTAACGCTGAATATTTTGCTCAATTTTTGCAAGATTTTAGTTGGAAAAACAGCATAAACTGTTTTTTTTCTTTTTTTGGATTTTATGGGGTTTATGTATTTATTTTTTTAAGTGGATACGGTCTCTGCAAAAAATATCAATCTCAACCTCAAAAGCCTTTATCTTTTACATTAAAATATATATTTAAAACATACAAATTGCTTATATTTTCTTCTATGCTCTATTTGATTTTGGCTCCAGAAATCCAGCTAAAGGGTCTGTTATATGTTTTAACATTGAGTGCCAATTTTGATGCCGTTACTCTATATGCCGCTTGTGGTCCTTGGTGGTTTTTTGCTCTCATTATTCAACTTTATATTTTGTTCTTTTTTCTCTATAAAATAATATCAAAAGATATTTTTAACATTGTCTTTATTTTGTTTTTCTATCTGTTATCTGCGATTTCTTGGAGCAAGTATATAGGTGTAACAACCATTTTCTATGCCAATGCATTAGGTCATTTACCCGAATTTTGTTTAGGCATTTTTGTTGCTTGTTATGAAGAAAAATTGAGTTTTATTCATTCCAAAAAACTTAACCTTACAGCTTTATTAATCTCTTTAATAGTTATTATTGCAGCACAACTGAATATATATGCTTTTATGTTAAGTTTTACTTTCAGCGCCATATTATTTTTAAGTGCATATAAGCTTTTTCCTTCCCAAAACAATTTTTGGATTTTTACCGGCAAAATCAGCCCTTTTCTTTTTGGATTAAACGGATTTTTGTTTAGAGAATATTTTGTTAGTTTGGCTGAACAAAGCTCGTCAGTTTGGGAACCAAACGGATATTGGCTTATTTGGCTCTTTATTAACTATGCCTTTGCTTATGCATCATACAAACTTTTTAATTTGAAAAAAGCTTTAATATCTTCATAAAATATGGGTGCGGATTGTCCATTTTAGCAAGGTTATAGCCGATATAGGCCAGCATGGTAAAATCTGTTTGTTTAATGTCTATTTTATCATCGACCAGCTCATTGTATCTCTTAATAACTTCAACAGCCAAGTTACGATTGATTTTATAAAGCGGGAAAAAGTCTAAATATTTAGGTTCAATAACAGCATTGGCAAAGTCGATTATACCCTCCAAGATATCTTCCTTGTCCTGATTTAAGAGCATATTGCTGCCACTCAAATCATTATGACATAAAGCTAAATTCTCATTTTTATTCTCGCATCGATAATCATCCAAATCAAAAGGACTTATCTTTTTCAAAGCATCTCTTGCTTTGGCATAATCAAAGTCAGCTTTTTGAGTTACATCCCAATTATCAATCGTTTCATTTTTAGGCGGAATATGCAATTTGGTATAGTCAATTTTATGCATCATGACAAAGAACTCAGCCAGAGTTTGTGCCAAATTTTCTTGCTTGTCTTTTGGTAAATTTTGAACCTTAAGCGCATTAACTTCATCATCACGATTATCGCAAATCTTACCAACAAATCTTTTAACGACAGAAAACGGATATTCTCCATCGACCAAAGAAATTTGATGAATTTTGTTTTTGAATTTATCGCTTATTAAAGGATAAATCTCTGTCAAGATTTGATTTTCTCTTTGCATGGTCCTCCAGATAACCTCAGCTTTAGGAAAACGTACAACCCCATCTCCAACTGCAAAGGCAAAAGACTTAGAACCACCGACCATTGCCCTCACCTCGCCTTTATATCCGGCTTTTGAAATTATATCTTTTATGAAATTGAGGTCTTGAGCGTTATCTTTGGTCAAATAATTCATTAGCGCTCCTCTTTGATAAACTCTGCCGGAATGACACCGTCTTTTAAGACAATCAAATAATGTTTTATCACACCAAATATCAGCCCTTTGGAAGCATCGCATTTGTGCCAAGGTAAAGGCGACATATCTATCTCGTCTTTTGAAACCTGATAAAAATGCTCATTGATGCCGCTTGCTTCCGAACCGTCTTTGCACCAGATGCTTTCGACCAAACCGGCATTGCTTAAATCTTCCAACTCAAAAGAATATAAAATGCTTCTATCAACAAGCGCTTTTAACACCTTATCATTTCCCTGCCAGACAATCGGCTCGGTCAAGCAAGAGATAGCGCAACTTCTGCCAACAAAAGTTTTTTCCAACCAATTGATAATATCTTCTTTTTTATCCGACCCCACGCGTTTGACATAAGAATGCAAATTGCTATCAATTTTTGAAATGGACTTTATCCCCTCTTCCAAAACCGTATTTTCTTTTGGGGCATAATGATATAAGCGCATTTTTATCTCCTCTTAAGCTTGTAGGTTCCAAAGTTTGGCGAATTTACCTTGTTTATCCAATAGCTCTTTCGGGGTACCGACCTCGATAATTTTTCCTTCTTCCATGACCACGATTTTATCCATGTTCTTCAATGTTGACAGACGGTGCGCCACGGCAATCACGGTTTTATCTTTTATCAGTTTTTGCAAAGAAGATTGAATGTATTTTTCTGACTTACTATCCAAAGCCGATGTTGCTTCATCCAGCAACAAAATCTTACTATTCTTCAAAATAGCTCTGGCTATTCCTACCCTTTGTCTTTGTCCGCCGGAGAGTTTGACCCCTTTATCTCCGACCAAAGTTTTATATCCTTGCGGCAAATCTTTGACAAATTCGGTGATATAAGATTTTTTAGCGGCATCTTCAATTTCTTTTTGCGTGGCTTTAAAGCTGCCATAGCTCATGTTCCCCGCCAAGCTGCGGTGAAACAAGGTGGTATCTTGCGGAATAAATGACACAACTTCATGCAAGCTTTCTTGCGTGACCAAAGCCACATCTTGTCCGTCGATATAAACTGCACCCTGCGGCGTGTTAACCAAGCGTTGCAACACATGAAGCAGCGTGGTTTTGCCACCGCCCGACATGCCGACAATGCCGATTTTTTCACCCGCTCTTATCTTCAAACTAAAATTATTAATCGCCGGTTTTTTATGATTGTAACTAAAGGTCAGATTTTTAAACTCTATCTCACCTGATTTTATTTTAAGTTTTTTAGCATTTGGAGCATCAACAAACTCAGGCTCGGCATTCAAGAGTTTTATATTGCTCTGCAACTTAAATAACTCGGTTCGATAGTACATCCAATGTGTAGAAGTACTGCTCAAAATAGAGCTCATGGTTCTTCCGGCTGTGAGCAAATAAACCACATTACCCACATTAATAATACCTTTTGCCCATAGGATAACGGCATAAATAATCATGGCCGCATCAAAAAGAACTACGACTATATCAACAAGCATATAATTTTTATTTCTGAGCCAAGCATTTTTGCGCATGGTTTTGGCGACAAGCGCATAATCTTTACCGAGCTTTTTCAGCTCTCTACTCAAACTTCCGAAAATCTTTAGGACCAGATAATTACTTATCATATTTGTGGTTTTGCCAAAGACTTTATTCATCATATTTTCTTGTTGCTTGGATGCTTGTTTGGTATTTGCAGAAAGTTTATGAAAAAAGATAAACAGCAAAATTGATGCTATCACATAAACAATCGCCATCGGCAGATAAATTTTACCAATAAAGCACAAGCTTATAATTAACGACCAGAGAGCCGAATTGGCAAAGACTAAAGTATCACCAATAGAACTCCATCCTGCAGTGGTGCGGCGAGAACTCTCTATTTTGCCATAAACATTACCGGCAGAAATTTTACTCCAGAAGTTTTTATGCAAGCCCAAAACACCCACAAACAAATCTTTTCTGACCTTAATGCCTAAAGGTGAAATAAGTTTGTGTTGCATAATATACATAGTCAGCATCATCAAAATATTGCCACCAACTAAAGCTATGGCTAAAAGAACAAAAGTATTAATTAAATTTTGCCATGCTAAGTCACTGATATCTCCAGTATTGAGTATATTGACAATATCACTCACATACCATGGGGCAAGCTGTCCGCAAAGCGCCACTATTGGCACAAGAATAAAAATTGCCATAAAACGGTATTTTACCGGCAGATAATATTTTTTCAAAAAGCTCCAAAGTGAATTATTGTTCATTTTTTTCTCCTTTGAGTTTTTGTAAGTTCCAATATTGCCAGAATTTGCCTTTCTTCTTCAATAGCTCATCCAACTTGCCGTCCTCAACAATTTTGCCTTTTTCCAGCACAATTATTCTATCCATATTTTTCAAGGTGGACAGACGATGCGCCACGGCAATCACAGTCTTGTCTTTGAGCATATTTTCAATGGCTTTTTGAATATAGAATTCCGACTCACTATCCAATGCTGAAGTGGCTTCATCTAAAATCAAAATCGGAGCATCTTTCAACAAAGCCCTTGCAATCGACAAGCGTTGCATTTGTCCGCCGGAAAGCTGATTTTGCGCATTCAAAATAGTTTGATATCCGTTTGGCAATTCTTCTATAAATTTATCGGCAAAAGCTTCCTTTGCAGCTTGTTTTATCGCTTCTTGTTTAGCATTAGGCATACCGTAAGCAATATTTTCGGCAATGGAGCGCTCCAACAATGCGGAGGTTTGGGGAACGTAGCCTATTTGCTGATGTAGGCTTTCTTGCGTTACGTTTTTAATATTTTGCCCATCAAGCAAAATTTCTCCACCTTGTACATCATAAAAACGCTGTAATAAATTGATTAAGGTTGATTTTCCACCGCCTGACATACCAACCACACCGACCTTTTGTCCGGCTGGAATTTTCAATGTGAAATGATTGAACAGTGGCTTGCCACCTTTATAGCTAAAGCTCACATTTTTAAGCTCAATTGCCCCTTCTTTTACTTTTAAAGCAATGGCGTTTTTATCATCAACAATCTCGTGCGGCGTGCTAAACGGAACAAGATTAGTTTTCATTTCAGCAAAAGCTGAACTATAAACAATTGTACGGTGAATGAGCCATGAAACGACTGAGGAAACATCTTGCAACAGAAAGAAAATTAGAACCACATCTGCCGTGTTAATACTTTTATCTTTCCATAAAACAAGTGCATAAAGAACAAATGCCAGATAAACAAAGTGAAAATAAAGTTTTTCTCCTTCTGATTGAAGCATCTCTACATCAACCGATTTATTGGTCTTATCGGTTTCATCTTCTAAAACTTTATCTGCCCGCTTTTCTTCATATTTAAATCCATTAAACAGACGGACAAAAAAATGATTTTGCAGAGCATCTATCATCTGCCCGCTAACCTTACTTTTGGCCTCGGTCATCTCTGCACGCAAATTCATCGACAATGTGCCGATTTTGAGCAGCACAATTGCAGACAACAAAACAAATGCCACAAAATAAAGTGAAAATGAGACATTCACAAGTGCCAGCATTACAAAAACAACAATCAAACGGAAAACATCTGTCAGATAATATAAAGAAGATTGATAAAAACTGGCAGCATTAGATAGTGCATTACTTTTTTGAGCTAAGCTTCCTGCCATATTATCAGAAAAATAGCTCAAGGAATGACCATTGATGTATTGAAAACAATCGGCACTCATTTGCTCAAAAATACGGGGACGTAATTCTAATTCTGTAAGCAGATTAAACAAAACAGACATCATTTTGGCAAGCAAAGTCGCGCCTACCACACCTGCTAACAACCACCAAACAGAATCGGCAATATCAGCAAACTTTACATTTTCACCAAACAAGCCAACCATTTTGGAAAAAAGCCAAGGAGAAAGCTTTCCTGAGATAACATTTATCATACAACAAGCGCAGATGAAAAAGAATAACGTTTTATTTCGCATGGCATAGCGCCATAAAAACACAAACGGATTACTTGGAAAAGGCTGCATTTAATATTCCTTAAAATAAGAAAATCCAAATATGGTGCTGAGTATACCATAAAAATTGAGCTCACTCAATATATAAAGTGTTGCAAAAATAAAAATATATACTATGTTACTTTTACTTAATTTTATTAGTATAACAGTTATGGAATTATTTTTTGTTACAAAAGCTATGTGCTTTATTGAAAACATCCCTTCGGAAGGAACCAATGATGAAGATTTGCAAAATGAACTTTATGAAACTCTTGTTCATTATCCAAATTTTTCTTATGACAAACAAAAGCAATTAAAAGAAAATGTATTAAAATTCTTTTCTTTTTTAGGATATTCTCAATTTGAAATTGCTGCTCGCGATTTAAGAAATGCAGTAATCAATGCTCGTCTACAAAGTCGAGTTTCAAATGATGAGTTGAACTCTATGGCGCGAACAATTTGTCTGGTTCATAATATGAGGTATGACATGTTGTCTTGATGTTTCTTTTTTTATTAGCTCTGATGTTTTTATACTTCAGAGCTTTTTTCTTGCTTATAATATTGCCGTAATGCTTGAAAGCCTTTTCTTTTGATGCTAATTTCTTATTCAGATTTAACTTTGTTTTTTGATAAGAAAATGGCTGAAAAAAAATCAATTTATCTTTCCAAACCTCAATTGGAAGCAGAACTTAATCGTTGTCTTAATTGCAAAAACATGCCTTGCATGAAGGCTTGTCCCGTGCACTGTAATCCACAAGCTTTTATTGCTGCCGCAAAAGAAGGGAACGGTGAACTCTCTGCCAAGCTTATTTCTGATGAAAATCCTTTCGGACAAACTTGCGGCCTCATATGCCCTGATAAGTTTTGTATGAAAGCTTGTACGCGTCGGTTAATTGATTTTCCTATCAATATTACCAAAGTGCAAGCCACCCTCATGGAAAAATTCCGCAATTTCAAATATGATTATTCAAATGTTGTGCCAAACGGCAAAAAAATTGCCATCATCGGCGCCGGTCCTGCAGGTATAGCCGCAGCTTATTTTTTAGCGCGCAATGGCTTTAAATGCGTGATTTTTGAACGTGGTTCTCAAATCGGCGGCGCACTCAACCTCATTCCGCATGAGCGTCTGCCGCAAGAGGCTATTTTGAAAGATTGGGAATTTGTCAATAATTCCGAACTTATCTCCGTGGTTTTTGAAGCAGATGTTTCTAACCCTGCAGAGCTTTTCAATCAAGGTTTTGATGAGGTGCTGATTGCCGGTGGTGAGCCAAATTGCGCTAAGCTCAATATTGAAGGTGAAGACTTGGCTGTTTCTTATCTTGATTATCTGGCAAAGCCTGAAAAATATATCACAACAGGTAATGTAGCTGTTATTGGCGGTGGAAACGTGGCTGCCGATTGCGCAATTGTGGCTCAAGCTCAAGGTGCCGTTTATGTAGAGATGTTTGTACGTCGCGGTTTGTCTGATATGAAAATTACCCCTGCCGAAAGACACGAGATTTTGGAGCGCAAAATTAATGTTTCTGCCGGTACAAGTCCTGACAAAATTGTTAAAACCCGCGAAAAATATTCTCTCTTTGTTCACAAAAATCGCTTTAACGGTGAAAAATGGGAGGCAATTTCCGATACCTCGGTTGAACTGCCTGATTTTGATTTGATTATCCGTGCCATTGGTGCCAAGGCTGATGAAAAGCAAGACAACCCTCGCCTCATATATATCGGCGATTGCAAAACCGGCGGCTCAACTTTGGTGGAAGCCATGGCCGATGCAAAGAACACTGCTTTCGAGCTTATCAAAAAATATCAAGCATAAAAAAACGGCCGTTTTTGTTATAAAACGGTCGTTTTTTTTACTTTTAATCCAAGAGTTTTTGCATTTTTTGCAATTCTTCTAGCGTAGGAAGCCTATCCAATTGCTTCAAATTCTGTAGATTTTGTTCAATCTGCAAAATTTTATTCTGCATGAGCAAATATTTTTGCTCAAAGTTTTTATGCTTCTGTTCAAGATTGACAGCTTGCCCACGCAAGTCTATTATATTTTCTGTTCCTAAAGCTATTCTACTTTCTGTTTTTAAAGATGGTTTATAAGGATTTTCTTCTAGTATGGCCTGACATATTCCAACGACATCAAACCATGCCGCTATAGATTCTTTATCATAAGGAAATCTGATCAACTTAAGACGAATTTCTTTAGCTCGCTGTTCAAATATGCGCATATAAATATTTTTTACAGTATATGTTATGCTATGAACTGCCAATGCCGTTGTACAGGTCAATTCTGATAAATCTTTTCTAAGAGCCGAGATTTCTTTTGAAAACTCAATTTTCATTTCAGTTGTCAATTCCAATACGTTGGTTGTATAAAACAATGCACGATTGGGATATTCTTGGGTGCTGGGATTGATAAATCTATCAATCCATAAGCTGTCAGTTTCTATACTCCCTAACGCATCATAAAAAAAATCTCTTTCCTTATCATACCAAAACCCTGAAGGTTCGTTTATATTTACATAGCTATCTATGTCATAATTCTTTTCTTTGGGATTTTTATGGTAAACATGCCAATACAAATACTGAATTATCTCTAATGGAGAAAGCAATGATGAAGCCTGAACATCACAATTTATCAATCTTTTCTCGTTATATTTTTTTCCGTCAAAGAATTGATATTGTTTTTCATAATATGGCTCATGTGTTATTTTGTATAAATTAACCACGCCAAAATTAAAACAATCGGGCTCATAGATACATTCCTCATACCAAGAATCTTCATATTTCTTCTTGCCTCTGTTATACTCATCCCCACTATCACAAGACATCCACCTATAAAAATTGTTTACTTTTTCAACATCTAGTTTTCTGCAATTTTCAAATACATCATTTCTTTCGGTTTTTGCATAATCTCGAAAGCAAATTTGTCCTGACATAACATCAAAATAAACCTTGATGACTTCCAATTTTCCATTAAGCGACACACTGCTTTCTGACCATTCTTTATATGATGAAGAAGATTTGGCTGGATAAATTTTGTCATATGGAGTATATTTGATGATTGATAATAAATTATCATCTGGTTCAGAACCTTTATCAATGTTAGCATACCAATCTTTAACTAATTTTTCCCAACTCCAACCGGATTTAGGTCTATAAGCTATGGTTTCATAAACCAAGTTATAACCTAAACTATTGTCAAAAAATTTGGGTTTGGTTTTGGGTTTGAATAGCACTTGTGCAAAAAAGACATCACGGCAATAGTAACCGTTTTCTCGTAAATATTTACTCAAAAAAGCACGCATTAAGCGTGTATCTAAAAACTCTTGATGTAAATTGAAATAAAAATTTTCCATAATATATAAGTTTTAATAATTTATTTTCTAAACAAGAACTTATATTCATTTATGCAAAATATCAAGCATAAAAAAAAGCCTCTCATTTGAGAGGCTTTTTACTTTCTTATTGCAGATTTTGTTTGAAAAAGCTTTCTATTTTATCAAACGGAATTTTTTCCATATTGTCATACAAATCAACATGGTTGGCACCTTTGATAATCATCAGCTCTTTATTTTTACCCTGCAGCTTTTTGAACGCATCTTCACTAAAATAGCGGCTATGTGCTTTTTCGCCATGCAACATCAGCACCGGAGTTTTAATCTCACCGGCATAGCTTAATATCGGCATATTGATAAAGGATAAGGAAGATGTCATATTCCAATTGCCGTTTGAGTTGATAGAGCGTTTATGAAAACCGCGTTTGGTCTTATAATAACCATAATAGTCTTGCACAAACTGCGGCTCGTTTCCGCTCAATTTTTCCGGCAAGCCCGGAGCTTTAGCATAAGTGCCATTCTTATAATCTTGTGTGCGTTGAGCATTCAACTGTTCTCTTAACTCATAACGTGCTTTGGCATCCATAGCATCAAAATAACCATTGGCATTTACCCTGCTCATATCATACATGGTTGAAGTTACGGTTGCTTTGATTCTCGTATCCATAGCAGCGGCATTCAAAGCAAAGCCACCGAAGCCGCAAATGCCGATGATGCCGATTTTGTTCGCATCTACTTCAGGCAAAGTGCTCAGATAGTCAACCGCGGCGCTGAAATCTTCAGTATTAATATCAGGAGAAGCCACATTTCTTGGTTTGCCACAGCTTTCGCCGGTGTATGATGGATCAAATGCCAGCGCAATAAAGCCTTTTTCGGCCATATTCATAGCATATAAGCCTGAAGCTTGCTCTTTAACTGCCCCAAACGGACCGGACACGGCAATCGCCGGAACTTTCTCTTTACCCAAATTTTTGGGCAAATATAAATCACCGACCAACTTAATTCCATAACGGTTATGAAAGCTTACTTTTTTAACATCAACTTTATCGCTTTTGGCAAAAGTTTTATCCCAAACGCAACAAGAATATATTTTCCATGACAAGGCTGCCACAACAACCAAGCCAATGATAACACTTAAAGTCATTTTCATCTTGTCTCCTTTATTTTAAGCGTTTTTGCCCATTTCATAGGCTTCTTTCATGGCCGGCTTACTTAAAATCTCGCCTTTTTGCCATGCGCCCAAACCATAAACAATGCCTTTTTCTTTGGCATTATCCAAACAATCGAGCGTGAAACCGCGCAGACCTTCTATCACTTTTTCTACCGCAGCTTTTCTACCGTCTGCAGCCGTAATGATATAATAAAAATCTTTATTGCTGATTTCGGTATATCTTGGAACACATCTATCTATAAAGGTTTTCATTTGACCGTTCATGGCATAAAAATAAACAGGTGTAGCCAAAACAATCACATCTGCTTCGACCATTTTATCAACCAACTCTGCCATATCATCTTTTTGAACACATTTGTGCGTATCATTACAAACACCGCAACCTAAGCAGAAATTAATCTTCTTATCTCTTAAAAAGATTTTTTCTACATTATTACCTGCCTCTTTAGCACCTTTGATAAACTCATCAGCTAAAGTATCAGAATTACCACCTTTGCGGTAGCTTGATGAAATCACTAATATATTTTTACTCATTTTTTAATCCTTCCAACCATTCTTTAACACTACTTTCTGCCATTGAAGCAAAACTGCCACGGAATGCCTCAGCACCGGTTACATTGGCTTCGGGAATAATGCTCTTAATATCAGAAACACTATGTCCTAATCCACTGCCGCCATGAGTCATAAACGGCACAACCGTCTTACCCTTAAAGTTATTCTCGGTCAAAAAAGTGCGTACCGGAGAAGCAATTGTTCCCCACCAGCAAGGAGAGCCGACAAACACAACATCATATTGGCTTAAATCTACCTTGGCATTTTTAATGGCAGGTGTCATTTTCTCTTGCACTTCCTTTTTGGCTTGTTCAGTGGTTTGACGATAATCCTCTGGATAAGCATTAACCGGCTCTATCACCAAAATATCTGCCGATAAATTCTCTTTAATTTTTTCGGCAATTGCCTGTGTGTTTCCGGTTTTGGAGTAATATGCCACCAAGACCTTATCTTGCGGTTTGATGACTTGCGCCGAAACATTACCGGCAACAAAGATACTACCAACCATGGCTAATAGTCCCATCAGTTTCATCTTATTCTCCCTTATATATTTCATTGATAACAGCGATGGCATTCAGGCTTCGCGGATAACCGATATAAGGCAACATCTCGGTTACGGCATCAAGCAACATTTGCTTATCGTTGCCGACATTCTTATTGGCACCGGCATGAGCCTTGGCTTGCGGTTCCACGCCACCCATAGCCACCAAAACACTAAAAGTAATCAATTCTCGTTGTTTGATATCCAAACCGCTTCTGGTGTAATAATCGCCAAAGCAGTTAGCTGAAAGATAATCTTGAATATGTTTCAGCTCTTTAGGCGCATTGGCTCGCATAGAATCAATATTCTCTTTGCCAAAAATTTCTCTTTGCGTATCCAAGCCTTTTTGTAATCTGTTCTCTACTGTGGTGTTTGATTGCCCTCCTAACGGCAATTTCACACCTGCCTTTTGCAGTTCTTCATTAGTTACAAGCACAAAGTCATATACTTTGGCAAAGCCGGCATAAGGCACTGTTTGGTACAAAGTTTCTTTTATCACAATCGGGTCAACACCTTGTGCTAACGCCTCTCTTATCACGTTGCGATAATTTTCTTTGCCGCCGGCACCGATATGCGCAGCCATTTTTACCGCCGTGCGCATATTTTTATCCAGCTTGCCATGCGGTTCGACATCGTTTTTAACAAAGTTTTGCCACAGTGCCGCAAACTCTGGGTCAGTCTTATTAATATCCGTCATTTTGTTTCCTCTCATCCAATAGGCTGTTGAGGCAGCGGCAATGATAACCACTGCCGCCGTCAAACAAATTTTTTTATTTATACTCGGCATCGCTTACAGGCTCCAACCAAGTGGATTTGTTATTTGCCCCATTACTCTCGATGGAAATGTGAACAAACCAACTGTCTGGAGCAGCACCATGCCAATGCTCAACTTCAGGCGGAATGCGGACAACATCACCTTTATGCAAAATTTGAATTTCTTTACCGCGTTCCTGATATCTACCCTCACCTCCGGTCACGAGCAAAATTTGTCCGCCGCTATGTTTGTGCCAGTTGGTTCTGGCTCCGGGTTCAAAAGTCACGTTTCCAACGGGGGCGTTCCAAACATCATCTTTTACGCTCAACATATTCAAATAAGTTTGTCCAGTGAAAAACTCGGAATAAGGATTGATTTCTCCTTGTTTGAAAATTGTATCGACTTCACTTTTTTTCATTTCTTGTGCCTTGGTTATAGTTGTCCCTATCAACAGGCTTGCACCTGCTATCATCAAAAGTTTTTTCATCATCTTTTCCTTATTTGTAAGAAGCCTGATAGATTGCGACGCAATCTTCTTTGCTCAATTGGGTACGGTCGCAAGCAAACAAGAATCCCATGCAATCTAAAGCATTTTCTGCCATGCCTGAAAATTCTTCAGGCTTAATGCCATATTCAGACATTTTCAAATCTGCCACGCCACAATCTTCTTGCAATTTTACAAGAGCTTTGATGAAGTCCATCGGTTCTTTGGCGTTTTCCATACCCAAAGCTTTAGCCATTTTTACAAATCTGTCATCGCAAACGTGTTTATTGATGAAGTGGGTATAATAAGCCTTACTAATCATAATCAAACCAGCACCGTGCGGAAGTTCTTGATGATATGCCGACAAAGCATGTTCCAAAGAGTGTTCACTGGTGCAAGAACCAACGGTCATAACAAAGCCTGACATGGTGTTGCCATAAGCAACCTTTTCTCTGGCTTCAACATTCTTACCGTTTCTAACAGTTTCAGCTAAATTGCGACCAACATTTTCAATCACGCTCAACGCCAACATATCGGTCATCAAGCTGGCTTTATTGGAGATGTAGCATTCAACACTATGGAACAAAGCATCAAAACCTTGATAAGCAGTCATGCGTGGCGGAACAGTAGTCATCAACTCAGGGTCGACAATAGAAACAATCGGGAAAGAATATTCAGAAAAGAAAGCTGTTTTTTCGTTGGTCTCTGGATTGGTGATAACGGCACCGGCATCTGCTTCCGAACCCGTTCCTGCAGTGGTGGTAATGGTTACCAAAGGCAAAGGTTTGTGTTGCAAGGCTTTTTTCTTACCTTTGCCAAATTGGATATAGTCCCACAAGTCACCATCATTGGTTGCCATAGCGGCAATGGCTTTGGATGCATCCATCACACTTCCGCCGCCTAAAGCAACAACCACATCACAATTATTTTTTCTGGCGGCTTCTGCACCTCTCATTACGGTTGACTTCAACGGATTAGGCTCAACCTCATTAAACAAAACAAATTCCAAACCGGCTTTTTTCAACTGTTCTTCCACTCTATCCAAATAGCCGTTGGCTTTAGCCGATTTTCCGTTAGAAATGACTAACAAAGCCTTTTTGCCGCCCAAGTTTTGTTTATGCAGATTGTTTAATTCTCCGGCACCAAACAGAATGCGTGTGGGCAAATAAAATTCAAAACTCATTTTGTTTTCTCCTTTTAAATTGAGGTTAACGAATCTTTCTGTAACAAAGCTTAATCTTTAGAGTTAGCTCTAAGTCAAGACTTTTTATTGACATTAATTTTATTTTTTTCTATATTGAGGATAACTTTAAGGAGATTAAAAATGAGTTACTCTATCGGCGAAGCTGCCAAAATGGTCGGTTTGACCGCACATACCCTACGTTTTTATGACAAAGAAGGTTTGCTGCCTTTTGTGAAAAAAACTTCTTCGGGCTTGCGCGCCTTTACCGAATCTGACATTGAATGGTTGAAGATTATTGAATGCCTTAAAGGTACCGGCCTGCCCTTAAAACAAATTAAGCAATACATCGACTGGTGCATGGAGGGAGATGCTACCATTCCGCAACGTCTTAATATGTTTATTGAACAGAAAAAACATGTGGAAGAGCAAAAAGCCAAATGGGAAAAACATTTGGAAAAAATCAATTTCAAAATCAAATATTATGAAGATGCCGCCAAACACGGCGACCTTAATGTTTTTGAGCGCAACCCCAAACTTCTCGAAGAGAAGAAGAGACTTTTCAAAGACTGAACTTTGCTTTACCAACTGCTAATTTTATGATAATATATCATTAGTTCATGGAGAAATTAATGGTTGAAAAAAAAATAATATCAGATGATGGAGCTAATTCGATTGCCTATAAGACCGTGATTGATGGTAAGGATTTTATTATAAAAACTTGCCGCAATCCTAAAAATCTTAATGCTTGGCTTTTCTGTGCAAAAAAAGAAGACAAAATGCTTAGCTTGCTTCATAAAGGAAATAAGCTTTCTGCCGATATCCCTACAATGAAAATTGTTAAAAATCAGGGAGAAGTTCAAATTGTACAATCAGCCATATCGGGAGAATTTTTAACCCCTGAAATTTATAAAAACTGTTCTCCTCGTGAAAAAGATAAAATTGCCAAAGATTTAGCTCAAGCTATGTATACCATTCATAATCTTGATATGAATGAAATTGCTCAAGTTACAAATGATGGAT
The DNA here is from genome assembly GCA_949295025.1 of uncultured Pseudomonadota bacterium. Classification (GTDB taxonomy): domain Bacteria; phylum Pseudomonadota; class Alphaproteobacteria; order RF32; family CAG-239; genus CAJLXD01. The sequence continues at coordinate 31,370 of CASFJK010000003.1, forward strand.
ACATTCCGCAAACTTCTCCCGATAGAGAAAATTCCGATAAATATTTCAAACGAAATTATGATAAATATATTGAAGCTCTCAGAACAATGGTAAAACCTGAAACTGTTGATGCTATTGATGCTTTTATCAAAAATAAATTTAATCAGCTGGAAAATGTAAACACTCATGTGGCTCCTATTCATAATGATATTCGCTATTCCAATATTTTTTATGATAAAAAAAATCAAAAGCTCGGAATTATTGATTTTGGAAGTTGTGAAGTGAACGATGTTTATCATGATTTTGCCAGCATTGGTTTACCAAACTCTTTAGGATTTGAATTGCAAAAAGACGTTATCAATCATTATAATAAGCTACTTAAAGAAAATCATAAAGACTATCAATTATCTCCGGAAACAGCCAAAGCCTATTCCGTTGCCAGAATGGTTTATCTGGCAGAGATGATGCAACGTAGCGATAAGGTAAAAAAGACACTTTTCCCTAATACGTCTTCAGATAAAATTGTTGGTATGGAAGATTATCTTGCTGATGCCGGTGTTATATCCGTAGAAAATTCCCTCGAAAGAGTAAGGTCAAAATTATACAAGTCTCCATCTTATAAAAATACTTTGCTTTTACGAAAACAACCTCAAATTACCATTGACCCAGCCAAAATTAAATATATTCAAGAGAAACAAACATCAAGATAACAAATATTCCATTGCATAGACTTTGAGTTGTATTGACAATCTTCTTTTTTTGTTTACGCTATCTATAATTGAAGCTAAAACAAGGAGAAGAAGATGAAAGTTGTTATTATCGGCGGTGGTGCTGGCGGAGCTAGTTGTGCAGCTCGTCTAAGACGCTTGAACGAACAAGCCGAAATTATCATTTTAGAAAAAACAAACGAAATTTCTATCGCTAACTGCGGTCTTCCCTACTATTGCGGAAATGTGATTACTGACCGCGATGACTTGATGGTTTCTTCTCCCGAACATTTTGAAAATGTCTTTAATATCCGCGTTAAACTCAACAGCGAAGTTACAAAAATCAACCCTAAAGCCAAAACAGTTACAACGCTTAACGGCGAAGAAATTTCTTATGATAAATTGGTAATTGCAACCGGTGGCAAGCCTTTTGTTCCGCCGCTTGACGGTTGGGGTAATATGCCGCATTTTACCATTCGTCATTTGTCCGATGCCGATGCTGTTAAAAAATATATTACCGAAAATCATCCCAAAACAGCCAGCGTTATCGGTGGTGGTTTTATCGGTGTGGAAATGGCTGAAAATCTTATTGAAGCTGGATTAAATGTCAACCTGATTGAGTTAGCTCCACAAGTTCTTGCACCGCTTGATGAAGATATAGTCGGAATGATTCACAAAGAACTTAAAGACAAGGGAATCCATCTCTATCTTAACACCAGTATTAATGCCGTTTTGCCCAAACAATTTAATCTTGCCTCCGGCGAAACTCTCGAATCGGATATGCTCATTTTGGCGCTTGGCGTCCGTCCGGAAACCAAAATTGCTGCTGATGCCGGAATTGAAACTCTGCCTTCAGGTGCTATTCGTACCAATGAGTTTATGCAGACCAATTTTGCTGATATTTATGCATGTGGCGATAATGTTGCTGTCAAAGACTTTGTTGATGGAGCTGAAACAACTATCGCTCTTGCCGGTCCGGCTAACCGTCAAGGACGCCTGATTGCTGACCATATTTGCGGCACCTCTTATCCTTATAACGGCTCACAGGGCTCAGGCGTAGTCAAAGTCTTTAATCTTACCGCTGCCTTTACCGGTAATAATGAAAGACAACTCAAAAAGAAAAATATTGCTTATAAAAAGATGTTGATTTGGGGAAAATCTCATGCCGGATATTATCCTAATTCAACACCTTTGGCTCTAAAAGTTCTCTACAACACAGAAGGAAAAATTCTCGGGGCCCAAGCTATTGGCACGGAAGGTGTTGATAAGAGAATCGATATTATCGCGACCATCATGCGCTTAAACGGCACTTATAAAGATTTGCGCGATGCCGAGCTTTGCTATGCACCACCATATTCTTCCGCCAAAGATCCGATTAATCTTATAGGTATGGCCATTCAAAATGTGGAAGAAAATCGTCTTAAACCTTATTTTGGTACCGATTTTCAAGATATGTTTGTAATAGATGTGCGTTCTTCGGCCATGCACAAAGCAGGTCATCTGCCCAATGCTATTAATATGCCTATTCCACAGCTCAGACAACATTTGAATGAGATTCCGCATAACCGCCCTATTCTCTTGCACTGCATGATTGGTTATAATAGTTATCTGGCTTCTTGCATTTTGCGTCAAAACGGCTTTGACAATGTGTTCAGCTATGCCGGTGGATTTTCACAATATAAAACTCAAAAGGACTAAAACATGATTTTTTACTTTTCAGGAACTGGAAATTCGCAATGGGTGGCTGAAGAGCTTGCTCATAAACTTTCTGATCGTGCTACGCCGATTATGGCAGCAAAATCTGATTATAAACCTTCTGCCGGAGAAAAAATCGGTTTTGTCTTTCCAATCTATGCATGGGATGCTCCAACCTGTATGTATAAGTTCATTGAACAACTGGATATAAAAACCAATAACTATATATACATGGTTGCAACCTGTCATTCTCAAGCCGGTGGAGTTGATAAAGTTTTTAAAAAAGCTTTGGCAAAAAAAGGTCTTACCCTTAGTGCCGCTTTTTCTGTCAATATGCCGAATAATTATTTGTTGGCACCATTTGTTAAAACTGACTCCGAAGCAAAGCGCAATCAACTTTTGAGCAAAGCGCAAAACCGCTTAAAAGAAATTTCTGCTGCTGTTGAAGCTGAAAAGAATGTGGTTTCTGTTAAACGAGGCTTATCTATTTTGAGCAAAATTGCCCCTCTCTTCCGTCGTTTTATGAATGACAAAGCCTTTTATGTTGAAAAAAGCAAATGCATTCAATGTGGTATTTGCGCAAAAGTTTGCCCTATGAAAAATATCACTCTTACTCCTTTCCCTGAATGGAATGGTAATTGTGCAATGTGTCAGGCTTGTTTGCATCATTGTCCTAAAGATGCCATCCAATACGGACATTTTACCAAAGGCAAAAAGCGCTACTTTTTTAAAAAGGAATATCTACCTCATGATTGAGTGCTTTCCTCCGATTATTGATGAAACTTCACAAATTTTGATTATCGGAACCATGCCAAGCGTGAAATCTTTAGCCGCGACTGAGTATTATGCTCACCCACGTAATGCTTTTTGGAAGATTATTGCCACTCTTTTTAACAATGGTTCAGCTTTTTCTGATTTTGCCGAAAAGAAGGCTTGCATTCTTGCTAACCATCTTGCGCTGTGGGATAATCTGCAATTTTGTGAACGAGAAGGAAGTTTGGACAGCGATATCAAAAACATGATTCCGAATGATTTTGAAACGCTTCTAAAAAAATATTCTCACATCTGTCGACTGATTTTTAATGGGCAAAAATCTTTTCAAATCTTCAAAAAATTTCATCCTGAACTTTTGAAAAAATATCAGCATTTTGTCCTTCCCTCGACCAGCCCTGCCAATGCTGCACTCTCCTTTGATAAAAAATTGGCGCTTTGGCAAAAAACATTGTTTTAGACAAAAAAATTTGACTATTAGAAAAAATATGTTATATTGTTTTCAATTAAACTTATTACTAATTTTAAATTATTAAATTTATGGAACAAATGATTGCTTACATTGAAAACGTTACCAGAGAAAAAAACTTATCTTTGAAATCTTGGAAGGAAATTGTGGACACAGTTGTCCTACCTAAAATGGCTGGTCCCAAAAACGAAATACAGTCTCGTTACGCAATAAACGATATGTATATGAACTTGCTGGCAAAATATGCCTACGATATTTCATGCAAGGATCAGACTTTGGCTCCGATTTTATTTGAAATTGCTTTGCAGAGGCTTTCTTGCGGTGCGGTTTTACATGATTCTACACCATGGCCGGAACCTCTTCCTGAAAAATATTGGGAATATTCTTCCAAATGGGATGAAGGGCATGTCATGACTGAAGGATGTTACAATTTCATTATGAACGGATTGGAACAAGCTCTAAAATTTGACATGACCAGAGATCATGCCTTGAAAATTCTCTTTGGATTGATGCAACACATTTCTCCGACAGGAAATGTTGATATTGACTATTCTTTGAGCGATTTTGAAGACAAGGCTGCTCCACTTTATCGTCATGCAGAGAGATTGGTTGAGGAATATGCTTCTTTTGAGGAAATCTATCCTTATTATGTCCGCCCTGTACAATGGGAAAAACATATTTTCTATTTAAGTCAGCATAAGGATAAAATCAAATGGAATAATTTCTTTGAAAGGACAAAAGCTGTTTCAAAAGGCAATTTTATCAGCCGGCGCTTACAAAAAAATGCTCTTCGCAAAAAAATTGAAAGAGCAGCCATGTCTGTTGCCGGACCTTCAATGTAACGTTTTTTCACTAAAAAAAAGCTCTGATTTTTATCAGAGCTTTTGCTTTTTAATAAGGTCTTTTGTTTGTATCTGCGTACCAATCGTCCATAACGGCTCGCGCGGTTTTTAAGTCAATATGATGCAGATTTATCACATCTTCATCATAAAAGACTCTATCTCTGAAGCCAATGGCATCGGCATCATCGCGCGTGGCGGCATAATAAACTTCTGCAATATTTGCCCATTTAGCTGAATTCAAACACATTGGGCATGGCTCACATGATGTATAAAGCACACAACCGGATAAATCAAAAGTGCCTAACTCTTTGCAGGCTTTTCTGATGCAGTTGACCTCAGCATGCGCTGTTGGATCATTATCAATAACAACTGTGTTGTGCGCTTTGGCAATAATCTTACCGTCTTTCACAATCACGGCTCCAAACGGAGAACTTCCGCTTTCAATTGACAATTTGCTCTCATCAATAGCTGCTTGTAAAAATTCTTTATCCGTCATTTTTCCTCTCTTCCCATAAAAAAAGCTTCTGTTACGAAGCTTTGTTTATTTTATTCAATGTTTGAGTTAAATCTTCTTTCATTACTTTAAGTTCATCTATCAAACCTGTTATAAATTCTCGGCTTTGCAAATCTAACTTAACATCGGGTATCACTTCTTCAAAAAAGTCTTTCTGAATTTCTTCGCCCAAAATGTTTTTTAAGCCTTTTTCCTTAAAAACTTTTTGAACACCCTCGATGGTGTAACGCTTGTTATACAAAAAGTCTTTAATGGTTTTAACGATTTCTACATCGTCAGGACGATAGTATCTTCTACCGCCGTTTCTTTTCATCGGCTTGATTTGCGGAAACTTTGTTTCCCAAAAGCGAAGCACATGCGTTGCCACACCTAGTTCTTCAGCTACTTCGGCAATGGTTCTGAATGCGGCTTTGCTCTTGTTTACAGCCATTAAACTTCCCCTCTATTAGGCGTTGATAATTTTTCTCATGGTTTGAGAAGGTTTGAAAGAAATAACACGACGAGAAGAAATAACTGCTTCTACACCGGTTTTAGGATTGCGACCGGCACGAGCTTTTTTATCTCTTAAGGAGAAAGTACCGAAAGAAGACAATTTTACATCATTGCCGTTGCTCAATTCATTGACAATTTCATCAAGAATCATATCTAAAACATCTGTAGAATCTTTACGGGACAAGCCAATTTCTTCATAAATGGTTTCTGCAACATCTGCACGTGTAATTGTTTTCATATTTATAATCCTCTTATTAATTTTTTTTGTTGCAAACAAATAGCGTATATTTTTTTCTCTGACAAGCCCTAAAAGATGACTTATCCAAAGTATTATAATTCGCTTATATACGAACCAAAGCTCCGCCCCAGGTAAAACCTGCACCCATGGCATTCAAAACAACCAAGTCGCCTTTTTTGATGGTTCCATCTGTCATTTTTTCTGACAAAGCCAAAGGAATGGTTGCTGCTGAGGTGTTGGCTTGATGATCAATAGTAACAATGACTTTTTCTTCTGGCAAGCCCAATTTTTGACCGACACCAGAGATAATGCGAACATTGGCTTGGTGCGGAACCAACCAGTCGATATCTTCTGCGGTTACGCCACCCATTTTCATAACTTCTTCAGCTGCTTCAGACAAACTGTTGATTGCATATTTGAAAACTTCTTTACCGTTCATCCAAATATAACCAGCTGTTTGTGTGGTTGAAACACCACCAGTGCAAAGCAGATTTTCATATTGTGTACCATCGGCATAAATTTTTGTTGCCAAAACGCCGGTATCTTCTGCTGTGCCATTGCCTTCTTTGGCGCGCAAGATAATGGCGCCTGCACCATCACCAAACAAAACGCAAGTATTTCTGTCGGTCCAATCGGTGATTTTTGACAAGGTTTCAGCGCTGACGACCAAAACAGTTTTCATTTGACCTAAACGAATCATATTATCAGCCATGGTCAAAGCATATACAAAACCTGAACAAGCAGCAGAAATATCCATTGCAGCGGCACCAACGCGCATACCCAATTTTCCGGCAATTTTTGCTGAGGTTGCCGGAGTGGTGTTATCCGGAGTTACTGTTGCCAAAACAATAGCATCAATTTCTTCAACAGAAATTCCAGCTGTTTTGATTGCCATTTGAGCTGCCTTCATAGCCAAATCTGATGTATATTCATCTTTTTCAGCAACATGACGACTCTTGATACCTGTACGAGTGCTAATCCACTCATCGTTAGTATCTACGATTTTTGCTAAATCATCATTTGTTAATTCTTTGGCCGGCAAATAGTGACCGTGACCAATAATTTCAGATCTAATACATGTCATATAATATTTCCTGTGATAATTCGTCTAAATCGACTTTTTCAATTTCAGATTTTATTGTTGCTACAAAATTTTGACGCACTAAATTTGCGGCATTGCTAACAGCAACGGAAAAGCCCAAAGCATCTGTACCGCCATGACTTTTTACCGTCAAACCATTTAAGCCGACCATCATGGCACCATTATACAAGCGGGGATCCATTGTTTTTTTGACCTTAAGCATTACACCTAACATAAAAGGCAAACCAAATTTGGCCAAAAATGAATGTTTGATGGCGTCTTTTAACAAACGAACGACTAATTTTGCCGTGCCTTCTATTGATTTGAGGGCAATATTGCCGGTAAAACCATCGGCAACGACAACATCAGCAATACCATTTGAAAGTTCGTGAGGCTCAATGTAACCGATAAAATCAATATTCATATGTGAATGTTTGATAATCTTGGCTGCTTGTTTAATCTCTTCTTTGCCTTTCATTTCTTCGGCACCAATATTAAGCAATGCCACGCGAGGTCTTTCAACATTCAGAGCGTGACGTGCCAAAATATCACCCATCAGAGCGAACTCTGCCAGATTAATAGCATCACATTCGGTATTTGCACCCAAATCAAGCATCACATACTTTCCGGTACGATGTGGCATGATACTTACAATTGCAGGGCGATGAATCTTGGTAATTGTGCGCAAAACAATTTTAGAAATTGCCATCAGAGCGCCTGTGTTACCGGCAGAAACAACGGCCTGTGCCTCGCCTTTGCGAACAGCATCTATTGCCATATACATACTGGTATTTTTATTACGGATGACTTGTGAAGGCTTATCTTCATTATGGACCATCTCGGCACAATGACGAAGTTCACAAACCTTTTGGAGTGCGGGGTATTGAGTTAAAATCGGCGTTACCTTTGCTTCATCGCCAAAAAGTAAAAACCGAACATCGGGATTCTTTTTGGCAGCAATGGCAAGCCCTTCTATCACGACTCTGGGGGAATTATCTCCCCCCATTGCGTCTATTGATATGACCAGATTACTAGACAAAACCTGCTCCATATAGATATTTGCGACATTTGTACTTTTGTATAAAAGAAAACAAATGCCTCGATTTTTTTAATTATTCTTCAGCAGCTGCTTTTTTAGCAACAACTTCACGACCATCGTATTGACCGCAAGACGGGCAAACACTGTGAGGTCTTTTCAACTCGCCACAATTCGGGCATTCCATGTATGAATTGGGTTTCAAAGCATCATGTGAACGACGCATGTTGCGACGAGAAGGTGTTGTTTTCTTCTTTGGTGTAGCCATTTTCTTATACTCTTATTCTATTACACTTAAAATTAATACACTTTCACAGCCATTAATAAACCATTTAGTTTTTTAAATCAACTAATAAAAACGGCTTTATGAACTGAATGACGTTTTATATAATATTTTTGCTTTTGGCAAGTCTTTTTTATTATATTTTACCTTTTTATTTGGTTTTTCCGCCGTTTAATCTTATTTTTTTAGTTTTTTTAATACATTGAACGGGTTATTGGCCTCGGTTGTCTCTTCATCAAACTCTGATTTGAAATGAAATTCTTCTCCTTCCTTGCGTGGATTATCATCCATAACAAGAGCTACTTGCTCAATGGCTATCTGACATAAGTCTATTTTGCCATTGTCCAACAAGTATGGTTCATCATCATAAATATCAAAGTCAAAATCTTTCAAATCTTGCGGCGTAGCTTGTGTATCAAAACAAATGGAAAACTCCGGTGAATAAGTCTTATAAAAATTTTCAAGACTGATTACACTTTTGAGCTCAAACTCGGCATCTACTTTACCCCAAACATCTAAACGATGTTCTTTTTTCTTATATTTTAAAAATATTTCGGCGGTAAAAGAACGAACACTCTCTACTTTAAAAACTTCTTTTAAATATTCTAACTCAGCCTCATTGGCATGAAGATGATATTTTTTTTCCGAGGCTGTTAATTCATCAACAACCAAAGGATAAGAAAAAAGATTTTGCATTAATTTTTTCCTTATGTTATAAGTTCTACTAAATGTTTATGATATAATAGCAAGGATTATGAGATGTCAACAAACAAAATTTTTATTATGTGCGTGGCTTTTTCCATTGTACTTTCGGCTTGTTCCAATGATTTGTTTTTAACTCATAACGGTAATATGCCTTCTAATGAACGCATATCTCAGCTCAAAATTGGTGACACAAAAGAACAAGTGGTCAGAACCCTCGGGGCTCCATCTTCTGTTGTTTCTTTTGATAAAAACACATGGATTTATATGTCTTCTGCCATCAAACGTGTGGCTTTTATGGAACCCAAAGAAGTTAGTCGCGATATTTTAACCATTGAATTTAACAACGAAGGAAAAATTTCTAACATTCAACGCTTAAGTAAAGCTGATGGAAAGGAAATTGCAGTCAGTACCGATGCTACAAAATCGCAAGGACATGAACCTGGTTTCTTTGAAAAATATTTTGGTGGCGTTGGAGGTTATTCTCCTTTCCCCGTGGTTGATCCAAGACAATTATAATAAAAAAGGCTTCTTATCGGAGCCTTTTTTATTGCTTATAAACCAACATCTGGCTCAACTCCCTGCTCTCTTAAAATTTGCAAAATTTCGGCCAAATATATTTTCTCATTATAGGCTAAAAAGCCATCACCAATACAAATTTTAACAACGGCTTGCACCAGTTCTTCTGCTTCTTCCGGTGTTTTTTGACTCAAGTTTTCTACCGCCTGATAAAATTCTTCTGTGGTGGGTTGTAATGCTTTTAGACAACTTTCAACATAATTTTTGCTTAAACTTTGCGGATGCGGATGATGCTGCTCGATATATTGCAAAATAGTTTTTTTCTTTATCTCTGAAAAATAATCAACACATTTGGCAATATAGAGCAAAATGATGATATCATCTTTTAAGACTTTTAATAATTCTAAATTTACAGGCGCTTTTTTTACAGGCACATCTTCTACTTGCTCTGTTTGAGATTTAAACTCGTTATAATCGCGCAACAATACCGAACATGAAGTATACAGCTTTTCGGTATTTAAATTCATAATATCTTTAATGTAAGCCGAATCTATTACCTTGGAACTTTTATCTCGATAGAAATATAGATTGAGCATAATATTACCGCCATGGTCCCAAATGTTTTTTAAGGCCACATTTTCTTCACGCACATCATCTCCATATTTGATGTGCGCTAAAAGATTATAGAACCTTATATTTTCTGACATTTAGCCCTCAAGCAGTTGATTGAGTTTGTTTACATAATTTTTTATAGTTTCTACGCGCAAGGCATAACTGTCAAGATTTTTCTCAATGAACAACTTTTGGTCTGGACGAATCTTAATAGCGCCGAACTGCCGGGCAACAAAATCTATCAATTTTTCCGGTTTGACAAAGGTATTGTTTCTCAAAGTAATCAAAATACCTTTAGCGCCGGCATCAATTTTTTCAATATTGGCTTTGCGGCAAAGTTGTTTTATCTCAACTGTTTTTAATAAGTTATCAACCTCTACAGGCAACGGTCCAAAGCGGTCAATCAATTCTTCTCTGATGTCATCCAAACCGGCTTTGTCTTCAATATCACCAATGCGTTTATACAAGCCCAAACGAACGCCCAAATCTCTGACATAGGTTTCAGGAATCATAATCGGGATACCTGTAGTGATTTGCGGAGCCCAATCTGTAGTAATGGATGTTTCCTCTTTCTCGCCTTTTGTACCTTGAGTCTTGAGGCGCATTATTTCTTCTTCCAACATGTGTTGGTACAAAGCAATACCCACTTCTTTGATGTGTCCGGATTGCTCCTCACCCAAAATATTTCCCGAGCCACGAATATCCATATCATGGCTGGCTAAAGAGAAGCCTGCACCCAAAGAATCTAAGGCCTGCAAAATATTCAGTCTTCTTTCGGCAATCGGTTTCAATGCTTTTTGTTTGGGTACGGTAAAATAGCAATAGCCCCTCACCTTACCGCGACCGACACGTCCTTTGAGTTGGTACAATTGAGCCAAGCCAAACATATCTGCCCTATGAACAATCATAGTATTCACACTCGGCATATCAATACCTGACTCAATGATGGTGGTGGAAAGCAATAAATCTGCCTTTCCATCGGCAAAATCGTTCATCACGGTTTCTAGCTGTTTGACCGGCATTTGTCCGTGAGCGACTAAAATTTTGACATCCGGCACCAATTCGCGCAATTCTTTTTCAACGCCAAAAATATCCGACACGCGCGGACAAACAAAGAAGGTTTGACCATGACGGAATTTTTCGCGATAGATGGCCTCTTTTATCATCACCTTATCAAAAGGCATGACGAATGTACGCGCGGCTAATCTATCTACCGGCGGGGTGGCAATCAAGCTCAACTGCTTAACTCCCGTCAAAGAAAGCTGTAAGGTTCTCGGAATCGGGGTTGCGGTCATGGTTAAAACGTGAACATCCGACTTAATGGACTTCAGTTTTTCTTTATGAGCCACACCGAAATGTTGTTCCTCATCAATAATCAGCAAACCCAAATTGCAGAATTTGATATCTTTGGCGAGCAAAGCATGGGTTCCAATCACAATCTCAACCGAGCCCTCTTCCAAACCTTTTTTGGTTTCGGCGGCTTCTTTCGGGGTGACCAAACGCGAGAGCATTCTCACTCTTATCGGAAAACCTTCCATACGTTTTTTGAAGTTCATGTAGTGCTGACGAGCAAGCAAGGTTGTCGGTACTATCAAGGCCACTTGCGCACCACTCGCAGCAACGGCAAAGGCTGCTCTTAATGCCACCTCGGTTTTGCCGAAGCCGACATCACCGCAGACCAATCTATCCATCGGCACGGTGTCTGCCAAATCTTGCAAAACATCGCTTATGGCGTTTAACTGGTCATCGGTTTCGGAATATGGAAAACGAGAGCAAAATTCATCATACATGCCTTGCGGTGCAATAAAGCTATCGGCTTTTTTCAAATGACGTTCGGCGGCAATTTTAATCAGTTTTTCAGCAATATCTTTAATGCGCTGTTTAACTTTAGCTTTCTTTGCCTGCCATGCCAAACCGCCCAATGTGTCTAGCTGAATATTATCATCATCCAAACCATAGCGCGACAAAACATCAATGTTTTCAACCGGAACAAAAAGTTTGGCATCGTTAGCATATAAAATCTTCAAACAATCATGCGGAGCACCACCGGCGGTGATATTCTCCAGCCCCATAAATTTACCGATACCATGTTCGATATGAACAACCAATTCGCCAACGCTCAAGGAACCTACATCGGCAATAAAATCTTTACTAGATGCTTTTTTCTTGGTGGCACGATGCTGACGCTCACCCAAAACATCTTGCTCGGAAATAAAGCACAAACCATCGCCTCTAAAGCCATGCGGCAGATTCAAAACCACCAAGGCTGTGCGTTTATTTTCCGGATGATTGGCATCTTTCCAACTATCAGCAAAATATAAATTTTCAATGCTGTGCTCGTGCATCAACGTAAATAATCTATCACGAGAACCTTCGGAATAGCAGCAAATTACACGGCGAAGTTTATTGTTTTCTTTAAGATATTCATCAAGTTCTTTATACACTTCCTGAAGGTTGACGTTTTTGGCTTGAGCAAAACTGCGTCCCGGTAACACTCCTGCATTGACCGTATTATCATTCTCTGCCAAGGTCATGGAGGTGAAATAAACGGCTTCTTTTTTCTTGAAAATATCTGTGATTTCTTTTTCGGTCAGATACAATAACTCGGGCGCAATCGGGCGGTAAATATCCACCTCGTTGACCGACTTGACGTTCAAAGCCTCTAAACGCGCCTGATAATAATCAGCAATGCTTTCACATTTGGATTTAACTGCTTCTAAAACATTGCGACCGACAATCACTTGAGCTTGCGGCAAATAGGAAAAAATATCGGGCAGCGGTTCTTCATAGAAAAACGGCAGCCAGTTTTCCATACCCAGATGTTTAACTCCGTTACTAATGTCGGCGTAAATTTCATCATCTTTGAATGCGGCGCCAAAAGCCTCGCGATATTTGGTGCGGAAAGACTTGATGGTGTTTTCATCCAAAGTTACCTCGCCCATCACCTGAAAAGTATAATGGCTGAGTTCGCCCGTGGTGCGTTGGGTCATAGCATCAAAAGTGCGGATACGTTCAACCTCATCATCAAACATATCAATACGCAACGGCTCATCGGTACCAACTGGAAAGATATCGATAATATCACCCCTGACAGCATATTCTCCGGGTTCAATTACCTGTTCTACACGATTATAACCATTGATGGCAGCATAATGTACAAAGTCATTAAAACTCAACTTATTGCCGACTTTGACTTGTCTTATGGCATTTAAGAAAATTTTTTGCGGCGGTAATTTTTGCAAAACTGAGCCGACACTTGCCAATATCACACGTGATTTTTGGGGTTGCGGGTTGCTGACAATGGCGGTCAGCGTTTCTATTCTTTGGGCAACGATATTGATGTTGGGCGAAACTCTATCATACGGCACGGTATCCCATGACGGCAGGAGCAAAACCTCCAAATCGGGGTTGAGCCAGCGCAACATATCGGCGGTTTTCTCCATGGAAATACCGTCGCTCAAAATATATAAAATATCTTGCTTTTTCTTTTGGCTGAATTTCTCTGCCAGTACGGCATCATATCCGTCCGGCACGGAGGAAATGATTTTGCCCTTTAACTTTTCAATATCGTCCAACATTTTTTTATTTCTGTTATTTACTTAACCGAATAAACTATATACAATATGCGCATAAGTACAACCATTTTTTTGAAAAAAAAGCAGATGCGTCCCGAGATTTTATATCCCTTATTTGGCTCACTTACTTCCATCGGCGGATTGGGAGAAAAAAGTGCCAAGCTCTTGCAAAATTTGGATTGCCGCCTGATTAAAGACCTTATCTTTCATCTGCCGTCAAATATGGTTGACCGTCGCTATTCGCCAAAGCTTGCCGATGCTATTCCAGGGCGTGTGGCAACACTTAAAGTGAAAGTGATTGAGCATATTGCGCCACAAAAAAAATCGCAGCCGTATAAGGTGATTGCCGCCGATGAAACCGAACAAATCATCATCAGCTTTTTTAAGGCTTATCCCTCCACCATTCAAAAAAATCTGCCGCTCAATCAATGGGTAGCTATCAGCGGCAAGCTTGAAAAATTTAACAATTCTTTGCAAATGAGCCATCCCGACTATATTGTCCCTGCCGCACAAATTGATAGCATTCGCACGATTGAGCCGGTTTATCCGCTCACTGCCGGCATCAGCAACAAAATGCTGCGTAAATGGATTTTACAAGCCCTTGCTCGCACACCGCAGCTTCCGGAATGGATTGATGAAAACTTGCTCAAGGAGAAAAAATGGCTCTCGTTTAATCAATCTCTTCTTAACTTACATCATCCACAATATCTCGCCGATTTAGATATTAATTCACCTGAACGTCAGCGCCTCGCTTATGATGAGTTGCTCGCCAATCAACTCACCCTAGCCATTGCTCGACAAAAAATAAAAAAACAAGCCGGACGCTCACTCAAAGGCAACGGACTTTTGCGCAAAAAGCTTATGGAAATTTTACCGTTCAAACTTACGGAAGCACAAGAGAAAGTTCTCCGCGAGATTTTTGCTGACCAAGCCTCGCCTTACCGCATGCTTCGACTTTTGCAAGGTGATGTCGGTTGCGGTAAAACTATTGTCGCTTTTTTCTCCATGCTTAACGCTATTGAATGCGGTGCCCAGGCTGCCATTATGGCTCCAACCGAAATTTTAGCCAAGCAGCACCAAGAAACAATTGCACCTCTCTGTGAGGAACTCGGTATTACTTGTGCGCTTCTGACCGGCAAGACCAAACCCAAACAACGCAAAGAGATTCTTGCCGAATTGGAAGAAGGAAAAATCAACATTCTTATCGGCACACACGCCCTCTTTCAAGAAAACGTCATTTTCAAAGACCTTGCTTATGCGGTGATTGATGAGCAACATCGCTTTGGTGTGCATCAACGTCTCAACTTTTCTAACAAAGGTAACAAAGCCGATATTTTGGTTATGACCGCAACCCCTATTCCGAGAACTCTCTTACTTACCGCATACGGAGATATGGAATATTCCAAAATCGACCAAGTGCCGGAAGGTCGAAAACCGGTTTCAACCCTTGTAATGCCGATTGATAAAATTCATGACGTCGTCTCTGCCCTTTCTCGCAAACTCCAACAAGGCGCGCGTGCTTATTGGGTTTGTCCGCTTGTCGAAGAATCGGAAAAAATTGACCTTGCAGCTGCCGAAGAGCGTTACGAATCGCTTAAAAAATATTTTGGCGACCAAGTCGGGCTTGTTCACGGTAAGATGAAAGAAGCAGAAAAAGATGCGGTCATGGAAAAATTCAAAAAAGGAGAAATTTCGCTTCTTGTTGCCACAACCGTGATTGAAGTGGGTGTCAATGTGCCTGAGGCAACACTCATGATTATTGAACATGCCGAGCGTTTTGGTTTGGCGCAACTACACCAACTGCGCGGACGTATTAAACGTGGTTTTCAGGCTTCAACCTGTATTCTGCTCTATTCACATCCGCTTTCGGAAACCTCACGCGCTCGCCTTAACATTATGAAAGAAACCGAAGACGGTTTCCGCATTGCCGAAGAAGATCTTGACCTACGCGGCGGCGGCGAGCTACTCGGCACCAAGCAAAGCGGTTTTAATACCTTCAAACTTGCAGACCTTTCCGTGCACAAAGGTTTGCTTTTAACAGCATCACAAGATGCTAAACTTTTCATCGCACAAGACCCCGATTTCACCTCTCCACGAGGCAAAGCGCTTAAAAATCTGCTTTATCTATTTGAACGCGATGAAGCTGTTAAGACCTACAATCAATAAAAAAAGAGGGGTGACTCACGTCAGCCCTCTTTCAACTAATGTTCTATTATTCGTCTATATGGAAACCATATTTTATGAAATTTTGGTTATTTGCAAGCCTTTCGTAGACTTATATTCCACTTGCGAATCTTTTTGCTTCACAAAGAAAGCATAAGTTCCACGATGTTGCATCAACCAATATTTTTCATTGTCTATTAGACACGAAAATATTTCTTGTCCTGGGATTTTGAAATAGTCCTGCAGCAAAGATATTTCAGAAAATGCTACGAATGCCTTAATCAAAGCTTCCGCCATTGACTTATCTTTACAAACATTCTCTGTGTCTTCTTTGTTTAAAACGATATTTGCATCATCAACCTCGCCTATCACATCGGCATTCAAATATCCTTGATGATACGTATTCCCTATTTCCAATTGCGGCGCCAAAGGAAGTTCATCAAAAATATTGATATTCATCTGTAAAGGTGAGTAAATCAAATATTTTACTTCATTTCCCTTTGCTGCTTCAATAATAATTCCGGGGACATAGTCCAAAATTGAAGTGCTGAATAACAGTTTTACGCGAGGAGAGCCAAGTTCAAATCCTTGCAACTCATCCATAAACAAGTTTGACAACATGTTTTTCACTTCTTCTTTTGAAACTGTTAAAAATTTTTTCTCCATAGCTTTTAATTTTAAATTATACAACAAAAAATAATAAAATTCGCAGAAAGGAATTTATTACTGCATTAGACAAAAGTCAACAAAAAAAATAAAATTTTTATTTTGATATATTTTCTCAAAAAAAAAGAAGAGCGAAAAATTTCGCTCTTCTTTTTTTTTGTTTTCTTATATATGTAATCTGTTTTCTTGGAGTTTTGTTAATATACTTGGTGAAACCGTTTGGGTTTTCTGATGTTCTGCTGTATATTTATCATATTCTTTATAAAAACCATCTATAGTATGGGTCTTATCCATTTTCAAATATCTATTTAACCCAATAACCGCATAATCAAATTTTTGAGGAGCCATTTTATTTAACATGTCTAAAATTTCACGTTTTTTACTTTTATTGGCAATCTTAGATATTTGGGGCAAGGCCTTGCTAACATGTTTGGTATAAGTATCAGCTCTTTTGATTGCCTCAAAACTTTTTAACGAAACCACAGCGGCTATCGTGGGCAAACCAAGATCACGTAACTTTGCTTGTTCTCCTACGGCTTCATGCAAGGTTTGAAACAAAGTTTGCTTATCTGTGGTTGGCGATTTCAGCTTATCTATAATTTTTACCCAAGGCATCTTGTTTTTTGTTTGTATCATAATAATCCTCCCCCTTTTCAGGTTCTCTTTTCAATATCTTTATTATAGCATATTTGGCTTGTCTAAACAAGCTTTATCATTCCAAAAAAGTTTTATTTTATAATTTTTTTTAATATATTTTCTGTCTCGACCAAGTGTAAGGCTTTGCCAAAGCTTTCTTTTTCACTCAAGACAGTGTAATAATCTTTTTTCATCATTGGAGCTTGTTGCAAGGCTTGTATATATATGTCTTTTGAAAGCGGATCTGAAGCAACATACTCAAAGAAACCACTCGTTAATAAAAAATTGCGAATTTTATCTATTGCAGGATTGTTTTGTAATAACGCACATAAATATGTGGAAACTCCAACCTGAATGCCATGTAAATGCGGACGCTTGGAAATGTTATCCAAAGCATGCGATATTAAATGCTCTCCTCCGCTGGCCGGCCTTGATGTTCCAGCTATTTCCATGGACACACCGCTTAATAATAATGAATTGCTTAAATTGCGTAAGAATTCAGAACTTTCCATATTATATTCCGGCATTGATAACAAAATATCAATGGAATTATATGCCAGCATGGCTGCAAAGTCGTTATATCTTTCATAACCTTTTCTAAATGCCACTTTCCAATCCCACAGCGCTGTGATTTTAGATATCATATCTCCCATACCGGAATACAAAAACATCTTTGGACTTTTTGAAACAATATCTAAATCGATAATCACACCGAACGGAATACTGGATTTAACACTTGTCCTTTTTCCATCTACCAGCAAAGAGGTGTTGGGGCTACAAAATCCATCATTTGAAATGGATGTTGGAACAGATATAAATGGCTTTTTTAATAGATGGGCGCAATATTTTGCAAAGTCAATAACTTTACCTCCTCCTATGCCGATAATGGCATCGGTATTTCGAGGCAAATTAAAAGCAACTTTATCCACCTCTTCGATGTTGATATATTGAACTATTTTATTGCACACAATTTCAATATCGTGCTGTTCAAAGCCTTTATAAAGCTTGCCACCAATAAGTTCTTCCAAACCATCACTCCAAAATAAAGCAACGTTTGACATGCCTTTATCAATTAAATATTTTCCGATACGACTGATTTTTCCATAACCGATTTTTACCAGATAAGGGATATTGATTTGGCGATTGGTAAAAAAGTTTTGATATGGCATAATCCCTCCTCGCTTTAGAGATGATAGTGTCTATATATTATATCTAACATATATTTTTCTAACACGCTAGAAAAAAACTCTTTTACATTCTAATTCAATAAAAAAAGAGCTCTTTCGAGCTCTTTTTTTTATTAAGAAAATTTGGTTTTATTATTTTGCAAAAATACGGCAATGTAATTTTGACTGACTATTTTTTCTTTTTGTTTGTTCTTCAGAATAGCTAAATCATTGGCTCTGGATTTGATACTTTCTCCCAAATTACAAATATAACCACCCATTGATGTTAACTTGTCCATTTTATCAATATCCATTCTGACAATACGATTATTATTATAAGCTAACAAATATGCTTTTTTATCACCGGCGCCAATCACCGTCATTCTATGCAAGTTGCCGGATTTATTTCTGATCCAGACCATATAAATGCCATGTTTATTGTGTTGCAACTCTTGCTCCAAGGTTCTTCTCAAATTTTTGCTATAATAGCTTTTAAATGTTTGTTTATTTGAGTGGCAGGCATGCGGATTAGGAACTTGTAATAAAAGATCTTTGCATGCTGAAGCAACATAATCATCCGGATTGGAACGATTATCCAATACCTTTAAAAATGTTGCATAAGACATGGATTCACAACTTGATTGAGGTATGATATGTGCATATTTACCATATTTTGCAATCAAATTTTCTTGTTCTTTATAAAACTTTCTTCTGTTTGTTTTAGCGTTTTGCAATGTTAAAATATTTTCACGAAATTGATCAATCAAATCATGAACAAATTGTTCATATTTTTGTTCGTTGTCTTTTATCGGTTGAAAAAACTCTGCTTGGTACGGAGAGATGAGACTATCTTTTTTATCTGCTTGTTGGACAGGTATTTTGTTCAGAACAAAAGTTGTATCCAAGTTGCTGATTTTTGGTTTAGACATCATCTGATTTTTTTCCAATTCAACTTTTTTATTTTGCAACAAACTTGTGGTATTGCAATTGCCAAATGACAAAACAGCCAAACCAGTTGCTGCTGCATATTTTAAACCTTTGACCACAGTTTGTTTTGAGTTGTTTAATTTTGTTTTTAACTTGCCCCAAAAAGTATTTTTTTTAGGTTCTTCAACCTCTATAACTTGAGGCTTGGAGATTTTGTTCTCTACTTGCAAAATGGAAGCTTCTTTTGATGGGCTTTTTTGGCTTACAATCATTGCTTTTTTATATAATTGAAGCAAATCATAAGATACAGAATATTTGTCCTGTTTGCATTTTTGAAAAAAATCTTGCGCCATTTGGTTAAATTCTTCTCGGGCATCGGGATGTAATATTTTCTTCTCAGAAACTATGTTTTTTAGTACCTGACCAAAATTCTTCATCAATACATTGATACGGCGATTTCTGTTGCTATCTTTTGTATAGGTTCCGCAATAAAAATTGCGCATTTTTTTTATGTCTTCTAACTTAATATATTTGCTATCCATCTTCTTCATCTCTTTATCTTTTTCTATTCTTTTTCACTCACAAAGTAGATGAACATACACAAATATTTTTGATTGTAAATAGGCTTTTTACAATTTAACAAAAATGAAACATTGTTTTGTTTTTACGTCATTTTTTATACAAAATTTCACAAAAAAAGAGTCTATTTTGACAATAGACTCTTTTTTTTGTTTATTTTGGAAATTGATTAGGATTTTTGTTCCAAAACACTCACTACATATTCGTAAAATTTTTTATCTTCTTCATGAAGAGCCGAATCTCTTTTCTCTTTTGCTCGCTCCAAAGTGATTCCATCCACGCAAAAAACTTTTTCACAGGATACGGCACATCTGTCTCGGGCAATATCGGCTATTCCGCCTTTAACAAAATAGCTTTCAATGATTTTTAACTGGTTGTCCAACACATTAACAATACCATTTCTTAGCAACAATAAAGTCGGCGCCCTATCCGGCAGGATGGTGATGTCACCATCCACGGCCGGAAGCTGTAAGGCTGCTACCTTTTTGGTATTGAATACTTTATATGGGCGAGAAATTCGAAAAAGTATTTCTTTCATGATATTTTACCTATGCAGCTTCTTCCATCTTTTTGGCTTTTTCCAAAACATCTTCAATGGTACCAACCATATAGAAAGCTTGTTCCGGAATGTGGTCATATTTACCTTCAATAATTTCCTTAAAGCCTTTGATTGTGTCTTCCAATTTTACAAACACACCCGGTGTTCCGGTAAAGACTTCGGCAACGTGGAACGGTTGCGACAAGAAACGTTGAATTTTTCTGGCTCTGGCCACAGTCAATTTATCTTCTTCTGACAACTCATCCATACCCAAAATGGCAATAATATCTTGCAGAGATTTATATTTTTGCAAAATCTCTTGTACCTGACGAGCGACTTGATAGTGTTCTTCACCAACAATTTGCGGATCCAAAATACGAGAAGTTGAATCGAGCGGGTCAACGGCAGGGAAAATACCTAACTCTGCAATGGAACGTGACAACACTGTTGTTGCATCCAAGTGGGCAAAGGTTGTTGCCGGAGCCGGGTCGGTCAAGTCATCGGCCGGAACATATACGGCTTGTACAGAAGTAATTGAACCGTTTTTGGTTGAGGTAATACGCTCTTGCATGGCACCCATATCTGTACCCAAAGTCGGCTGATATCCCACAGCAGACGGAATACGTCCGAGCAAAGCAGAAACTTCTGAACCAGCCTGAGTGAAACGGAAGATGTTATCTACGAAGAACAACACATCTTGATGTTCTACATCGCGGAAATATTCAGCTTGTGTCAAGCCAGACAAAGCAACACGAGCACGAGCTCCTGGAGGTTCATTCATTTGGCCATATACCAACACGGTTTTAGATTTGTCACCTTTCAAATCAATAACGCCGGAATCAATCATTTCATGATAAAGGTCGTTACCTTCACGGGTTCTTTCGCCAACACCGGCAAATACGGAATAACCACCATGACCAATACCAATATTTGTAATCAGCTCTTGAATCAACACGGTTTTGCCTACGCCGGCACCACCAAACAAACCAATTTTACCACCTTTTGCATAAGGCTCAAGCAAGTCGATAACCTTAATGCCTGTGGTCAAGACTTCTGTTTCGGTTGATTGTTCAACAAAAGACGGTGCTTCTCTATGGATTGGAAAATAAGTTTTGCTCTTAATTTCTCCTCGACCATCTACAGGCTCACCAATCACGTTGATAATACGTCCTAACAATTCCGGACCAACAGGAACTTCAATCGGGTGTCCGGTATTGATAACTTCCATACCTCTAACCAAACCATCTGTTGTGTCCATAGCAATGCAACGAACGACATCTTCACCTAAGTGTTGAGCTACTTCCAAAACCAATTTATGGCCATGATTATCGCATTCCAACGCGGTTAAAATCGGAGGGAGTTCTTTATCATTTTCAAACTTCACATCCACTACCGCACCGGTAACTTGAGAAATGTATCCAGTTGAAACGGCTTTTACTTTTTTGACTTCCGTTTTTGCTACAGGCTCAGATTTTACTGCCGTTTTTTTCGTTGCAGTGGTCTTCTTTGCAGGAGCTTTTGTTTTTGCGGTAGAAGTTTTTTTCTTCTCTGTCATCTAACTCTCCTAAATTATTTAAAGTGCCTCAGCACCTGATATAATCTCTGTCAGTTCAGTTGTAATTGCAGACTGACGAATGCGGTTATATTTAATTGTCAGTTTGTTTATCATATCGCTTGCATTTCTGGTGGCATTATCCATTGATGTCATACGAGCACCATGCTCTGATGCTTGAGAATGAACAACGGCTTTAAAAATAACACCTCGGAAAATAAGCGGCAACATTCCTTCCAATAAGGTCAACTTATCTGGCTCATAATCGTAAAAAGCGCCCCTGACAACATTGGTTGGTAAATGCATCT
The DNA here is from genome assembly GCA_949295025.1 of uncultured Pseudomonadota bacterium. GTDB lineage: Bacteria > Pseudomonadota > Alphaproteobacteria > RF32 > CAG-239 > CAJLXD01. Next base: position 53,420 of record CASFJK010000003.1, read on the forward strand.
TATTATATTCAAACTCTTCAATTTTCAGCGGCAAAATTTGTTCATCAACAATTTCTCTGCTGATTGCAGACTTAAAACGACTAACAATCACTTCGCAGACATCAAATTTTTCTTGGTTATAGGCGTCTAAAACATCATAACCAATATCTGATGCCTCGTAGTATTTTGCACCTTTTGCTGCAACACCTTCTTTAGTTTTTATAATCAAATCGCCATAACGGCTTTTCAAAATATCGCGTCCTTTTTTGCCGACACAATAAATTGAAACATTCTTGCCTGCCTCTTTAAGCTCTTCAATACGGCGAATTGCTTCTTTGGCAACACCGGCATTGTAACTTCCACAAAGGCCTCGATCTGAAGTAAAGACAAGAAGAAGATAGTTTTGAGCTTGAGGATTTTCTCTCATCATTTTAGGCCATTCGACCTTATGCCCACTAACCTCTTCTTCTTGCTTTAATTCATAAATAACTCGATTGGCGCAAGACAAAAGATTGTGATTATAAAACTCAGACTTGCCGATTAAACCTTGAGATCGACGCAGGCGCGCAGCAGCAACCATCTTCATCGCCGAAGTTATTTTACTTGTTGATTTGACGGTGCTGATGCGAGTTCTTAACTCTTTTAATCCTGCCATAGTTTAACCTCAAGCTGCTTCTTCAATCTTTTTAAACTCAGCCAAGAAATTATCATAGAACTCTGTTAATTTTTTATCCAGTTCATCTGACAAAACTTTCTTGTCTGCAATTTCCTCCAGATATTCGGGATAATTGGTTTTCAAGGCTTTCAATGCTGATTGCTCAAAATCATTTACCTCTTTAAGATCCAATTTATCCAAATATCCTCTTACGCCGGCAAAAATTGCAACAACTTGTTCTTCAACCGGCATCGGTCGATATTGAGGCTGCTTCAACAATTCAGTCAAACGAGCACCGCGTGACAACAAATTCTTGGTTGCAGCATCCAAATCCGATGCAAATTGAGCAAAAGATGCCATTTCACGGTATTGCGCTAATTCAAGCTTAATTTTACCGGCAACTTGTTTCATTGCCTTAATTTGAGCAGCTGAACCAACACGACTTACCGAGATACCAACGTTGACAGCTGGACGAATACCTTGATAGAACAACCCTGTTTCCAAAAAGATTTGTCCATCAGTAATAGAAATCACATTAGTCGGAATGTATGCTGATACGTCGCCGGCTTGTGTTTCAATTACCGGAAGAGCTGTCAAAGAACCGCCGCCCAATTCATCATTCATTTTAGCAGCACGTTCCAACAAACGAGAGTGCAAATAGAACACATCTCCTGGAAAAGCTTCACGCCCTGGCGGACGACGGAGCAACAAAGACATTTGTCTGTATGCCGTTGCTTGCTTGGTTAAGTCATCATAAAAGATAACAGCATTCATGCCATTATCTCTGAAGTACTCGCCCATAGCACAACCGGAATAAGGAGCCATAAATTGCATCGGGGCCGGATCTGAAGCTGTTGCAGCCACTACAATAGTATAATCCATTGCGCCATGATCACGTAATGTCTTAACTACTTGAGCCACTGTTGAGCGTTTTTGTCCGACTGCAACATAAATGCAGTAAAGTTTTTCTTTTTCAGATTTTGCTTTGTCGTTAATACGTTTTTGATTCAAGATTGTATCGACAATAATTGCCGTTTTACCTGTCTGACGATCACCAATAATCAACTCACGCTGACCACGACCAATCGGAACCAGTGAATCTACAACTTTCAAACCGGTTTGCATCGGTTCATAAACGCTGCGTCTGGTAATAATACCGGGAGCTTTTACTTCTGACAATCTAAACTCATCAGACTTAATAGCGCCTTTACCATCAATCGGCTCTCCCAAAGCATCAACCACACGACCGAGAAGACTTTTTCCCACAGGAACGCTAACAATTTTGTCAGTACGTCTTACCGTATCACCTTCTTTGATGCTTTGGTCTGAACCGAAGATAACGATACCGACATTATCTTCTTCCAGATTTAACGCCATGCCTTTGATGCCGCCATCGAATTCGACCAACTCTCCAGCCTGTACTTTATCCAGACCATAGACACGAGCAATACCATCACCAACGGATAAAACTCGACCCACTTCAGAGACGTCAATATCTACTTTGGCACCGGCGATTTTTTCCTTTATAATGGAAGATATTTCGCTTGCTTGCACAGACATTATTGTCCACCTTTCATCATCATTTCTAAACGATTTAATTTTCCCAGAACAGAATCGTCTATCATGGTTGAGCCATATTGTATTCTCAATCCACCCAAAAGTTCAGGATTAACACGATAACTAACCACAATTTTTTTGCCGAATTTCTGTTCCAGCATTTGTAAAACTTTTTTGTTTTGGGTTTCAGTTAATTTTTTTGCCGAATCAACAGCTATTTCTGTAATATTTTGCTTTTGATAGTATAAATGCACAAACGCTTCGAGAATCATTTCAATTTCCCCGAAGCGATTATTATCAGCAATAATATCCAAACCATTTAAGCTTTCTTTGGAAAGTTTTAATTTTGCAGCAATTTCTTTCAATGCTGACTTTTTAGAATCTATATTCCAGAGTGGATTGGCAAAATATTTTGTGAAATCTTTTTCTTCTTTAATTGTTTGCAACAATGTCAAAACATCAGCATGGACTTTAGCAACCGCTTTTAGATCATCAGCGGCTCCATACAAGGCTTCGGCATAGACAGAAGCAATTTTACTTTTAGAATCTTTTTTCAATGTTTTTCACTCTACTCAAATATTCATCCAATGGCTCACATATTATAAGCTAATAGTTTCTAATTTGTTAAAATATTTAATTTTCACTTTAAAAACATTTTGCTTAAAGTATGTAATTTTTACATAAAGTTATAGGGATCAATATCAACCTCCACTCTTACTGATGGCGGGACATTTACTCTACTTAGCCATTGATATAAAACATCTTGAATTTTAATCAATTTAGTTGTCTTCAACAGCAACCTATAACGAAATTTTCCTCTTAATTTATATATCGGAGCTTGTGCAGGTCCTAAAACCGAAATAGAATCTGTGTTTGGAGCTATTTCGCCTAGCTGATTGGCAACACGTTCGGTTTGTTCTTGATTGGCACCGCTGATAATCAATGCAGCCAAACGCCCATACGGCGGCAACTTTAACATTCTGCGGGTTTTCTTTTCCAAGCTCAAAAACTCTTCTCTATTTCCACTTAACAAAGCTTTCAAAACGGCATTTTCTGGATACAGAGTCTGTAAATAAACAATGCCTTTTTTCTCTCCTCTTCCGGCACGACCTGATACCTGAGATAAAAGCTGATACGTCTGCTCGGTGGCACGCAAATCGCTTCCCATCAAGCCTAAGTCTGCATCGACAATTCCCACTAAGGTCAGACAAGGAAAGTGGTGTCCTTTGGCTAAAATTTGCGTACCGATTAAAATATCTACCTCGCCTTTTTCCATTTCTTGGATGACTTCGGAAACATCTGACAATGTTGATGTTATATCGCTAGATATCACACGAATCCTTGCATCAGGAAAACGGCATTTTACTTCTTCAGCCACACGCTCTACTCCAGGACCGCAAGCCGTTAATCCGGTTTGAGAACCACATTCGGGGCAAGTTTCAGGAATCGGAATTGAATAACCGCAATGATGACAAACCAAATTTTTGGTATTGCGATGCTCAGTCAGCCATGCGGTACAATGCGGGCATTGGATGCGATGTCCGCAATCGCGACAAATGATAAGCGGCGCATAGCCTCTACGGTTTAAAAACAACATAGACTGCTCGCCTTTTTGCAAATTGCTTTTTAATGCTTCAACCAAGCTCGGGGCAAGCCATGATGTTCCCCACTCACCTTTTTGCGGTTTGTCTTTTTTCAAATCTATAATTTCAATTTTCGGCAATTCGGCAGCAGCATAGCGGCTGGTTAATTTAACCACATCATATTTGCCTTCATCTACATTATTCAAGGTTTCCAAATCCGGTGTTGCCGTTGCCAAAATAATTGGAAATGCTTCCATTTTAGCTCTAACAACAGCCATATCGCGTCCTTGATAGTTGACCCCGTCTTCTTGCTTATAAGAATGGTCATGACTTTCATCAACTACTATCAAGCCTAAATTTTTATACGGCAAAAACAATGCTGAGCGTGCCCCGACAATCACTTTGGCTCGACCTTCGGCTATAGCTATCCAGTTATCCGTTCTTTCTTTTGTCCCCAAGCCGGAATGCCAGCAAGCCGGCTTTACGCCGAATCTTCTCTCAAATCGGCCCAACCATTGGCTGGTCAAAGCAATTTCAGGAACGGTAACCAAAACTTGCTTGCCTTTGCTCAAAGCCTCGGCCACAGCCTCAAAATAAACTTCAGTTTTACCCGAGCCGGTTACACCGTCTAGCAATGTTACGGAAAAACCTTCACTAACCTTGGCAACTAATTGTTCTGCTGCAGCTTTTTGCTCCGACGTCAAGTCAACTTTATGAAACTCTCCTTTGGGCTCGGCAAACTCTTTTTTCTTCTCCACCTCTATGGGCTTCAGGACACCTGCATCTATCATGGTTTTAATCACGCTTTGACTAACACCTGCGCCTTTAGCAATCTCAGCTCTTGAATAAGGATAATGTTTCAATAAATCTATCACACGCCAACGTGCATCGGAATTTTTTAGTTTTGCCTCAGCCAAAGTTTTGCCCGACAGTGTATAAAGCACATTCATTTTGGGGTCTTCAAAAGCACCTTTGGCAGAGAGCACCATTTTCAGGCTCAAGCCCAAAAATGCCATATTATAAGTAGCGACAAAGCTGACAAATTTTCTTAAAGCATCAGATAAAGGTGGAAGTCTTAAAACCTCGATAATCGGTTTGATTTTGCTTTCGGAAATATCTGCCGATTTACCTAACTTCCAGACCACGCCGACCTGTTGTTCCCGCCCCCACGGCACCCTTACGATTGAGCCCAAAGCCACATTATCGCTTTCAACCTTATAGTCAAAAACGTCATTAAAAGGCAGTGGTAACAATACGCCGACAATCTCAGACAAAATCTTTTTCCTTAACTTTTCTAAAGCCGATAATAGCAATCTGCTTTGCTTTATACAAATCTGTTTATATTTTACACACAAAAAAATCCGCATTTGATTTTACTCAAATACGGATTTGCTTTTCTTCTTAGAAAAACGGACTCAATAGCTTGATGATAAAATACATCAGCAAAGAAGCAATAATCAAGCCAATGCATTGTTGTGTTGTACTATATTGAGCTATCAATGGGGTTTGCACCAGCAAATATTTGCATCCGGCAATACATCCAATATAGCCCAAGCCGCTCAGAATCGTACTTAGAAAACTAAAAACCCTGAAAGCTGTGGCCAACAAAAGCGCGCTTATAAACAATAAGGCATAAATCCACAAATTTTGTACACATAACAAATTCCAAATTTGTCCGATTAAATCTACTACATTTTGCATAATGATAAAATTTAAATTAATAATCTGAATTAAGGCTCACAATCTACTTACTTCATCAACGTTTGTCAAACTAAAATACACAAAATTTTAAACTATTTTTGCTATTCTTTTTATATGAAACAAGAAATTAGATATAATATTGATGCCAGCTTAAACCAAATTGTGCAAGAGTGGCTTGGTTGGCTTGCAGATGAACGAAAATATTCGCCACATACGCTTGACGGATATGCTCGCGATTTGGCCGATTTTACCGCTTCTTTTGCTAAGCCCATCTCTGTTAAACAACTTGAAAAAATGGACGTGCGCGCTTTTCGCAATTATATCGCAGAGGCTTCTGCTCGCGGACTTGAAAAATCTTCCCTCGCACGACACATCTCTACGCTGCGCAATTTTTTCAAATTTCTTAATGCGCGCAAAATCATCAAAAATACCGCAATTTCGGTTATATCAACGCCAAGGCGCAATAAGGTTTTACCCAAAGCGCTTGATGTGAACCAAACTTTTGATGTGTTGGAAGAAAGCAAAAATTTTGCTACCAACGCTTGGCAAGGGCTCCGTGATGCCGCTATTTTTACTCTGCTCTACGGCTGCGGTTTGCGTATCTCTGAAGCCCTTAACCTCAACGTTGGTGATATAGACAGCAATGATTTCGTACGCATCCGGGGTAAAGGTAATAAAGAAAGAATCGTGCCCGTGCTACCTCAAATCAAAGATGCCATCAATGCTTATTTGAAAGAATGCCCCTATCATCTTAAAAATGGCGAACCGCTTTTCTTGGGCGCTAGGGGTGAGCGCCTCTCGCCACGGATTATACAACGGCAGCTGCAAAAAATTCGCGCGGGGCTCGGACTTCCAGAAAACTTAACTCCTCATGCGCTGCGACATTCTTTTGCAACTCACCTCTTGGCGGAAGGAACCGACCTGCGCTCCATCCAAGAGCTTCTTGGTCATGCTTCCCTCTCGACAACTCAGCGATATACGGATGTTAATATCGAAACCCTCAAAAAAGAATACTCTAAACTGAAGCCAGCTTAACCGCATCAGTTAGACGGCCGCTCTTGCGGTGCCTTGTGGACCGCGATGCTCTCTTAGTTCTTGGCGGAGCGAATGTGCCTTGTTCAGACAAACGTAGCGTGTTCGACAAGCTGTAGGCAGCTTGACCCCATCAGTTAAACTGCCGCTCTGACAGTGCCCAGAAACCGCGATGCTCTCAATGTGCAAGGCAGTACTTTCGTGCCTCGTCCAGATAAAAACAGACGTAGCACATTTGATACTAAAATGTACAATAATCACAAAAAAAATACCGACGCCTTGCGCCGGTATTTTTCTAAACTTAAAAAGATTGAATGAAATTACTTCAATTTCTTTTCAACGAACTCTTCGTGTTTTCTAGACTTCTTGTCATATTTTTTCAAAGTCAATTTTTCCGGATGAGTTCTCGGATTCTTTTCAGCAAGAAAAAATGTGCCGGTTCCGGCTGTGCTTTCCATTTTAACTTTTACTTTTACTGCTTTTGCCATTTTCTTATACTCTTTATTTTAGGTTTCAAATTAAAACATTTAGCCGCATTATGCACGTTTCCCCAAGTTTGTCAATAAATTTTTTTATTATAACTCAGAATCTATGATATATTTGGCTACAGTCATATCAAATTCTTGTTTTTCTCGCTCTTCTTTAGAGCAATTTGTTTTTTTCTTTTGGTTGATGAACTTTTCCATATCAATAACATCATCTTGGCCATAAGTGCAAATATCGGGGATTATTCCTATTTTATCCAGCGCCTCTCCTCCAGCTGAATAAAAATAACCTCGCGTTAAACCCAATACAGCGCCATTAGCCAATGCATATAATTCTTGCTTGCTGGCTTTTCCAAATGTATTGGTACCTATCAATTTTCCTCGGCTTTGTACTTGTATGGCTGATGCAACCAGCTCTGCCGCAGATGTTGTCTTTGCATCTACTAAAACGACCAAGGGTTTATCTTCGGTTTTGTCTTCCTCATCGGCATGATAATATGAAAAATCACCGTCGGATTTGGTTTCCAAAATCATAATTCCACCAGACAAAAACATGTCTGCAACTTTCAGAGCTTCAGCCAAATCGCCACCGACAGAACCTCTTAAATCTAATATAATACCTTTAGCATTGTTATTTTCTGCCAAAGCTTTTTCCAGATTTTTGACGGTATGCTGATTGAAAGCCGCTATTTTAATATATAAAATGTGGTCTTGCATATTGGCGACAAAATTTCTGGTTATTCCTTTTTCTATTGCGGCATCACTTTGACCCTCCGGATAATATTGAGATACTCCATCCAGAGTTTTATTAATGCCGTTTTTCATAATTGTATCTAATATTTCAAAGTCGCGCTTATTAATCTCTTTGGAAACTTTTTGCGCAGCTTTGACCATATTATCATTCAGTTTGCTCCAAGCCTGTATATTTTGTCTGTCTTCCGGTTTGAGATGGCTTCTTACAACTCTGCCTTTATAATATAATGTAACACGCTTGCCATCATCTGCCACCGACAAATTTTTATCCATTTGATGCAAAGACTTCAAACCGTTTATGGCTATTTTTTCCGTATCTTGCGCTTGATAATTGATATATTTATCTTGCACAAGCTTCAATCCGGTTTGATAAACTTCGGCATCGGTATATTCTTGAGCTTGAACAAATGAAGACAGTAATACGCTCAGAGGGATTATTCCAAAATATTTTTTATTCATTTGGCGTTAGACTTCTTTCTTTTTTGTTTTAATTTATTCTTATCTTTAATTTTTTGCTTACGTTGTTTTTTAGGCAACTTTTCTTTCTTTTTCTTTGCCTTCTTTTCCGGCTTTTCTTTTTTCAAGGCTTTCTTTTGCGCCATTACCTTTTTATAGCCGCCAAAGAATCTGCCTCCCTTTTCAACATAAGAAACACCTTCTTCCGGGTCAATATACTTAAATATCAAGCCACCGGTTATTGGGCTCGCTTCTAACAAACGGGCTTGCAACTTTTGCCCAAAATGGAAACTCAGACCATAGCGTTGTCCGGTTAAGCTCATATTACTTTCGTTCAACACATACATATCCGTCGGCAAGCTTGACATAGGTATCAGCCCTTCTGCACCAATACTTTCAATCTCGGCAAACACACCGGCAGCCGATACACCAGATACCTTAACCTCAAAATCTGAGTCTATCATCGGTAGTAAATAATCGGAAACATAACGCGCCATCATCTCTCGTTCGGCATTGGCGGCTCTTCGCTCGGTAACACATAAATGCTCGCCGGTTTCTTCAAACGTTTTGATACTCGTTGAATCTTCCAGATCGCCACCTTCAGGCATTTTATAGGCTTTTACCAGCGCACGATGCACCAGCAAATCGGCATATCTTCTAATCGGTGAAGTAAAATGCGCATAATCTGTTAATCCCAAACCAAAGTGTCCTAAATTATGTGGAGAATATTTGGCTTGGCACTGCAATCTTAAAATCAATTCCCCAACACCGGCATTATATCCGCCATCACTGCACATAGCCAAAATCTTGTTAAAATGCTCCGGCTTTAAGGCATTTATATCCGGCAGTTTCAAATGCAGATTATGAAGTAAAGGTTCAATGTCTTTCAGCTTTTCTTCTAAAGGTTTTTCATGCACGCGATACATGGTCGGCAGCTTGCTCTTGCCCAAAGCTTTGGCGGCGCAGACATTGGCTGCTATCATAAACTCTTCTATCATCTTATTTGATTCAAGACTTTCTTCTTTTTCAATAGCTACAACCTCGCCTTTATCATTAAAGCGAATCTTATATTCGTTGGTTTCCAAATTGAGGGCGCCGCGTTTTTCTCTTGCCATTTTCAAAGCTAAATACGCACGATAAACCGGCTCTATGGTCTTGACATATACTTCTTTTATATTTGCCGATTTTTTTCCCTCTAACGCATTTTGCACTTCTTTATAAGTCAATCTAGCCGCAGATTTTATCACGGCACGTTTGAAATCATATTGTATGATATTTCCTTGCTTATCAATATCAATAAAGCAAGCAATGGCGGCGCGTTCTTCTTTGGGGCGCAAAGAGCACAAATCGTTGCAGAGGATTTCGGGCAACATCGGCACAACTCTGTCCGGCAGATATACCGAATTGCCGCGCTTATAGGCTTCTTTATCCAAAGCTGTGAACGGGCGAACATAGAAACTGACATCGGCAATGGCAACAATCAACAAAAAGCCATCCGGCGTTGGCATGGCATAAACCGCATCATCAAAATCTTTGGCATCATCACCATCTATTGTCACCAACGGAATGTTGGTTAAATCTTCGCGCGCTTTTCTATCTAATACAGGTAATATATTCGTGTCTTTGATAACCTCTTTGGGAAACTCATGCGGAATGTCATACTTATCCAACACCAGCAAAGAAGCAGCTTTTTGTAAAGCAAACGGGCCGTAAGATTTTATCACGCGGGCTTGCTTAAAGCGTCTGCTACCGCCCAAAGCCACTTTTACAAAGTCACCTTCCTTAAAACTTGAATCATTTTCCAACAGATAAGACATATAGTCTTTTTTCTCTGATGGTTTGAGATAAAACTTACCTTCTTTTTTCTCAACAATACCATAGATGATTTCATCCGGAATATTTGGATTGCCCAAACGCATAATCGGCTTGGCCATATAGCAATCTTTGCGTTTACTCAAGTTTGCTAAAAACTTATCACCCATACCCAGAGCCGGTTTGAGGCGCTTGTTCTCTACCACATAAATCGGAATGTTTAACGGATTGTCGCTCGGCTCAGACGTTACCGCCATATAATCGCCAAAATCACTCACTCCGGAAATTTCCAACACACAACTTTCGGGCAAATCTTTCTGCTGATTTTTGATCTTTCTATTCATACTTATTTATCTCCGCAATTAACGGGGTATGATCAGATGGTTTGATACCTCGTCTCGGGTTTTTATCGATAGCTACGCTTACCAATTTATCGGCCACACTCGGCGATAACAATAAATAGTCTATTCTCAGGCCCGAATCTGCAGCAAAAGCATTGCCGGCATAATCCCAATAGGTATAACCGACATGATTGGGATAGAGCATGCGATAAGCATCATAATACCCTAAATGCAAAATAGATTTCAAACGGCTTATGACTTCCGGTCGGTATAAGGCATTGCCGAGAAAGGCTTTTTCATCATAAACATCCAACGCACTCATAATCACATTAAAGTCGCCACCCAATATCACATTCTCTCCGCTTTCAAGCAACTTTTGAGCATGATTATACAAAGCATCCATAAAAGCCAATTTATAAACAAATTTGCTTTCATCTTTGCTGTTATTATACGGCGGATTGCCGTTGGGCAGATAAATGGAGGCAACGCGATATTTTTGTCCTTCGGCCTCAATTTCGGCTTCAATATAACGTGCATGCTCATCGGTAAAATTAGGCAAACCCTCTGCCGCAACTTTTATCTTATGGCGGCTTAGGATAGCCACACCGTTATAGCTTTTTTCTCCCAGCATAACGGCATTATACCCTAAAGCGCTTATCTCCAAAAACGGAAAAGCTGCTTTTTCACATTTGAGCTCTTGTAATAAAACAATGTCTGGTTGCTCGGCTTTGAGCCATGCACTCAAGTTTTCCATACGAGCATTGATTGAATTGACGTTAAAAGTTGAAATCTTCATATTGTGCCTTTACTTTCTTTTGTTTGGCATTGTATATTAAAAATATATTTTAGCAAAGGGAATTTACAATGGATTTAGCAACTTATGCCACCAAGCCTGAAGATAGCCGCGGGCGTCTTTATCCGGATTTTACCAATATCATTCGTTCGCCGTTCCAACGCGACCGAGACAGACTTATCCATTCTTCGGCTTTTCGCCGCTTGGACGGAAAAACACAAGTATTTGCCTACCATGAAGGCAAAAACTATCGTACCCGACTCACCCATAGCATTGAAGTGGCTCAAATCACCCGTACCATCTGCAAAAGTCTTAACCTCAATGAAGAATTGGCAGAAGCGCTTGCCCTTGCACATGACCTCGGACATTCTCCTTTTGGGCATGCCGGTGAACGCGGTTTGCAAAACTCCATGAAAAAATATGGCGGCTTTGACCATAATATCCATTCCTTAAAAATTATGACCAAGACGGAAATTCACTATCCTGAATTTGAAGGTCTTAACCTTACTTGGGAAACTCTGGAGGGAACTGTTAAACACAATGGTCCGATTAAAAAAATATCAAACAATTACCTTAAGGAATTTAACCAAAAGTTTGATTTAGATTTGAAAAATTATCCTTCCTTAGAGGCGCAAGTGGCCTCTTTTGCCGATGATATTGCCTATAACAACCATGATATTGATGATGGTTTCCGTGCCGGATTTTTCTCAATCAATGACTTGAGAGAACTTCCGTTCATCAATGAAATTTTGACTAAGTTTGAGGCAGAAAATCCTAATGCCGATGACAATTTGCGAATCTATTCCGTAACACGAAACATGATTGCCCGCATGATTTTTGACGTGCTTGATAATTCTCGCGAAAACATCAAAAAATATAAAATTCAAACACCGCAAGACGTGCGTAAACAGAAATGTTTTATTGTTGATTTTTCTTCAGCCATGCATGAAGAAATTTCACAACTTCATCAATTTTTGAAAAAATATTTCTACACCAACACCTCAGTTGCTCGTATGGATATGAAATCGCAACGCATTGTTGAAGAGCTCTTTGCCATATTTACCAATGACTGGATGCTTTTGCCGATGGATGTGCGCAAACATCTTGATAAAAACGCAAGCGATGAAAGAATCGCCGATGTGATTTGTGAATATATTGCCAACATGACTGATATGCACGCAATTGAAGAACATAAAAAACTTTATGATCCACATACTCGCTTTTAAGAAAAAGCATATTTGTTAAATGATTATAAAGTTTTTTGTTATAGAATCCGTACAAAAGTAAAAGTTTTGTACAGGAGTGAAGCTTATGTTTCCGGATTTTCCAGATGATAATAAAAATGATGATTTTTTAAATGAATTTCGTCAAAAGATTGCTGAGCAATCTAATATTTCTTTTGAAGAAAGAAGAAATGAGTTAAATAAATCTAAAAGTGTGTTTATCGGTGCTGTGTCCGGTGTGGTTTTGGCTGGTATGGTCGGATGGTTTATTTTATCTCCACGCTATACGCAAGATGCAAATGTTGAACTTCCGGTCATTCGCAGACCTCAGACTGCCATTAAAGTTCAACCGACAGAACCCGGCGGTATGGAGATTTTGAATCAAGATAAATCTGTTTATGATATTTTGGATAAATCTAAAAATGATAAAAAAGTGGTTGAAAATTTGCTTCCTCCGCCAGAAGAGCCCAAACTTCCGGTTATTGCTCCCAGTGAAAAAATTGCTCCGACCACTGTTGAAGACATTTTAACTCAAACAGAAAAAGAAAATCCGACTGATAAAGTTGCTCAAGAAGCAGAAAAAATTATCAACATCGCCACAGCGCCTCAACCCAAAGCTGCTCAAGAACCAAAACCAGAAGTTCAAGTCAAATCTTTATCTGAAGCTATGAATGAGGCTGAAAAAGTGGTTAAAGCAGAAGAACCTAAAGCTGCTCAAGAAAAGGCTCCGGAAAAAGAACCCGTAAAAATTTCTGTTGAAGACGTTAAAAGTGTTTATTCTGCTCAAATTAAAGACGGAAAAGTTGTTCCGGCTTCTTCATCCAACAAGATTGTAGCCGGTGTATGGCAAGTTCAATTGATGTCATCAAACAACAAAGCCGCAGTTGAAAAATCATGGAAGACATTGAGCGGAAAATATAAGATGTTAAATAATCATCCGCATGAGATTGAAACTGCCAATTTAGGTGATAAAGGAACTTATTATCGCTTGAAAGCCGGTGCTTTCAGCACACGTGACGGTGCCGATGAACTCTGCAAAGATATTAAAGCTTTGGGCGGAACTTGTATTGTGAAGAAAAAATAATGTTAGCTCAAATCTTTGTTATTCTGCTCAATTTTATTCCGATTATATTAGCAATCGTTTTGCATGAGATTGCTCATGGCTATGCTGCACTCAAGCTCGGTGATAATACGGCTAAACGTTTTGGCAGATTGTCTCTGAATCCGATTAAGCACATAGACTTATTTGGCACAATTATATTGCCGGCATTGCTTTATGCTTCCAATGTAGGATTTATTTTTGGTTGGGCTCGTCCCGTGCCGGTAAACTATGCCAAAATCAATACTCGTAAAGATATGGTAATTGTTGCTTCTGCGGGTATTGTTACAAATATGGCTTTAGCTTTTATCTCTGCGCTTTTACTTTTGTTGATAGATTTTATTCCCTCACCGCTTGTGCATGGTGTGTTAGAAGTATTTTTTGTAAATATGGTGGTTTATAACATTGTGTTAACCGTATTTAACATTTTGCCTTTTCCTCCGATGGATGGTTCAAAAATCTTCTTTGGCGGCATTCATAAAGAATGGGCTCAAAGATATATTTCTGCTGACAGAATTGGTTTAACAGCGTTCTTTGCCATTGCAATTGTTTTACCTTTAATCGGCAGCCTTTTAGGACAAGATTGGAATATTATCGGTTGGTATGTGATGAGTGTTTCTAAGTTTTTTATCACAGCTCTTATCTAGGAAAAAAAGATGGATAAACCTGTTCTTGCTGCTACGCTTTCTATCTTGGGAACAAAACTTTCCGATGATGAAAAAAAATTGTTTGAACAGTTTAACCCTTTGGGTGTGACCCTTTTTGCAAAAAACATTGAATCTAAACAACAACTGAAAAAGTTGACCCAAGAAATCAGAGATGTTTGCGGACGCAACGATGTGTTAATTGCCATTGACCAAGAAGGCGGGCGGGTTCGACGCTTGAGAGAACCAGAGTTCAGAAGTTATGCCTCACAAATTGATTTAGGGAAAACAGAAAAATATTTCGGTTTTGAAAAAACATTAGAAACCGTACGCAACCATGCATTGCTTATTGCTCAAGATTTGCTTGAATGCGGAATTAATTGGAATTATGCCCCTTGTTTGGATATTGCGTATCCTGAAACTTCAGATGTTTTGAAAAGTCGATGCTTTGGTAATGATGAGAAAAAGATTGCTCTTCTTGGCAAAGCAGCCATAGATGCCTATTTAGCTTCAACGATTTGTCCTTGCATTAAGCATATTCCCGGACATGGGCGCGCAAATGTTGATCCTCACCTACAATTACCAATTTTAGAAAACAGCTTATCTGAATTGAAAAAAGATTTTTATCCTTTTAGATTTAATCGTCATGCGCCTGCCGGTATGACAGCACACATCGTTATCAGAGAAGTTGATGATAAACATCCAGTTACACAAAGCAAAATTGCCATAGATAAAATCATTCGTGGAGAAATTGGCTTTGATGGATTTTTAATTTCAGATTCAATTAATATGAACGCACTTAAAGGAAGCATTTCTGACAGAGCTCTTGCTTGCCTTGAAGCAGGTTGTGATGCCGTATGCTATTGTTATGGTGATATTGGCGAAATGACTGATTTTTGCAAAAGATGTCCGGTTTTAACGGATAAGTCGCGGATTAGACTTGCCAAGATTGAAAATATATTTAAAAATAAGCCTCAGATACAAGAATATAATAAACTTGAAGAAGATTATGCACGCGTTTGCGGAAGCATTGAAAAATATGATGACAAATATGATGCGACCGAAACTTTGCGCCTTATGGAAAAGATAAAGTTACAGGAGAATTGATATGTTGGAATGGATTCTGATTATTGCCGTTTTGGCCGCTATTTTCTTTGCTAAAGATTTGCCCGCAGTGAAAGATAAGGCTGTTGATTTGGGAAAAGTTTTATTGCAAAAAGCAAAAGAAAAAAAAGACCAAATAGCGGCTGAAAAAAAAGAAAATAAAACAGATAAAGAATAAATAAAAAAGGCGTCTTAGACGTCTTTTTTTATTTATTATTATTTTATATGAGAAATCAAATAATTAAATAATTATAGATTCTAATTATTTTTTGTGCTATAAATATAATATGTGTTAAGTACCGTTGGAGAATAACAATGAGTATATCGTCTACCAGAAAAGTATCAGGCGCTACCTTAACAACTAAAAAAAATGATCGCTTATATGCCGTGCAAGGTCAAAGCGATAGTTTTGTTGAGCACATTGATACAGCTAATAATGTGTTGATAAAACAAGATTTTGATGAAGGGAATCAAAATCAACAAGGTTATCAACAAGCTAAGAAAGAGCCAGCTGATGAGCCTGAGTTATCAGGAAATCAGTCGCAGACTTATGTGCCCAGCGCTTTAGAAGCTTTGGCTGCCAGCGGTGTTTATGAAACTTCTGAAAATACTTTACCGAACAATATTAGCAAGATTGGGATTTATGGCAACAACCAATCTATGATTTCTCAAGAAGAAAAAGAACGCAAAAGTCAATCTTACCTCAAACATTTTTATGAAAAAAATGAACCGATTGAGGAAGTGGACAAATTGGTTTGAATTTAGTTTGTTTTCTTATTCACAGCCTTTGCATATTCTTCCAAATCTAACGGATAAGTAATATCCAAGGCTTCTTTTTTATCTTTTATCTCAATGGTCTTGGTATAATCGGCAAACTCAACAAAAACCGGTCGCAAATGTGCATTCTCGGGAACGATATCGGCAAAATCATATAACTCTTTGCTCCATATAATCGGGTTGATTTTTTTACCCTCACACATGGACATTATAACTTGTTTGTCTTTTCCTTTTTTGAAATTTTTAATCATATTATCAATATGTTCTTTGGTGATATTCGGCATATCTGCCGGAATGAGAATTGCACCGTCGCAAAAACTCGGCACAGACTTAATACCCATGGAAATAGATGTTTTTATACCAGAGCGATAACCGGAGTTATATAACACATTAACATCAACTTTATCTAAATATTCTTCCATCAAATCGGCTTGATAACCGGTAATCAGAAACACCGGAGATGCTTTAGACTTAACGGCAGCTTGCAGAGCTTTCATAAACAATGGCTCACCATTTATATCAACCAACAACTTATTACCACGGCAACGAGTGCCTAAGCCTGCTGCCAAAACAATTGCTGCTATTCTGGCTTCTTTACCATTTTCATCATGGCCGGCGGAGGTGATGTAATTGCGCATCAATTCTTCAGGTAATTTTGTTTCGCGAGTGATTATAAAGTTTTGCGGATGATCAAAGTCAAACACATTTAGTTTATCGGCAACAATGGCCTGTTTGATATAACGCACCGCATATGAACTATCAATAATTCCGTAATTATATGGCACAACGATAATACGTTTTCCTTTTTTGGAAGCAATTATAAAGTCGCCGGCATTAACTTGCGGCAAATAAGGACAAACAATTTCATCAACAATGCTTTTTAGGGCTTGAACAATGGTATCATGCGGGCAACGTGTTTGCTGAGCTGGTAGAATGAACAAAACATCATTATCATCTTTTAAGGCACGTTGCAAAATATTGGCAACCTCTTCTGTTTGATGCGGTGTTTCATATTCATGCTCAAACTTTAAATCCATATTAGGAAAATCTTTCACCAAGCGTTTGACAATATTGGTAAAATGTCTGGTTTCGGCCTTATCGTTGGTTAAACGGGTATACATCAGTCCAACTTTTTTTGAACTTATATCATGTATGGAGAGCATATCGCTATTGCCGGAAAGGCTATATAAAATTTCGTCTACCATTGTTTGAGGGATAATCGGCAAGTTTAATTCTAATTCAGCGATGATAGTATCTGCTTCGACCATTTTATATGGCTGGATGGTATTTAAGATAAAGAAACTACCATGACGATTGAATTTAGCCACACGCTCTTCATTGAGCATAAACACGCCACTTATACCGGCTGCAATGCGACAGATTCCGTCTTCACCTACACTATAAGCCGTATTTTTGCCGCAAAGTTTGGCCGCAACCTCTCCTAAAGCCGCTTCAAAAGTAATATCGCCATCTTCCATTCCCGCTACAAAAATTTTATCAATATTATTTTGTTTGAACAAAATGATATCATCTTCGCTGAGTTTGTGCGCTTTTGGAAAAAAAACACCCCCGACAACCATTTGGTTGAACAGGTACATTCCTATGGCTTCTGTTACTTTGAGTTCTTGGCAAATCATCTTATTTTCCTTTATTTTTACTTTTTAAGATTATCAAAATTTTGCAAAAGTAAAAGCATGAATTGAAACTTTACAACAACCTTTATCCGCAAAATTGTAAAAAAGTGATGACTTTTTGTAAAAAATAAGATATATTGCTTCCAATCATTTCAACAAATAAAGGTCTATTGTGAAAAAGATAATTTCGATTGCAGAGGCCGGAAAGCTTGTTAAAGATAACGCTTCCGTTATGATTGGCGGTTTTTTGCGTTGTGGTACTCCGGCTAAGATTATTGATGAATTGGTAAAAAATAAAACTTCTAACCTTACGCTTATTGCCAACGATACCTGTATTCCGGATTCAGGTCGAGGTAAACTTATTGTCAATAAACAGGTGAAAAAAGTGATTACTACCCACATTGGCACCAACCCTGAAACAGGAAAACAAATGACCAATAAAGAAATTGAGGTCGAATTGGTACCTATGGGCACTTTGGTTGAACGTATTCGCGCGGCAGGAGCCGGCTTGGGCGGCGTGCTTACTCCGACAGGCGTTGGTACTGTGGTCGAAGAAGGTAAAAAAGTTTTAGAAATAGACGGCAAAAAGTTTATTTATGAAAAGCCGCTTAAAGCAGATTTTGCTCTGATTTATGCAAATAAAGTTGATAAATTCGGCAATGCCTTTTTGGAAGGTACAACCCGCAATTTTAACGTGGTGATGGCTACGGCTGCTGACACTGTTATTGTGGAAGCTCAGGAGATTTCTGAAGAGCCGCTTGATCCAAATTATGTTACTATCCCTGGGGTATTTGTGGATTATATTGCCAATTAAGGAGTTATGATGGAACTTTCTAAAGAACAAAAACGTGAAATTATTGCCAAACGTGTTGCTCAAGAGCTTCACGATGGTGATGTTGTTACTCTGGGTATCGGCTTACCGACCGAAGTGGCAAACTATGTTCCGCACGATGTTAATATTGTTATTCAATCTGAAAACGGAATGATTGGAGTTGGGCATCGCGATTTTAATGCTCCTGAACGACCGATTGTTACCAATGCCGGTGGAATTCCCGTGACAACAAAACAAGGTGCTTGTTTTTTTGACACAACGATGTCTTTTACCCTTATTCGCGGAGGTCACGTTGATGTGACTGTTTTGGGAGCCCTCCAAGTTGATGAAGAAGGAAACCTTGCCAACTGGATGGTGCCGGAAGTTTTTGTTCCGGGTATGGGCGGTGCTATGGACTTGGTGGTTGGAGCCAAGAAAGTGATTATTGCCATGGAACACACAGCCAAAGGAGAAAAACGCATTGTAAAAAAATGCACACTTCCCCTCACCGCAGCTCATGAAGTGGACATGATTATTACTGAAATGTGCGTTATTGATGTTACGCCTCAAGGTTTGGTCTTGAAAGAAATTAACCCGCTCTTTTCTTTGGAAGATGTTTTGGATGCAACCGATGCTGAGTTGATTGTACCTGAGGCATTTGTTCAAAAAGCTGTATAGTTTATTTTATGCTTAAAGGCTCGAGATTATTCTCGAGCCTTTCTTAATTATTTACAAAAATATTTTTGCTAGCTTCTGATTTTCTTTTTCATCTGTCAGATTAATACTCAAAGCCGAAATAGTGATGTTTTTAGAATGAATTTCGTTGTCATCATCCGGAAAAGCACTTTCCGGAACATATATTCCATCCAAATTTTGCATACACATTCTTTTCTTTTCCACGCTTCCTTCTTTAAAGCGTCTGGTTCCATGGCGGCAAACTACTATTTTGCCAATTTCTTCCGTGGGAACGTTAGGGAAATTGACATTTATTAAGCAATCTGCGTTAAAGGATTGAGCACACACTTTTCGGATTATGTCCTCCAAATAAATATCCGCCAGATCCCAATTAACAATCTCGGCTCCATCTGTTAACTGAGAAACCGCTATAGACATGACGCCTCGCAACAAACCTTCTATTGCAACACCGATTGTTCCCGAATAGGTGATATCATCCGCAATATTTCTGCCGTTATTTATGCCCGAAACTATTAAATTAGGAGTTTGATTTTTCATAATTATTGATAAAGCAATCCGAACACAATCCGTTGGTGTTCCTTCTATGGCAAAATGGCGCTCATCAATCTTATGAATAACATTGGGAAAACTTTCGGCTGAACTATGCCCTGCCATACTTCTCAAAGTATCTGAACTTATGGCATGACTGGCACCACTTTTTTCTTTGTTGGGAGCTACGACCCAAACATCCGCACCCAAACGTTTTAATATTTTTTCAAGAAGTTTTATCCCCCTTGCCTCAATTCCATCATCATTAGAAATAAGAATTGTTGCCGAAGAAAAATTGGTTATTGGTTTGAAATGCATTATTATCTCCCTCCATAGCGGAATTTATGATAAGCAAGATTTTGGTGGTTGGATAAACGACCATTAAAGAACTCTGATAAAATTCTTTTTTCTTGCTTGCTCAAGCCTAACATTTGAATTGATTCTGCAATATAATTTAATTCAAAAGATAATCTCTTTTCCTCATAATGAGACAATGGCTGGCGCTCTTTGGCTTTGATAACATGAGGGATTTTTTGATAATCTTTTTCATCACAAAGCAAATTGTTGTTTCTGTCAACAACCTGCATGGTTATTGGAGAACCTTGGCTTATACCTTTAACAACAAAATTGATTTTTTTTAGAGTTTCTCCACACAAAAAATCATGATTTTGAAAAGAGACCAATCTGGGAATTATAGGTTCTTCTTCAGGATGCTCTATATTGTGACGCAGAGCCTGAAAATATCTGGTTATATTACTCAAACAACACATATGTTTATTGGCGGCAACATAGGTGATGTTGAGATGATAACCTTTTTTTCCAAATATCGCTTCTAAAGATTTTTTAGGATGCTCATTTATATCTATGCATGGTGTAGATATCATAATGTGCCTTTGGGCTTCTGCCGTGCGATAAAGCATGTTATCTCGCAAAGCTAACGGAAGTTGACAATAATAATCTGCGACTAAGGGATTTTCTTTGATTGCCTCTAAAACACGTTTATCATAAGGACGAAACTCATCAAAATCAGCCCCGACTAAATTGCCATTATATTTTTTTAACAAAGACCTTTCGACATTAGATTTTCCTGCACCGGGATACCCTAAAACAATTTCGGCGGTTGGGGTCTCTCCTTCTGCAAGAGGTTTGGAAAGACCAATTTGTTGGGTACAAACTTTATTGACCATCAAATTGACATAAGTTTCTGATAACGGTTCTACTTCCGATTTTGCTTTTTTAGGATAAGAAACCGTTTTACTATTAGCAATGGTATGACGCAGCTCACGATATATATCATTCATATTACTATTCTTTGCTGTCTAAATAATTTTATTCAATGGCAATAGATTAATATGAAATGGTTATCTTAGCAAGCTATGTAAACAGAGCCTGTTTATAGATAAATAAAAGAGTGCTAAAAATCTTAGCACTCTTTTATTTTTTTAGACTAGAATTAAAATGATGCATTATCTTATTGTAGCTCATCCATTAATTTTTTTACCTGTTCAAACTTGTTATGTTTTCCACCCCAACAAGATCCACCTTGAATGTGCAACCATCTATCATCAATAAATTCTATCTCATCAGAATATACTTCTTCATTTTTACGTTCTTCTTCATAATATTCTTTTGTTTTAATATTATATTTTTTTACACTTAATATTTTGACATCATCTCGTTTTAAATATCGATATATAGTAAAATAATTACCTCCGCCTGTATCTAAAAATTCTCTTTTTGAGCCTCTATTAGGTAAAAAATCAGTTTTATAATTAGTTAATGTTTTAAATTCAAAACCACATATGATGGGTGTTAAGTACCAATATATTCCCTTTTCTCTTATTCTTCCAAAAAAAGGTTTTTGAAGATAATGATTTAAATCAATTTTTTTAAAAGGAAACATATCATGATCAAGAAACATAAAATCTCTTTTATTTTTTTTAACTACATTTCTCATAATCCAATTTAATGCTCTTCCATGATTATGACTTGGACTCTCAAACATAAAATGCGGAACTTTTATATAAGTGATATCATTGTCAATACAAAAATGATAAATTGCTTCTGACTTACTTTTATCATTTGAATTATCGCAAATAATTTCTCTATAATTTGTTAGATATTTTTTCATCAGTCCATATTGATATTGAATAAGACCAAGATCATTGAATGCAACGACAATTACGTCCACGCCCTCTTTGTTCTTGTCATTCACAGATAAGTAAACTCTTGGAGATTGTGGATTTAATATAGATAAAATAACATTTACATAACGATCAAAAATCTTTTTTATCTTTTTTAAATGCTTATTTATAAATGTCTTCATAGTATATTTATTCCCTGCCTATCATGTTTTGACTATTATAAACTCTATTCATGGTGTAATACTTTATTTCTGACTTTTTTTCTAAGTTTTTTGATTGGAATAAAATTAATAAGAGGTTTCAATAATGCAATTTTAAACTTATGGCTTAAGCTATAGTTCAAATAATATTTTTTAAATATTTGATTGCATTTTTTTATATTTCCTCTTGTGAAGCCCTCTACTTCATCATCTTTCTTTGCAAAAAGAGTATATTTCATTATATTTTGAGAGAGCTCATTATATTTAATAGTTTTATGGTCTAACTGTTCATCATGTTCTATAATTAAAATATCTATATTCTTATTAAATTTTTTATTTAGTTTATTAGACGCGTCTACAAGTTCTCCATCATTTATTTTTGAATCTAAACTAAACCAGACGAGCAGGACCTTTGAATTTTCATTTATATTTCGATAAAATCTGGCTATTCTGCGATCATATTTTTGTTTTACCTCTTCAAAACAATCTTTCAATGCAACATTTTTAGGAAAATCATGTAGAAAGGAAAAATTTGTTTTTTTATTTATGTAATATTCATTTTCTACACTTCTGTCTTGAAAAACAGCTTCAAAATCTTCAATATTCATAAAGCCATCAAAATCATTCAAAATTAAAGCTATTCTTGATTTAAAATCTGCACCTGTTAACCAATCAAAAGGACCGGATATCTTTCTTAAATTATTTTTATTTAAATATATGGCGCATGCACAATTAGAACCGATTGAATAAACGATGTCATATTCTTTCATTTCAGCCCCCAAATCTAGCAAATATCTTTGCTAATTTATATTGCTTGTGCAACAGTAAAGACCAGATAATTTTGTTTTTTAAAGTGAGTTGTTTTTCATCAAAAAAGTTATCTTCTTTTAATTCTTCTAGAGCTTTTATCTCATCTATTATTTCTTTAATTGGAGTTTTTTTCTTTAATATGTATATTATTCTGTCTCTAAAAATAAGTCTATTATGTAGATAATAATTGCAGAGATTGTATTTTTTTTCATCTTGAGCAAAATTTTGAATAATTCTTCTGATATTTTCTGCAATTATTATTTTAGATTGTTTTATTTTTTGTTCTTGACTTGTGTGCATAATTGATGATGGATTTTGGTTATAAAAATATAATTCATTATCAATAACCGCTATTTTTTTACTTTTGCCTAAACATTCAAAGACAAAAATATTATCCTCTCCCGGATTTATTTTTACAAATTTTATTCCTCTTATCAAATCTGCTCTATATATTTTATTCCAAACAACTCCCGTGGTTTTATATTTTCTTTTAATAAAATTGATAAGAGGATTGGAATATAATTTAAATTTTGAAGGTTTCTTATAGTTTTTTTGTTTAAAATTTCCATTTAAAACTTTTTTATAAGAAAATGAAATAATATCACATTCTTCTTTTTTTATTATATTAACTAATATACTTAAGATTTCTGAATGCCAAAAATCATCACTATCCAAAAACATTATATATTGTCCTTGAACTTGTTCAAGACCAATATTTCTTGTTTCACTCAAACCTTTATTTTCCTGATTTATTACCTTTATTCTTTCGTCTCGATTGGCATAATCATTCAAAATGTGCAATGAATTGTCTTTGGAACCGTCGTTAATGCAAATTGCTTCCCAATTTTTATATGATTGAGCTAATACACTATCCAAACATTCAGAGAGATATTTTTCGGTATTATAAACAGGTATTATGATTGATATTAGAGGGTTTTCCATTATATTAGCTCCTTATATTTTTGTAATGCCGTATTCAGTTTTCTACTGATTTCTGGAATTGTATATTTTTGGCTACACAAATTCCATGCTCTTTGAGCTTTGTTTTGCGTTTCTTCAAAATTTTGCAAAGATGTTTTCAATTTTTCTGCTAGATCAAATTCATCTCCTTTTGCAAACATTGATACACAGTCTTGATTATCTTTAAATATCTCTGATGGGCCTTCCGCATCGGAACTAATGATCGGAATCCCCATAGACATTGCTTCTAACAAAACGATACCAAAAGGTTCATAATTAGAAGAAAGGACAAAGACATCTATATTTTTATAAAAATCCTCTTTATTTTTAACCCAGCCAATAAATTTTACATTATCTTGGAGATTATTCTCTGCAACAATTTGTAGATATTTTGCTTTTTCTTCCGGATATGCTTTTTGAATATCTCCTCCCAAAACAGCTTGAAAAGATATATGTTGTTTTTTTAATATACCTAGAGCTTTGAGATAAGTATCAAACCCTTTCATAGGATCAAAACGCCCCATGGTTCCAATTATTGGCGGATTATGCCACTCTTTTTTTTGATATGGTTTTATATCAGAGATACTATTCGGTATTACAAAAATACTTTCTGCTGAAAAACCTTGTTTGATAAATATATCTTTTTGATATTGGGTGATGGAAAAAATGGCATCACACTTATTTACAAGTTTATATTTCGGATTATGAGAAACGCCAATCAACGGAACATGCAATAAACTCGCTACTATTCTTAAAATTGGGACAGCTTTTTTACTATGTGTGATAATAACGTCTGCTTTAAACTGTTTAAAAGATTTGTACAAACTCCATATTAGAATATAATTAAATTGATTAAAGTTAATATATTGGACGTTTAATCCTTTTTGAATAGAAAGCTTATCAAAAAGCTTGGTCTTTTTATGTACAACAGATAAAACATCGTTTCCGGCAAGAAGCAATGCTTGATTATAGTCAAGGAAGGCTTGCTCAACACCACCTAATGTTTTGCTTATCATCACATTAACTATATGCATGGAATTTATTACTCCGTATTTTTTTTAATTATCTGTTATTTTCATTAGTTTCATTTTCAAAAAATTGTATAAATTTAATTTTTTTATCTTAATTTTTATTAATCCTAAAAAATTGAAATATAAATTTTTGGTTATCGGTTGGAATGATAGCTTCCCAACATATACATTTTTTTCAATTTTTTTAGGAGCAAAATTTGATTGGATAAAATTATCGTAACGACAGAAAAGATACCAACAATATGCTATTGCCTCATCTATATTTATATCCTTTATAAACTTTGAAATGGCATTTTTACGCTTTATTTCATAAAATAAGTTATCTAATTGTTTTTGGTATTCAATTTTTTTATTTTTTTTCATTTCTTTATAATTTTGTTCTCTTCTACTTTTCAGTAAAAAATTAGGACAAGAACAGTCAATATTAAAATAGTACTTTAAATTATGGTAAACTATTTTTGTATCATATTCGCCCAAAATATCTACCTTTTGTGTTGTGACACTTTGATTGTGAATTCTATATTTTCCAAGTACTTCTGGAATATTGGAAACATTGATAAATTCAATTGCTTTCGACCACAACTCATAATCTTCAATTGGAGAATTTTCCGGATAAAATAAATTATTTTGAATAAAGACATCACGACGAAACATTGCTGTAGAATGGCAAAAATCACAAGTAAAGATTAATGCCATCTTTGCAATATCTGGATTTGAACTGGGTTTATGGAAACCATGCTTACGACCAAAGTGTTCTTGCCAAGTTCCTAATAACGAAATTTCTGGGTGAGCATCTAGATAATCTGCTTGCTTTTCAAAACGTGTTGGCAAGGAAATATCATCAGCATCCATGCGGGCAATATATTCTCCCTGAGCTAAAGATATGCCAAGATTGAGCGCTGCGGATAATCCCTTTTGCGTACCATTAATAAGTTTGATGCGCTTATCATGATAGGAACGGATAATATCTAATGTATTATCCGTTGAAGCATCATCTATTATCAGAAATTCAAAATCTGAAAATGTCTGATCTAAAATACTATCAATAGCTTCAGCGATGTATTTTCCAGCATTTTTTGTTGGCATTATTACAGATATCTTTGGCATTTCACTCCACTATATATATCTTATATGTTTAGTATAAAACAATAAAATATAGCAAGATATTTTTATCATTTATCATCTAGACCTTTATTTAGAGATAATAGCATAGGAATAGCTGATTCTTGAAGTACTATAATCAAAATATCAGTATTATTTTCTTTAATGTTTTTTTCCCATCTAGAAATATTTAAGTTGGATTCTTTATATGTATTTGCTCTATATTTGAAGGATTTTTTGAAATTATATGGAAAAAACTGCATAAAATTTTCAATAAAAGAAGTTCCAACTACTACAGCTGTTAGATTAGCGCCATGAGGATAAGTATATTCTTTAGTCTCCAGCCTATCATCTTTTAAGACGGTCAAAAGTTTTTCTTCCTTATGTTCATAATATTTATAGTTAGCGTCTAAATTGATATACTTATCAGGAAAGTTTAGATTACGTTTGGCTGTGCCCAAGCCAAAACCGCGCCCATGTTCAGCACGAACCTTGTTTGAATAAAATACATTAAAATCACTTTCTGGAATGGCCTGTATCGCGGGAAATGTTTTTTGAATTTCTTTCATTAAAGCTTGATAAGCAATATAAGCCCCCCATTCTGTCCAATGATGGTCGGTTTTAAAAAATACATAATCTTTTTGTTTTGCAGCCATACTTTCTGATAAAGGATAAATAATAGGAATGTCTACTTGTTTACTCAACTTTTGCAAAAACAATGTTGTATTGTTATAAAAGTGTTTCTTCCTTGGCGAAAATTCAGAATAAACATTGTCTTTAACAGGAGCAATTAGTATATAAGGTTTAATATTGTTTTTTGAACAAAACGTATATAACCAATTTAATTGTATTATATATTTTTGAATATATTCTGGTCGATTATCTAGCTCAATCATATTCATGCCAACGGTATATACAAATCCTTCCTTGCCTATATATGCTTTTGATGTTTCATAGTAAGTATTAATATTAAACAGAATATAAGTATGTAAGCTTGTTAGTAAATCTCTCGCATTAAACCTATCATTAAACCAAGCCTCAAAGTTTTTACCGTATTTGAGGTTGATATGACCTTGATTATCAATCAGCGGAACATATTTCGCCAACATCCGATTTTCTTGAACAGATTTTTCGTCTTGATTGATATGAGACATTGGTATCAACAACAAAGCAAAAAATACACTCAAAAAGACAATATCAATGCGGGAATGATGCTCTTTGATTTTGAATTGGCTCAACCAATATACCAGTAAACGTGACAGCAAAAATGATATTGCAAAGCAACTGATGAATAACAAAGGTTCAATTCCGGAAATCAAATTAAGCGGAATATACCGTTTGGCTTCAAACTCAATCTTTAACGAGTCACCATGTTTTAATGAAATGTCATATTTGTAACCTTTTTCATAACTCAACTTCTTTGTATCGAAAAATATCTCCTTACCATTAACTTTGAAGTTTTTATAATAAACCCAAACCGGATAAATTTTTCCATTATCCCATTTGTTATGAGGGCCAAGTAGATGGATTGAAACTGTGCCGTTACCGATAGCTTTATATTGTAATTCGTATTTGCGGAATTGACGATATATTTTGGCTTGAACCATAGTACCGCGACCGGGGGTCTTCATCCAAGATGGGTTATTATACCAATCAGGTTGCTCGCTTTTGACCCTTTTGCTCAAATCTACAACTTGCAACTGATTATCCTTATCTCCGCCAAAAAAGATGTTTAAACGAACCTCTTTACTATTAAAAGCGCGAAAAAAATTATCCATATTAGCACCGGAATAAAGTGGTGAAATTAATAACATTATCACCAAAGTCAGTAATAAACTGATTATCAATCTTTTTTTGCGCTTAATCTGCATGAATATTTCCTCAGTCTAAAATCTAAAATAGATAAATGGATTGTAGGTTGAAGCTGCCACCGTGGCTGATGATAAGATAAACAGTATAATCAACCAGATATTAACCAGACTACGCCAGACCTTATGCTCGTATTTGATATCTAATATTTTCTTAAATATCGGCATTGAACATATAATACCGGCAACAATAGCCATAATCTCGATATTATCAATATAATAAGCATATTCATAAGCAATTTTATGTTCACTTATCAATCCAAACATATTTTGGAGATAGTCTCCGGCATAGCTCAAATTCGGAGCTCGGAAAATTACCCACCCAATAACAAAGGCAAAAATGGTATAAACATGTTGAGCTAAATTTAATTTCCAGTCTTTTTTCTCTTTATGCCAGCCGGTGGCTTTTTCTAAAATAATGAAAAATCCATGCCATAGCCCCCAAACCACGAAAGTCCACTCGGCTCCATGCCAAATACCGGTAGCCAAGAAAACTACAAACAAGTTGAAATACATTCGGCTCCGAGCAACTCGATTGCCTCCGAGCGGTATATATAAATATTCCTTAAACCAGGTGGAGAGCGAAATGTGCCATCTTCTCCAGAACTCGGTAATTGATTTGGAAATATAGGGATAATTAAAGTTTTCCATAAAGCGGAATCCAAATATCAGGCCCAAACCAATCGCCATATCGGAATAACCACTAAAGTCATAAAACAGTTGCAGACTATAACAAATGGCACCAAGCCAGGCTGTCCAAGCATCAAACTGCTCAACCGGTTGAGCAAATATTTTATCAGCAACCGCACCTAAGGTATTGGCAATCAACATCTTTTTAGATAAGCCGATAATAAACCGCTTTACACCTAAAGCAACTTTGTCAAAGGTCACGCTTCGTTTGTCAATCTGCTCGGCAACATCGTGATATTTAACAATCGGACCGGCGACCAACTGCGGAAAAAGTGTAATATATAAAGACAATTTATAAATATCTTTTTGTACCGGACAATCTTTGCGGTAAACGTCAATCAAATAGGACATGGCCTGAAAAGTATAAAAGGAAATTCCTATCGGCATAATAACGTCAATAAACTTGACATCCATGGCAAACAAAGCATTAGCATTATCAATAATAAAATTAAAATATTTGAAATAAACTAAAAAGGCCAAGTCAATGACAATGGTAGAAGTTAAAATCAGCTTAGCTTTAGAACGATACTTACTGAGTAATATAGCTCCATAATAATTGACCAAGATGGTGATTATCATAATTGCCAGATATCTCGGTTCTCCCCAAGCATAAAAAATAATGCTGGCAATAAGCAAAAGATAGTTTTTAAGCTCTTGTTTAATCAGCAGATAGCTGATGCAAACAATCGGCATAAATACATATATAAAAGTCATACTTGAGAATAACATTTTCTTAGTCCTTTAAATTACCAACAATCCGTCCATAATTATCGAGCTAATATCCTTCACGGCAACAAAATCATCTTTTAGTTGAATAGTATTAGGATGGGTATTGGTGCAATATATTCGTTCAATCAACCCGCAATCTTTCATTTTATCCAATGCACCGGGAACAAAAACACCGTGCGTGGTCAAGACATATATTTTATCGGCTCCTGCTTCTTTATAAGCTTTGGCTGCATTGATAATTGAACTACCAGATCGTATCATATCATCATAAATGGCAACATTGCGCCCTTTAACATTGGCACTCAGGGCGATGACGCGAGTTTGGCTACCGGACACTCGTTCTTTCATCAGATAGGCACTTTCCAAATTGAGCCTTTGGCTCATCTTTTCAATCCACTTGGCACGCCCCATATCAGTCGAGGCCAATATAATATCTTCTCCGAACCCGCTGATAATCTCTTTCATAATCGGCTCTGATGTCAAGTGAATAGTATGAACAGAGCCTTCGAAATAATATTGCACACCTAGAGAGTGTAAATCAATCAGATAAATGAAATTACCCTGCGCCGACAATGGAATTGTGCTCAACATACGGGCAATGTTTTTAGCCGGCACAACCTCGCCACTCTTGGTGGCTCGTTCCATAGTGGAATAGCCAAAATATGGAATCACCAAGTGTAAAGAAGAACATTGCTCACTGACCAACTCACAAGCTAAATTGTAGGTTTCCATAATTGCAGCATCATTTATCGTACCGGAAATTAATACAGCTGGCTGATTACGCACAGTTTCGGGCTTGACAATTCGATGATATACCTCACCATCAGGAAACTTCAGTGTTTCAATTTCTCCTTTCTGAAACTGCTTGTTCTTTTCCAATATCGAATCTTGGAGATATCTATATATTTCGGTTGCAAATAAATTAACCATGTTGCTTCTTAATCCTTTGATATTCTTCGAATGCGGCTTGCATCATATCAGAATCACTATATTGCGGTATCCAGCCTAATTCATCTTTTGTCAGAGAAATGTCTATTAGATAATTTTCATCAGCAATCATATATTGCTCTTTGTACATGATTTCCAAACCGATTTTCCCTAAGCAGGCTAACGTAAATTTTACCAACCGGCCCCAGGTCGGAATCAAAACTGAATGGGATTTATTTTTATGAATAACATCTCGCAAAAGTTCTCGAACTTGCGGTGGATTATTTGATCCTAAATTATATTCTCGATTAGGAACTCCATGTGAAACGGCTTTGATAATGGCCGAAGCACAATCATTAACCGAAACCATTTGATAGCAATTTTTGCCATTACCAATCATCGGAACCGGTAAATTCAGTTCAATCAATTTAAAGAGTTTGGTTAATATACCGAGACGACCTTTGCCGATAATCATACGCGGGCGAAAGATGGCAATATTCATGCCCATATCCCGATATTGGCGACAAACCGACTCGGCTTTTTTCTTACTAATGCCGTAATAACCAAAGGGATTTTGCGGATGTTTTGTGTCAACCGGAAGATATTGCGGTTTCCCGTAGACCATATCTGTACTGAAAAAAACCATCCGTTTGGCACCGTCTTGTTGCATTTTGCGGAGTAAATTCTCGGTACCATGCAAATTGACGCTCTCAAAAAACTCTTGTCTTCCTTTTCTTGGAACGCGATGATGATACTGATTTGCCGCCAGTTGAATAACCACATCATCCGGTTTGAAAACAAAACTAATGGGTTGGGTTATATCTTGATATTCATAAGCTGTAGAAATATGCGGCGGTACAATATCTAAAACAACAATATCGTTTTCTCCTTGAGTTTGCAATTGTCGAACCAACTCTTGTCCGACAAAACCAGCGCCACCAACAATAACATATCTCATTTTACAAAATCCTTACTATAGGTTAAGACCACAACACCAAGGCAAATAATTACAATGCCCAATATTTTTTGAGCTGTTAAAGGCTCCTTAAATATTAGATATGCCAAAATGGCCGTAACGACATATCCGACACTAAGAAAAGGATAGGCCAGTGATACATTAACTTTAGACAAGACAATCATCCACAAAATGATGCTGATGCCATAACTAAACATACCCGAAAGAAGGTAGATATTAGTAAAAACAGACAATGCCATGTGCCAAATTTGCTCCATATTCAGCGAAATATTGCCAAGTTTGAGCATCCCTTGACGAATGAATATTTGAGCTAAAGCATTGAGAAACACACTAGATAAAATAAGTGGAATATGTTGCAAGTTTTTTCTCCTATAAAATTTCGGCAAAAATAGCTAATACATACAATACATACAGTATGCAAACTCCTATTAAGCCTTTATCTTTATATAAGCCGTCGGTAGGATCTTCGATACTCTCATCTTTATCCAAAATATAGACATAGCGGAACATCCCATAGATTACAAAAATCACACTATAGATAAGTCTGTTTGTAGAAAAACGGGCAATCGTTGAGGGCTCAAGAGTGTAAAGGGCATAGCACATTATGGTCAAGGTTGCAGAGATGATAATATATTGGTCTATAACTTTAAGCGGATATTGCTCCAAAACGGCCCTTCCATCACTTCCACGACGCATTAATTCTCCTTTACGCTTTGTAAAACCCAAGAAGAGCGATAGAAACAAAGTGGCCATGAAAATAAAACTAGATACGGGAACATCAATGGCATAAGCACCGGCATACACGCGCAAAATGAAGCCAAAGGCAATTATCAGCACATCAATCAAGACCATCTGTTTGAGTTTATAGGAATATAAAATATTTATGACAACATAAATACCTATAACTAAAGCCGTTTTGATATTTCCTAATAACAATAAACAAACAAAAACTAAAGCCAGCAAAACAACCTCGATTACACCACCAGCCCAAGGACTAATTCGACCACTGGCAATCGGGCGATTTTTCTTTTTAGGGTGCAGAGCATCTTTCTTGCGGTCTAAGATGTCGTTCATGACATACACAACCGAAGATACAAAACAAAAAGCGGCAAAAGCCAAGCCGGCCTTGATTATTGAATCTGTCTCTGTAAATTTCAGAGAGAACAGCAACGGAGCCAAAACAAAAGCGTTTTTAACCCATTGCTTAACGCGGATAAGTTTGACAATATCTTTTATCATTAAAGTATCTCCACGAAGTTGCTGATAGCATATAAAACAATTGCGGCATAAATTCCGGCAAATACGTCATCTAGCATGACACCCCAAGCATTAAGCACCTTTTGGTCAGCCCAACGTGCAGGTTGAGGTTTCCAAATATCAAACAGGCGGAACAGAAAAAAGCCGATGATATAAGTCGACCAAGCGTTCAAATTCTCTACTAATTGGTTGGCCACAAGCGTAAATGTCAACAGCTGCCCGACAACTTCATCGATAATGATAATTGATGGGTCATGTTTGGTATATTTCAACACTTCTTTAGAGGCGATAACTCCAATAACAAAGCTAAATAGTGCCAAAGCTAATATACCCCAAATTCCATAGAAATAGGCAGCGGCAAAAGCAAATGGTAAAGTGGCAAACGAGCCGGCTGTGCCTGATGCAAAAGGAAAATATCCGACACCAAAACCACTAACAGCCGTATAACAAAGAAATTTATACATGTTTTGCTCCTTTAGAAAATAATTTCAGTTTTATCTGTTTTAACTCTGTTTTGTCAGATTTCAGAAAACTGATGGTGGATTCAACCGTGAGTATAATCAGCATAAGATGTGCAGAAATTGCCCTGAGCACCTCGTTATTTAATATTTTCAAAGGATTTAATATGGCAACAAACAAAAACAAATACGCCAGATTTAACTTGGTCAGTTTGGCTTGATTGAGAAACATCACAATGCAAACAAATAAGTACAAACCAAAATATGGATATGAACGATTGTTCACAATGGTTAAAATTACCAATACCAGCTGGGTAATACGTTTCCATTCGTTTTTCTGAAAATAGTTGGTTGCAAAAATCAATATAAATAAAATACCATTTAACCCAAGGATAAATTTATCTACTAAAAGGGCATAATCGGCTCCAATCAAGCTGGTTAAATCACCTCTCAAAACACCATCAAAACCGGCATTGGCATATATCAAGTAGCGAAAACTAAAATAATTCCACATACCCGTATTATATTTACTAATGTTTTCTATAATTAAAGGAACATTAGCCAAACCACCCTTAAAAAACAAAAACGGTAAGAAAACAAAAGCTAAACCATATAACACCAAGCGCAAAGTTTCTTTGAAATTACCACGATACAAAGTCAAAAGACCAAACACACAAGGATATAATTTCAGACCAGAGGCAATGCCAAGCGAAATTAATGCAAACTCTCTAACTCTGGCATTCTCATTATCGTAATTTAGCAGATACACCGTAGTGAGAGCTACAGATAAAATCATCGGATTACCTGTGCTAATAGCATTGCTAAAAGGTAGGCTGAATATTAAAATAAACATTAAAGCATATTTATATGGCTTATCTGTTTTGTATTTATCAAATAAAGACAACAATAAAAATGTGGCCATTGCAAAAATAAACAAATGTGCCTTAGCATAATTTCCGGTTTGATGGAAAGCATCAAAAGAATTTTTGCTTACATAATCTCCGGTTTGCCCAAACAAATAATATAAAATATTCAGCAAAGGAGGATTTTGCACACCTCGGCTGTAACTATCGAGACCAAGAGCCTTGGTAATCGGTTCGAAGAAATCGCAAAAATATGTATGGTTTCCATATCCTGAAGAAAAATAGCCATTTTCATTGACCAGTAAGAACCACAAATACAGTAAAGAAATTGGCAACATAATACCGATAAATACCTTATTTATATCCCATTTTATTTCTGTGATATTTTTATATCCATACCAAAATCCGCTAAACAGCAATGCAAATAGAATAATATCTGTGATAATAAAGCGATAAAAGCCATTAATTTGTGAAAGCGGAGCTTTTTTATGTTTGACTACAATATCAATCTTTTCACCATTTTGCACATCTAAAGTAATACTATAAGATTTATCGTGGCTCACAACAATGGGCAAATCAGATATAGGTTGGCCATTTATCAACACCTCTTCATAGTTTATCCAGACAGGGATTCTTTTATTAGCTTTTTTGTAATCTGTCCCCATAAGTTTAAGGATAAGTTTTCCTTTACCTTCAGACGTAAGTTGAAAAGTTGCGATGCGATTATGACTAGCTGTTTTAAGGATTATACTTGCTCCTGTCCCACTATTTTTTATCCAAGAAATCGACTTCATCCATTCAGGATATAATATTTGAACTCTTTTATCTTCAGTATTAACCTTTACAGAATTTTTGACATTCCCTTGAGTATAAATATCTATCCGGGCTCTGTTATTATCAAAATTGGCCTTAAGCTCAATAGGCATTATAAACGGATTAATAATCCATAAAATTACTAAAGCAGCTAGCGCAGAAAACAGATACTTTTTAGTCATAACGAATTCCTTATCTTGTGAGTTGAGCAATTAATTCCTTTATTGATGGAATATGACGGCGATATTTTAGTTTTAGATTACAATATTCTCCGTCTTTTACCGAAATAGAATATTTTAATGGCTTATCATGCCAAGCAACAGCTTGTGATGATTGAATTGTCTTGTTGTTAATTTGAACATCTTTATAATCAAAAAGTATGGGTTTGTTATGCCCTCCTTTATTAATCTGCACCCCGCGAAGCCAAATATCTAAGTTTCCGGAGCCAATGCATCGAAAAGAAAAATTAATTTTTTTATAAAAGAACGAGGTTATCAAATCTAAAACAAAACCATTTCCAACTTTAGTAATCCACTTAGGATTTTGATACCAGTTGGGAGCAGAAAAGATAATCTTTTTATCATAGGAAAGCTGTATAATGTTATTTTCAGCAGAACCGGTAAAAATTAAATCAATACGCGCATTTTTGCTTACCACATTGCATATTGAAATAAGTGGAATGAATTTGAACAAAAAGTATTTAGTTTTATTTCTATGTTGCTCAACATCAAGCAAGGGGATATATTTAAACAAATGGTAACAATATCTTTTTAACTTTTTATAAACTGAAAGTAACGGTATTTTTCCAATGCTATATACTCGTATCGGAAGAGATTTCATATATTTTGTAGATATTATATTCCCATAGCCACGAGCAAAATTTGGATAATTTAATTTTAGTGTTCGATGCAATATTTTCGGATCAAAAATATTGAATTTTTTATTCTTTTTTTCAATCTTCTCAAATAGTTTGTTTAGTCTGATGATATAGTCTTTAATTTCTACTTCGCTTTTTCCCGATAACGGATTATATTTTCTTTGCAGCAAATCTAAGTCTGAATCTGCTAGTTTTATATGGAGATTTTCTCTTAAAAACTTCTGCAATAATTTAACGTGATATGTTGTTAAAATATCTGTTTTCTGCGTTGTAATGCTACCTTCATAAGTGCGATGCCGACATAAATTCTCTTGCAAATTGGCAAAACGAACTTTGTTATATATACTTAACCATAACTCATAATCCTCTTGAGGTGAGCCTTCAGGATATTGGATATTATTCTTAATAAAATCAGATTTGCGAAATATTAAAGTAGAATGGCATAAATCACAGTTAAACAGTAATTCAGCTTTGCATTCTTCATGTGTTCCTTTGGCTTTATGCACAAAATTCCATCTACCAAAATGCTCTTGCCAGGTGCCTAAAATTGTAATTTCAGGGTGTTTATCAAGATATGTAACTTGCTTTTCAAATCTGGTAGGTAAGGAAATATCGTCAGCATCCATTCGAGCAATATATTTACCTTTAGCCACTTTAATTCCATAGTTCAAGGCAGTAGCCAAACCTTTTTGAGGGCCTTTAATCAGCTTAATTCTCTTATCTTTATAAGATTTTACGATGTTGCACGTGTTATCTTTCGAGTTATCGTCAATCACCAATAATTCAAAATCTTGATAAGTTTGGTCTAAAATGCTGTCAATCGCTTCTTTCAAAAATTTTTCAGCATTATAAGTCGGCATAACAACCGAAACCGTTGGCATTACAATTCTCCTTTGATTTTGCATTTTAGAAACGGCAATACTGCAAATAGTTTGTAATAAATTTTATTTTTATGCACTTTCTTTTCTAAAATTGGTATGAAGTTGAACAACAAATATGTCGTTTTTTGATCATAATATTCAACTTTGAGCAAAGGAATAAAAGAAAACAGCAATAATTTTGATACTTTGTTTGGTTTTGCCAAAATAGTTTTATCTCTATTTTGTATGATCATTTTTTTCAATTCTTTATAAAAAGGCGTCATCTTGGCATATTTCCACCACTCATTGCCATATAATATGCTTTTATCATGCCATGGTTTAATTTTATCGGCAAAATGGAATATTGTAGGATCTTTTCTGGCCTCATTAATTTCATCTTGGCTGAATGTTTTTCTTAACTCCTCATCAGAATATTTTGAACAATTTATTGTAAAGTTGTTCTTTAGAGGCAAATGTTTTATATGTCCATAACACGCAACATTTAAAATATCTTGGTCTTGACTCTTGAATTTTTTATCCGTTAACTGTAAAAATTCTGAGGTTATATTGTCCTTACGTATTGCATCTAAATTCATTAATACGACACCGGCTTGAATATAGCCCTTTAATGATGGTATTCCTAAGTCTTTCCCATACCATGCATTTTCAGGAAATGTGTACCACCCAGCTTTTGCTCCGGCTAAATAGTAGCCCTCCATATCTGTAGAATATAAGTTCCACAAATCATGCCGAACTAAAATATCTATATCTAAGTATATGCATTTTGATATTTGTGGTAGCGCTTCAGCTATCAATAATCTGTAATATGTAGCATAAATGATGCGTTCATGCATTTTTGGAGCATTAATAAATGCATCTTTCATATTTATAAAAATTACTTTGCAATCGTTATATTGACGTTCTAATGTACCAATTTTCTGTTTACTGGTGTCTGAAAAATTGTCAGGAACCAAAATATAGAATTCATAATTTGTTGTTTTTAATTTATTTTTAAGCATGGAAACCATGGTGACATACATGCAGTATATCAATTCATCATCGATTGTTGCAAAGACTATCGGTATCGTATGTTGTACTTTGGGCATTAAATTTCTCCTATAAACTTTGAAAATATTTCTCTAACATTTTTTTACTGTATGGGGTACGCAAATCTGTAAGTTGTCCGGATAATATCCCTAAAGCTGTTTCTATGGCGCTTTGATGTGATAAACAATCAAATAAGTGATACCATACTGCATAATCTTGTTTTGATAATTGATTGCGGCGGCATAAAAACTTATCATATTTGCCCGATGCTACCAGTTTAATATCTGAAATCTTATCTTTTATGGTGATGTTCTTAGGAGTGGGAGGAATTACTTTAAGAGATTTACCATAATGAGTTTCAAACATTATCATGGCAAATTCCTGCCATAGAGCCTCCAAAGCATTTGAGTTGTTTATGGGATAATTGGCCTCTGCGATATAATCTGCATAACTATTTATATTTCCGGCTTTTATTTCTATTGTATCGTTATCAACTGAATTGATTATAACCGGAATGATTTGGAAAGATTTTACTTTTTTATCAACTATTTCTATGGTAACGGAAAGCGACCATAAGCCATTTTGGCGTTGGCTCCATCTTTGCGGAGAAACAACAAAATTACCTAACCCGTACAATATCAATCCATTGTGATATTCTTCCCATCCTTGTGGTACGTGTGCATGGTGACCATGGATAATATCTGCACCACAATCAATATAACTTCTAAACAACTCTTGTATTTGTGGTGATGGCCAGCGACTCATTTCGGCAGCAGCATGAATAGACACTATAACAATGTCATTGGTGGCTTTAGCTTGTCTTATTTTTTGATATAAGTTAGGGGAAAAATAATCTACACCAATAGATGATCTCTGAGAGACACCAAATTGTTTTTCGGCAATGCAAAAAACTGCAATTGAAACCCCATTTTGTTGAATTATCATGGGTTCCTGTTGATTATTATTACTTACTCCGCCATAAATAGTTTGAGTTTCTTTGCAGGCATTTATTGTGTCATTAATACCATCTTCGCCAAAATCTCCGGTATGATTGTTGGCTATGGAAACCATAAATTTATTAGGAAAATTATTCCTTATTTTCTTAAAGTTCTCCAAAGATGACTTTAAACAGGGACCTGCTTTGACTATACCCTTTTGAGCATCGGTAACGGGAGTTTCTAAATCACATATGCTTAATTCTGCTTCTGTAAGAGACTTATCAAATTTAATATTTTCATTAATGCCCCAAATATCACCAAAAAGCTGTATTCTCATTTTAACCTCTCTTTACTTAAATCAATTAGTTTTCCTAATCTTAAGTCCCATTCTTTGGGCTGCCATTGACAATAACCGCTGGCACTGGTGAATGTCATTTCTCCGAATTTGATGGTACCATCATTTAATCGGTAAAAATCAACCCGAACATGGCTAAATCCTGAAGATAGTTTTTCGGCCAACATAATCATTTCATCTAAATTATTCGGCTTTGTGATTTCATCCTGATTTAAGGGATAATTATAGGTAAATTCTTGTTTTTGCCATTGCCGATTAAAGAATGCCATTTTTAATCCTTTGGCTCTTTCACTCAAAAATTGAATATAATGCACCTTCCCGTCAAAACACCAAAACTTATAGTCATATAAATCTTTATCATCATTTTCCATATAAATTTCGGCTATAATTTTAGGTTTAATTATTTTATATTGGAGTTCCAAGCCGACACAATATGCAAAATTTGTTTTCATCCATTTTTCTATCTTTTGACGGGCGTCTTTTTTATTAAATTGTTTTTTATCTGTGACAATTATATTCATACCGCAACCATGATTGCATTTGAGAACAAATTTATCTGGAAATTTATCAAAATCAATATCATCAAATTTGTCCCACGCTCCAATCAGCGGAATCAAATATTTTTCGCCAATTTTTTCTTTAATCCAATCACGAACTAAATATTTATCCGAAAGCCGAGATTTCAAAGCTGTTGATGCATGAAGTTTCAGCCATTGAATCTTTTCATTATATGTTTGCGGATTTTCCAGATTTAAATCTGTTTTCATAGCCCGCTTATACCAAAATTTCAGCTCTTCCGGATAATACTTTTCAGGCAGATTTTTGTAGTATTCATAGTTTCTTTCCAGCATCTTATTCTTTATCTTAATTAACGGGATAAAACCAAATAACAAATATTTTTCTGATTTACTGGATGTACAAATTTTGAGTATAGGCAAAATATTTAGAAGCATAAATTCTTCTTTTTGAGCATTAGTTTTCTTTGTTATTAACGGCAAAAAATTAAATAACCTAATGGAATATATCTTGCTATAAACATTTGAACTTTTATTAAAACTAAACAATCGAAAATATGGATTAATTTCTCGTATTAGTGACACATCAATACTTTTATATAATTGACACAACAACATCAAAAAAGTTAACGAAAAGAAATTAGGAAATTTAAATATTTTATCCTTAAATTCTTTTTTTATTCTCAAAACGGTCAAATAATGAAGTTTGGCCAATTTGTTGTTTTTGCTCAGTTGCAAATCAAAAATCAACCCACGCATCATGTCAAATAATTTGCGTTGCTTGTAGATTACCTTTTTATAACTGGTGCGATATACATACGTCGGATAATTTAAAGCATAAAACTCCTTGGCTGTTATCATAGCTTTTATAAAAAACGGAGGATCTTGGAAACGACGCAAATCTGGAAAATATATCTGATTGGCTTTTAAAAACTTACGTTTATACAAAAACCTGTGGTAGCCATAGTCAAATTGCCAATCTTTGTAACATATTTTTTCACACTTATCGAATGTATACCCCCAAAAATTTCCGGCTTGATCAAAAGTTGTCCTAATTTCTCCGTTATGCAGTTCGCTAAAACAACCGCCACATATCAATACTTTATTTTCTTTGGCGGCAGTATACATCTTTTGGAGTGTTGTTTTTTCCGGATAATAATCATCAGGGTCCATAAAAGCTATAAACTCTCCTTTGGCATGACGAATACCATTGTTACGCGCGGGCCCTGCTCCTTGGTTCTTTTGAGTAATCAATATAACGCGTTTATCTTGTTTTGCATATTCAGTGATTATATCGCGGCTATCATCTGTAGACCCATCATCGACACAAAGAATCTCTATATTTTTAAGAGTCTGTGTAATAACTGTATCTAGACATTCTCGAATATATTTTCCCATGTTAAATACTGGAATCACTACACTTACATTAAGTATTTTTTGGGATTTCATCTTACCTACTCTGCGGCTTTTATGTTATCATTAATCATTTGGTTGGTGATGACTTTCATGGAAAGATGGTCCACCATCATATGAAGATCTTCGCTGATCTGCATGTCATCTACATTCATATTTACGCTATGAGCGCACATTTGTTTGAGTTTGCCACCGTTGAAACCTGTCAAGCCGATGGTAACACCGCCGTTAGCATTAGCATATTCTATAGCTTTGAGCACGTTTTTAGAGTTACCGCTACCGGAAATTCCAATAACATAATCTCCAGGATTAAAAAAGTTTTTCAATTGTTCAACAAAAATATCATCATAGCTTACATCATTAGCATAAGCCATCATTCCGGGAACATTGTCGTTTAAGCAAATAAACTTAAAGCGTTTGTTGAAACCATAACTGCTTCCCTTATTAAAATCACAGCAAAAATGTGAGGCTGTTGAGGCGCTGCCACCGTTTCCCATGATGAAAATTTGTTTGTCGGCATCTCTGGCATCAAGCAACATATTGATAAACTTGTTAATCTCTTCTCTATTCAAACGTTTGATGGTTTCTTGCAAACGGTTTAGATAAATTAAAATATCGGCATTAAAATCATATCTCATCGATATTCTCCTCGCAAAGCGTGCTTGTTATAATGGATGATGGTTGAACCTTTGTTATCAAATTTAAAAGGTAATTCTTTTAAATCTCTCATGGCATAGCGCAATCTTTGGTGATTTTCTTCTTTGACATAAAACAACAAAAATCCACCACCACCGGCTCCAAGCAATTTGCCACCACTTGCGCCGTTTTTCATTGCTAAATCATAATAATGATTGATAAACTCATTGCTAATACCACCGGCCAACTCTTTTTTATACATCCAACCTTGATGCAAAATTTCTCCCATGGCATCAATATTGTTATGCAAAAGCTCTTGTTTCAAATCTTTGGCCAACTGAACCATTTTGT
The DNA here is from genome assembly GCA_949295025.1 of uncultured Pseudomonadota bacterium. GTDB lineage: Bacteria > Pseudomonadota > Alphaproteobacteria > RF32 > CAG-239 > CAJLXD01. The sequence continues at coordinate 94,902 of CASFJK010000003.1, forward strand.
GCAAATTGTTGATTTTTGCCACATCGTCTGTGGTATTTTTCTTCTGTTCTTTTAAAATATCTCCGGCGGCACGTGTTTGTCCGGTATAAAACATCATCAAATTATTTTCGAGGCGCTTATAGCCTTCAGTTGTTAAAAACACTTTTTCTACATTTACGCGACCATTTTTTTCAAACTCAATAAAATTCAGCCCACCGCAAGCACAAGCATATTGGTCTTGTTTGCCAATCGGCTCTTTTAATAAATCTATCTCAACATGACAGGCTTGTTCTGCAACTTCCTCTTTGCTGAGATAAGTTTCATTATAAGCATTGCAAAGCGTAATTAATCCTGACGTAAAGGCTGAAGATGAAGCCAATCCGGTTCCTGATGGAATATCGGCACTGGAATTAAAATCAACGCCTTTTATATTGTAAAGTTTGAAAACCTCACGAATGATGCGATGCTTAATTTCTTCAACATTATGCACATCTTCAACTTCTTTATATTTCAAAAAATAACCATCTTTGAAAAAATAAGGATGCATGGAAAGATAAACATATTTATCAATTGCCGTACTCAAGACAGCTCCGCCAAATTTTTCATAATAGTTGGCTAAATCACTGCCTCCTCCGGCAAAACTAATTCTAAACGGTGTTCTAGTAATAATCATAACCGCTGCTCCAATATATAATTAACTGCCTCTGACAAATTCTGACAGTGATAATCTGCTTTTTCTGATGAAGGAATATTTCCAACTAAAATTGTTTTACAACCAGCCGCTCTTCCCGCTTTAACATCGCTTTCTCTATCTCCAATCATCCAAGAATTAGTAAGATTAATGTTATAATCTTGAGCTGCTTTTAAGAGCATTCCCGGTTTGGGTTTGCGACATTTACAATCAATCTTGAGTTCTGGAATTTCTCCTTCAAACCCCTTTTCCGGATGGTGCGGACAAAAATAAATGTCATCAAGATAGGCTTTCTCTTGCCCTAAAGCGGTTTCAAGCTGCTTGTGCACTTCATCAACTTGCTCAAAAGTAACAAGACCTTTGGCTATCATGGGTTGGTTGGTTACAACAATAGCTAAATAACCACTTTGATTTATTTTTTTGATAGAATCTGAAACCCCGTCAAGCATTTCAAAATTTTCAACGACCGGATTTTTATCCATATCTTTAATCAAAACACCATCACGATCTAAGAATATGGCTGGTCTTGGATTCTTTTTATTCAAGCGTTGAACTTTACCTGAAGCCACGTCTTCGCAGATTTTGGGCAAGCGGTCTTTGGTTCCCATATCTTTGATATATTCAGCTGACTTGTATGCGCATAAAACTTTACCAGCTTGCAGAATTTTTGGAAAAATATCTTTTCCAAAATCTTGTGGCACCATGGGGTCAATATAGTCAAAAACTTGCGTTGACAAGATATAGACTGCAGCGTTTACCAAATTGTGATATCTTTGACCTTCCGGATGGGGTTTGGGGTAGAATGCTATAATTTTTTCTTCTTTTACTTCCAATAAATCACTATCATATGGGTGGTTATTAGGATGAACAAGAAGTGTTCCTATAGAATCCGTCTTTGCGTCAAATGTTTGCATGGATTGTATGTCAAAATCCATAACCACATCGCCGTAAAAGACCATAAATCTGTCGTTTAGCTTGTCTTTTATGAGGCTTAAAGCACCGGCTGTACCTAATGGCTTTTCCTCAACAATGTGATGGATTTTAACGCCAAAACGTGTTCCGTCACCAAAATAATCAGAAATTACTTGAGCTAAATGACCTTCCAGCAAGAAAATTTCTTCAATGCCATAGCTTTGAGCAAGTTTTATTTGTCTTTCCAAGAGGGGAATTCCATCTATCGGACACATTGGCTTTGGAATATCGGTTAAGCCAAGTCTGGTTCCTTTCCCTCCGGCCAAAATTACAAGTTGCATGCATCTTGCTCCAAAATATATTTGATGGCGAGCTTAACCGCTTCATCGGAAGAGTAAGATGCTTTCCAACCCAATTGATGAATTTTATCCAGATTATAAGCAAACTTAGGAACATCGCCAACCCAACCTCTGTCGCCGCCGGTATATCTGATTTTGGCATTTAGATTCATGGCTTGAATAACAAATTCGGCAATTTTTGTAACTGATGTTTGACCTTCCACACCCAAATTAAAATAATTGATTTTGTCATTTGTATGATTGATGACAAATAAAATAGCATCAATCAAATCCTTGACATAAAGGTAAGGCTTTGCTTGTTTACCATCTCCCAAAACCTCCAATTCGTCAGGATTTTTTTTCAGTTTTTTAACGAAATCATGCAAAATTCCGTGTGTGGTTCTTTCTCCGCAAACATTTGGAAAACGTGTAATCCATGCTTGAATTCCATAGTTTTCAACAAAGCTTGAAATAAAAGCCTCACTAGCCAATTTACCCGCACCATAATGTGAGGCAGGAAACAAAGGACCATAATTTTCTTTAACCTCAGCACCGCCTGTTTGTCCATAAATGGCTGATGTTGAAGCAAACATTAACTTTTTAACATTATATTGACGCATTTTTTGCAAGACTGCATAAGTTGTCAAAAATGTCATATCTAAATCGACATTGGGGTTTGCATGACTTCTTGCAATATCTGAATTTGCAGCCAAATGATAAACCATATCAAAATTATGCTGCTTAAAGAGAGAATCCAATATTTCTTCGTGTAAAATATCACCTTCGATGAAAGTAAAATTAGGATTTTGCAAAGCCTGATTTAAATTACTTTTGCGGCCTAAAGAAAGGTTATCAAGAACAACGACCTTATTTCCAAGACTTAATAATCTATCTGTTAAATGGCTTCCTATAAAACCTGCACCGCCAGTTATTAATATTGAATTCATTATTTCCTCTCTATTGATGAAATTCATAACAAAATTTAATTCTGCAATCACAGAAAGCCGAATCAAACCACCTTTTAAAAAGTATCATATTCGATAAAAATAAACGGTGTTTTATACATTCTATTTTATTAATTTTGATTTCAGAAATTCTGCCTAGAATTATTACACGATTTAAACATAAATACACATACTGATTTTTAATTATTTGCATAAACATTTTATACAAATAATTAAAATTTTTTTTATTATATTTAAGTGTGTAAAATATAGTCATTTTGTTGCAATTTATATTATTTTAACCATCGTCTATTTTTGATATTTTGAGAATCATCATATAGATATTTATATTAATTGCAAGACAAAAAAAATTATTTCAAAGCCTAGAAAAATCAGGATTTTTTATTAATATAATGCATTATGTATTTATACATACAATATGTGTCTAATATACTCTCCTATATGTTTGAGAAACGAGGATTAAACACACAAAAAAAGAGGTGCAATTTGCACCCCTTTTTTGTATCTTGTTTCCAAGCCCAAACGATTAACGTTTAGAGAATTGGTAAGAACGACGAGCTTTTGCACGACCGTATTTTTTACGTTCAACAGTACGATCATCGCGGGTCAAGAAGCCAGCTTTCTTCAAAGCAGCTCTCAATTCCGGCTCATATTCGTTCAAAGCTTTAGAAATACCGTGTTTGATAGCACCGGCTTGACCAGACAAGCCACCACCTTTAACAGTGCAAACAACGTCAAATTCATTAACGCGATTAGCAACTTCAAACGGTTGGTTGATAATCATTTTCAAAACCGGACGAGCAAAATATTGGTCAATGGATTTGTCATTGATAGTGATGTTGCCTTTACCGGGTTTAATCCATACGCGAGCTACAGCGTCTTTTCTTTTACCTGTGGCATAAGAACGACCCAATTTGTCGCGGTTGGGTTTACGAACCTTAACTTCTTCGTTGTTAGAGGCGTTTTTGATTTCTTGCAAATCCATTATAATGCACTCCTTTTATTTTTCGGGTTCTGAGCAGCAATATCCAAAACAATCGGATTTTGAGCTGTGTGCGGGTGATTTTCACC